>JBDHXA010000022.1:0-37751 GCA_039810485.1 Chlorobiota bacterium | reverse complement strand
TGCTATTGCCGTACAAACAGCATGTTCGCACACTGACTTATGATAACGGCAAAGAGTTTAGCAATCATGAAACCATAGCGAAATCATTATCAGCCGAAACATATTTTTGCCATCCATATCACTCTTGGGAGCGCGGAACAAACGAGAATGCCAATGGACTAATCAGACAGTATTTCCCTAAAAAGCGAGAGTTTCTATCAGTAGAAGATGATGAACTTTCAGAGGCAATGAGACGCATAGACAACCGTCCAAGGAAAATACTTGGATGGAAAACTCCAATTCAAGTATTTACTGATGAGCCCACTCCGAAAAGTCGGGTAATATTTCAAGTCAAAGAAAACATGGTGAAAAAGTACAGTTTTTACTCGTTTTCAAGTGAAAAACGGCAAAAAAACGACTTTTTTAGCTCTTGAAAGATAAGTTTTTTTGAAAAATAGCGAATCTTTAGTCTGCAATTTTTATAAAATACCTTTTCGGAGTGGGCTCACTGATAATTACAAAAGTGTTGCACTTCAGTGTTTAATCCGCTAAAATAAATCTACTCTGCAGCAATAATTATATTTTATGAAGTAATGGAATATTTAGGCAATTCAATCAAAAATGTTGCACCTTTTCCGGGAGCAGAATCTTTCACGATTATTTTACCGCTGTGATACTCTTCAATGATTCGTTTTGACAGCGAAAGCCCCAGCCCCCAGCCGCGTTTTTTGGTGGAATATCCTGGCAAAAAAACCTGCCTTCGCGTTTGTGCATTCATGCCTTTGCCATTATCCGTTACGGTAACAATTAATTTTTTTCGGACTATGCTCGACACAAGCGTTATTTTTCCATCTGACGTTTCAATTGCTTCAACCGCATTTTTAAGCAGATTTTCGATTACCCATTCAAAAAGCTCTTTATTGACAAACGCTTCTATCGAAAAATTTAAAGTGCGTTCAATGGTGATTTTCTTGCCGAGATGAGGAACTCGCTTTTCAAAATACAAGCACATATCTTCAATCACATCGCCTAAATTTTCATATTTCATCGTTGGCGCAGAACCAATCTTAGAAAAGCGTGTCGCGATAATGTTCAGTCGAGATATATCATGTTCAATTTCTGTGATTGTTTCCTCAATTTGCTTAGGATTATCAGCGCTTAAGCGCATAATTTCTACCCACGCCAATAAGCTAGAAAGCGGCGTGCCAAGTTGATGCGCTGCTTCTTTGGCCATGCCAACCCACACATTCGATTCTTCGCTGCGGCGTATGTAGCTAAAAGCAATGTATCCAATAAATACAAATGCAGAAACGATAATGATTTCGATGTAGGGAAGAAGCCGCAAACGTCCGATAAGAGCAGAATTTGTATAGTATATGCGAGTAATGACCGTGCCAGTTTCGTCTTTTACGTCAATCGGGCGGTATGTTGCAGCCATTTCATCAATCAAGCCCAGCATAAATTTTCTTTGCTGCACTTTGTTTAATGAAGTGTCAATGTCAATGTTTTTTGAAAAATCTAAATAAGGAATATTCGGCTCGTTGGAAGCATCGGTGAATATAACTGGAAAAGTGATAGTAGGAGCAACGCGGTCAAGCAGAAATAATAAATCGGGATTGTTGTCGGCCGAAGAAAAATTATGCTCAAAAATGCTGGCATAGAATTGAACCGCCGTTATTTCGCGCTTTACAAGCTCGTTGACTAATGATTGAGTGTAGAGCAGCACAGAAGTTACCATGCCAAAGGCAATAAAAGCCAAAAGTGCTTTCAACTGCCATTTTGAAGGCGAATTAATCAGCAACGAGGCGAAATGTGATTTTCGAGATCTATTTTCCTCTGGATTTGGCATTGACGGTGCCTGCGAGATTTTGCCGCTTCATCGCGGCTTAGGAATTATTTCGGAAAAACTCGACTGTTTGCATAAGTCCTTTTTCGAAAGAGACTTTGGGCTGCCAGCTGCAAGCGTTATGAAATTTTGTGCTGTCAATATACACACGCCGCTGTTCGCCGGGCTTTGCATCGCCATGATGGCGTTGCAAAGGTGAATTTGTCAGTTTTGCAAGAGCGTCAAATATTTCAACAACAGTGCGCTCTCGTCCGGCTCCAACATTGTAAGAACCGGAAATATTGTCTGAGAGAGCTGCCACATTAGCTGCAACTATATCAGAAATATATATGTAATCGCGTGTGTTCATTCCGTCGCCATTGATAATCGGCTGTGTGTTGTCAAGTAATTTTTTTGCAAAAATTGCTACAACTCCTGCTTCTCCGTGCGGATTTTGCCGAGGGCCAAACACATTTCCGTAGCGCAATGCAGCATAATCAAGCCCATATTCATTCTTATAGAAAAATAAATAATGCTCATTAGTGAGCTTTGAGATACCGTAGGGCGAAACGGGATGAGTAGGATGAGATTCGTTTGCCGGAAATTCTTGCTGCTCGCCATAGACAGTGCCGCCGCTTGATGCAAAAATAACTTTTTTAACGCCATGATTGTGCGAAGCTTCATAGATGTTTATTCCGCCCAGAATATTGGTTGTGGCATCGAATTTTGGATCTCTTACAGAAACTCGCACATCCATTTGCGCTGCATGATGGTTAAGCACGTCGAATCGCTCACGCTCAAAAATTTTGTGAATTTCAGGCGACGCAACATCACATTCGTAAAATGTGGCTTTTGGATTAATATTTCCGCGTTTGCCTGTTGATAGATTGTCAATAACGGCTACTCTATGTCCATGAGCAATATAGGCGTCTGCAATATGCGAACCAATAAAACCGGCACCGCCGGTTACGCAAATATTCATAAATTAAATAGAAATAAATTAAGTTGAGTTCCAAAAACAATACAACGCTTATGTCAATGCTTATTTCGTAGATTATTCATCGTCGCTTTGAAAATAATTGACTAACCGAGGATCATCAGTAATTTTTTGATGTTTATTTCGTGAAATTTCCATTTGAAGCATTGCGGATAGATCCACAGCAGCATTATAGCCATAAGTTTTTAACAAATAATTCAGCGCAATTACTTCGGTTATAACGGTTACGTTTTTTCCCGGAAAAATAGGCAGACGAACATTGGCGACATTTACTCCCATAACATCAAGCGGCTCTTCATCGAGCCCAGTGCGCGTATATTCGGCATCTTTATTCCATTCTTCCAGTTCCACAATTATTTCCAAGCGCTTTTGGAAGCGAATAGCGCGAATGCCAAACATGCGCTGCATATTAATAATGCCCAAACCACGAATTTCCATAAAATGTTTTGTCATTTTACGGCCTGTTCCCATGAGCACATTATCTCTTTTTTTAGTGAAAATTACAACATCATCAGCCACGAGACGATGTCCGCGCTCAATCAAGTCGAGCGCTATTTCACTTTTTCCGATGCCGCTGCGCCCTACAAGCAAAACACCGACGCCATAGACATCAACGAATGATCCATGCACTTGAAGCTGATCTGCAAATTGATCGTCGAGAAACTCGGAGAGTAGCGTAATTGCTTTTGTTGTTTCAGATTCCGTTACAAACACGGCGATATTCTTTTCGTTAAAAATATTCAAGATATCGTCATTGAGCGTGTGATTATTCGTGAGAATAATGGCCGGAATAGGAAATTCCGCAATTTTTTGCATTGCCGCGCACTGCTGTTCATGTGCAAGCGATTTCAGATAATACATTTCTGTATTGCCGAATATCTGAACGCGATGATATGTGAAAAGCTCGGTGAAACCTGCGAGTGCTAGCTGCGGACGATGCAGATTTTTATCGGCAATAGTGTTGAGCATGCCAATGTCACCATTTATCTTTCGTAGTGCAATAGGGGCTATGCTCAGCGTTTCCACCGATATTTTATCTTTGGTAATAATTTTTGTATGACTGTATAATGGCATGACTAACAAATGATTTCACGAAAAAATCGCCACGCTTCAGCGGAAGCGTGGCAAGAAAGCTGTTATAATGTTGTTATTGCGCTATCGGTGTTGAATCTGTTTTTCTTTTAATTTACGAAGTTGAGCAGTAATTTTTTCGGCTGCAATATTAATGCAATGGTCAAAATTTTCTGCTTCAGCGCCGGCATTATAGGAAGCGCTGTTTATATAGACGGTAAATTCTACCGACTTGCCGTGATCTTCAGAAAAAACAATGTCGGTTTGTTGAATGTTGTCAATCAATTTTGTAAATTTTTGCGCTGATTCAACAGCCGCTTCATGCAACTCCGGCCACACTTTGAAGCGTCTGCCGGTAACGTTAATAACCATAAGTACTCCCTAAATAATGTGTTACAAAACACTACACGTATTGCCGCAGCGATCTTTATCTGCACTGAGGCGAAAATTGAAAAGCCAATCCTATTTGCAAAGTTATTCCGCTGGCGCCAAGTGAAACCGGCTTTTTCCACGAATCCGGAGGAGCGACAAACTGCTTGGCCACTTTTTCAAAAAGCGGCTTGCTTATGCCAATTGCCGTATAGCGCGCCTCTAATGTAAGAAATGTAAAATTGCCATTTTGTACAGAGCGGTCGAATGCCAATTCAACCCCTGCGTAGATGCTGCCAGCCGGCCCGACAATGTTCTCGTTAAGATATTGCCCGCCTGTGCGCATGTCAAAACGATCAGTGCTGGCTATTGTTTCTGTCCATTGAGCCGAGCCAAAAGCTATGCCGGCGCTTCCGCCAATATAAGTTCGGTAAAGAGAAGCAATCGGCACATATTCCACAGACAGCACCACCGGCGTAATAGAGAACGAATATTGCTGCGAAACGGTGCGATGAGCGTAGGGCAGAGAATCGCTTGGATTCAAATATTCGTTCTGTCTGTATAAATCGCTAAAATTGCATGAAAAATGCTCGCCGCCAATGCCAAAGCGCATATTCTTGATAAATTCTATTTTGACGTTGCCGCCGAAAGCAAACGACAAAGGCATATTCATGTTTCTGCCGCCTAAATACTTAGAATAATTGTCAAAAAATTCTGCTGAGCCAAGACCATGCTTTTGACCGATATACGCTGAAAGCAGTGTATTATATTTACACTTTTCAGGCGCTGTGCTGTTTTGCTGCGCAGCAACGGTGTTTATTACAAAGATAAGAAGCAATGATAATACATAGTTATTAGCTCTTGTCATAGCTCAGATGCAAATAACGAAAAAAATATTAAAGTATTCGTTTTCCCATGCATGAAGCTACTGCGCCAACTGCAAATTCAGCGCTCGCATTATTCTTGTCCAAAATTGGATTTACCTCTGCAATTTCCAAACTTGAAATTAGGCCGCTTTCAGCAATTAACTCCATGAGCAAATGAACTTCGCGATATGACAGCCCGCCCGGAATTGGAGTGCCGACTCCGGGAGCTACTTTCGGATCAACGCTGTCAACATCAAAGCTGATATGCATATGATCTACGCTATGGCGCATTTGCTCCAATATTTTCTCGACAATCGGAAATATTCCGTATTTGTCAATATCAAACATAGTATAAGATGCTATGTTTAATTTTTTAATGAGATTTCTTTCGCCTATATCAACGGACCGAAGTCCAATAAAAGCGATATTTTCTGGAAGTAATTTTGGAGTAAATCCTGCAATATTCGTTAGTTCGGCTGATCCATATCCAAGCGAGGCTGCAACCGGCATTCCGTGGATATTGCCGCTAGGCGACGTGTCTGGCGTATTTATATCAGCATGAGCGTCAATCCAAATGACTCCAAGACGCTTCTTGTATTCACGGCAATGAGCCGCAACGCCCGCAATTGAGCCAATGCTCATTGAATGGTCGCCTCCAAGAATAAGCGGAAATTCACCGCTCTCTAACACACGATGAACAACGCCGGCTAAAAGCGAGCAAGCTTTTGATATTTCAGGCAGATATTTTAGTTGAGAATCTTCGATGCTAAGAACTTCAGGCGTCTGAATATCAAGATCGCCGCCATCGGCAACAGAATAGCCAATCTGTTCTAATTTCTCTCTTATACCAGCAATGCGCAAAGCGGAAGGACCCATATCAACTCCGCGGCGTCCGGCGCCCAAATCCATTGGAAATCCTATTAAGCGTACTTTGTTTTTCATTGTTTTCTGTCCTATTTATTGCAATTTACTTCTATCTCGGTTGACGATAAATGATAAACATCATTGCTGATGCAATCCTTGACCTGCAAATTCATATATTTTGAAATGAGGGAGAGTTTATGCATAAATGCGAATATACAACATAACACACTATACGTTTTTAGTTAAGAGGATTCCCGCGTCTGTGAAAGCAGCGGCAAAGTGCATAGCAGAAGAAGAGCGATTATGTTTGGTGCAATGCACTTTGCCAAATTAAATGCAATTACAACATGGTACCACGCCTTCGGCGGTGGCGTCAATTCACTTTTTGATGCGGTTAAACCTGCTGATTCACATATGCGATAGCAACCGAATGGCAATACTTGGCTGTAATAATGCATTAAACTGTTTGATATTTTGCCGGATTACGCAGCCCAATGAATATGACCGAATTTTTTAATAGTAAAGAGTATATCGGTTGGATATCGGTTAACGACAAATTCTTTGCTTGAAGTGTATATTTTTGATTTTCGCAGACAATAGCGATGTTAAAAAAATGGATTTTCCATCCGCTTTAACATTGGATATTTAATCTCAAGAATGGTTTTAATTATTTGCTTAATTGCACTTCACTATTGAATCTGCAATTTATTTATTCTCTGATTTATCAATAGCAGTTTTCACTACAAAAACGGGGCATTTTGCTTTGCGAAGAACTCGCTCGGTAGTACTGCCAAAGAGAAAATGTTCGAAGCCGCCGCGTCCATGCGTTGCAATACAAATTAAATCAGCATTATTTTCATCTGCATATGCAGCAATGCAATCTGATGCTTTGCCATGGGTAATTGTTGTAACAACCGAAATTCCTTCATTCTCGATTGCATCCTTTAACGTGGCTAGATCGCGCTCAGCCGCTTTTACAAATTCTTTCTCTACATCAATAAAACCGACTTGCGCGTAGCCCCAATCAACAGGATAAATCATTGGCTCAATCGCATGAATAATATGCAACGTGCCGTTTGTACTTTTAGCGAGCTCTTTTGCATATCCGAGGGAGCGTTCGGCATGAGGCGAAAAGTCAGTGGGCACAACTATGGTTTTGAATTGAATCATGATGGTATTTCCTAAAATTTTTTAAACATAGAACGAAATATCTTGCATATACAAAATTCGTCATTTTTTTGAGAAATATCAACGTTTTTATCTTTTAATCAAATTTTTGGCGCAAAATAAAACTGCCATCTTAAAAGATGGCAGTTCAGTTAAAATATTTGCCGCTCGATTATCAGCGCACAATCAACATGCGTTTTGCCGATGCCCCTTTTTCTGTGATTACATTGCACGTGTAAGTTCCAGAAGCCAAATCGCTTGAATTTAAATGAAACACATAATTGCCGGCTGGATAGAAGCCGGCTCCTAATGTTCCAACCTTATTTCCAACATTGTCAACTATGCTGATTTCTGCTTGAGTATCGTAAGAAAAAGATATGGCAACAGTTGCATTTTCTGCAAAAGGATTAGGAAAAGCCATGATTGAATTTTCTCCAAGCGGACTAAATTCAACTGAATTTGCCTCGAGCAGTACATCTTGATCATCTCTTGGCACTAATTTGAAATTACTGAAGCTGTAATACATAATTCCTCTTAGCGAGGCAAGTTTGGTCCCGCGCTGCAACACTCTTTTTCTCGAAGCAGGAGCAGTGGCTAATGTTGTTGATCCTTCATCAGTTTCAACACGCATTTTATATTGATTTTCACTGCCGGTGTTAAACATGGAAGCGGGAATGATATTAAACTCGCCAAAATTGCCTCCGGTATCTGCATTAGTATCAACAACTACAACATTTTTAAATTCAACGAGCATGCTTTCCCATTGCTCAGCCGTTAGATTGCCTGCTGCGCGTCCTGCAAATTCATCGGTGGCGCCTTGATGAAAATTAGGCGTTGCATTATTTGTAGAGATCAAAGAAGCATCAGCATTGGCTATCGAGTCAAGCGCAGTTACGTTAAAATCTTCAATAACAACGCCTTTTACGCGAATTTTATCGCCTCGACCGAAAGCGCGTATTTTTGCATTAGGCGAATTAGATTTCAGAAAAAGCGCCGAATAGCCGGCTGTGCCATCTTGAATATAGATGCGCGGCTGCGACAATGTGCCGGTTTTTACAATATCGGAGGCAGAAGCTGTTACAATTCCTTCCAATGTTACCCAATATCCTTGATAAACTGAGTTGCCGTTTTTTGCTAGAGGTTCGCGCACATCAGCAATAGTTGCGGGACGATCTAATACTCGATACATGAAATATGAGCTGTCAACAGGAGGAACTGCAGCTTTTAAATTAGCGGCATCTTTAACTTCTACTTTCCAACGAATCAATGAATTGGCAGGAAATGCAGGAAGCATTGAACCATAAATAGTGTCATTAATCTTTGCGGCTGCAATGGTTTCTCTTTGTCCGCCATTGACTGTATAATAAAAATTAATAGAAGATAAATCTGCTGTGCCTTTTCTTACAACAGCGATAACAGGCGTTGTTTCAGTCGGTGTTGGAAATGCATTAGTTCGAGTGCTGCGAACAGCGCCAATTGTCGGCGGAACAGCTCCTTCATCAATTTTTACATCACCCGGAAAAACCGGTGAAATCATAAACGGAATTGCTTGACCGGCAGACGAATTAGAAGTAATATAGCCGCGCACGAATTGCAAACGCTGACCTTCGGGAGGCGGAATAAACTTGTTTATCGGCTGACTTGTATTAAAATAATTTGATTGATCGCGCAAATACATTTGATTGCCATTATCATCCTGCAAAATAACTGTTGTGCGTCCGCTGCTGGCATTTTTAATTGCGCTAACAACCGTCACATCTTTCAATTCAACTTGCATTCCGGCATATTTAGCTCCTGTTGAGATTTGAGGCGCGCCGGGAACAGCTCCCGAAACAAAATCCGATATATTCGCCGTCGGAGGTTTAGGAAGCTCTATACCATCGTCAATAAATTCTACTGCCGTATTTGGGAGCATTTCAAATTGGCTGGCTCCCAATCGTCCGGCAGGAAAATTTGCCACACGGCCTGTTATTTCAACAAGCTGACCTTGTTGCAAGCGGTTAAATTTGGAATTGGTATTGGAAGTGTCGCAGATTATCGTAAGCCCAGCAAATTCAGTTGCCGAAATGTTTTCATCAATAAGAAATACAGTCCAATTCTTATTACCTGCAATAAGAATTTTCTGAAGAGAATCGGGGAATTTTACCATTGGCTGCACAGCTACAACTCCGCGCAATACAACAGTATCGCCATTCCGAGGAGAAATTAGCGATCCGACATTGAGTGAGTCTGCCGGCAAGCGCATTATGTCTTGCACACTTACTTTCGGAAAATTAGCTGCAAAAGCAGTTAAGCTCAAAAGAAGCAAAATAAGGAGAAAAAAATATTTCATCAGATAACCTTGTAATAAATAATGAAAGAAATTATTTCAGTATAATAAATTTTCCGATTTTAACTTTTCCGCTGTCCAAATCTTCTACATTCACAAAGTATAGTCCGGAAGCAACCGCTTGGTCGCCTTCGGAAATAATATCCCAAGCATGAAGTCCGCTGCTTATGAGAGCATTGGAACTATTTGTTTGCTCAAACCATTTGATATTTTGTCCTTGATTTTGCCTTTGACCGTTGTCAGCATCGTGAATTGTCGAATATATTTTATCTCCTGCTACAGAAAATACTGTTATTCGCGCATGACGCGGAACATTGTAAAAGTAAATTTTGCGTCCGCGTTCAGAGTTTTGCTGCGCATCCCATGCTGCTCCTGCATAGTAAGGGTTTGGGAAAACGCCTATTTCGACTGATGTATCTGTTGTTGTGCCGGTAGTGGTTCCGGATACAAATTTTACTTCTGTTTCTAATGTCGAAGTTTCTAACGAAGGAAGATTGTCTTCAGGATTTCCTGCGCTAAACGAAGTAATAGCAACAGCATACAACCATCCGTCTAACAAGTTGGACAGATGGTAGGAATATGAATATCCGACTGTATCGCCTTCAAAATAGCGCTTTACAGGTTTTTCAAGTTCGTCTTTTATTCGAACTTCATTGAAACCATTGTCAAAAAAAAGTCCGTTATTCGGACGGTCGAAGCTTGCAGAAAGATGCAGAATTGCACTTCCTCTCATATCATCGCCAGCGTTTGAGCGATAAATACGGTAACCCTCAAAATTATTTCTGCCAGTTACTATGTCTTTTGAATATTCTGCATTATCAGCCCAATAAAGCGTCGCCTCTTTTGTTCCAATTTCTAAGCGAGATTTTGGCGAAGGCGGCGGTGAAGGAAGAATGTAACGAACAATCGAACCATCGCCATGAAGGTCGGTTTCATTGCTGTCTAATTTATTATTACCATTTGCATCGGTGCCATTATAGGCGCGCTGCGCCCAATCTAAATTTTTGTAGAGATTTCTTCGTGTTGTTTCATTATCTGCGGTTTGTGCGCCGGGTTTTTTGGCGCATACAAAAGCAAAAGCAAATTTGATAGAATCTCCAGGATTGAGACGCGAATATGGGCCGAACGAGATCATCTGCGATCGGTTCAATGGCTTTGCAAGCTGCTGTTTGGCATATTCAAGCGTTACCTCATTGAGAAAAATTGATGACAGCCGATGATATTTTGCATCGTCATCTGCCGGACTTTGCTCCCACACATCGCCGGTTGTATTGCGGAAACCCCAAGTATTATAATATACAGAATCTGCGGACGGCTCTGCGCCAAGGAATTTAACTGCGGCATAATTATCTGCAAGCCCATTGTCGCCAGCGGCATCCCATTCATACATAACGTGCAGTGAATCTAATATTCCATTGCCGCCGGCAGAAAAAAATGCTGAACCTGCAGGACGTGTAATTTTAGTGTTGCGCACTACCAAATCGCTCCATAAGCCCAAAAAAACGCTGTCTATCGGTTTATTGTAGACATTTTTTACAGTGTAGGATAGCACGACAAAATAATCGGCATATGGAAAATTCCAGCAGTATGACTCAAAGTGAACTGCAAGCCCGAGAGGCGTTGTATGATTTGGAATCTTCTGATTAAGCTCTGGCACTATGAGATTTGTGTCGGTAAAATCGGCGATAAAATCCTGATGAGAAATTGCTTTTGGAGAATAAAACAAACTTGCGGGAAGCGATGACCTCTGTGTGAGATATTCTTGATTATTATTGGTAAATTCAAAACCTTCTGAAAGATTGCGAACTGCAGACACATCAACTGCAGCAGTTGAAACAGCAATCTTACCGTCGCTTTTTATTCCGCCAACCCATAAGCCGCCAAGAAATAAATTCTCAATGCCGCTGCCGCGAGGATATTCACATGATACAAGCGATGGCCAGCCGGCAAATCCGCTTCCAATCGTCCCAAAGCTGCTTAAAGTCAGGCGAATATTGCCTGCATCGGTGGTCTTTTGCTGATCGCCGCCGGCAAAAGCAATGCACGAGGCAATAGATAAAATTATGATGCAACTAAGAAACAAACGATTATTAAGCATGATGTTTCGTTAGTTATTTGGCGGTATGCAATTCTGCATTGGTCTGCAAGGAGTTTTCATCAGTATTTTTTACCATTGATCTTTCAACATAATCAATTAACGCGTGGATTGCTTTAATGTGAATTTCTTGCGCTCTATCGGCATAATGCGAATAAGGCGCTCGTATCTCCACATCGCAAAGCTCTGCCATTTTCCCACCGTTTTTACCGGTCAGACCAACAACAAGCATTCCTTTTGATCTTGCGGAATCAATTGCTCGAACAATGTTGGGCGAGTTGCCGCTAGTGCTGATCGCCAAGAGAATATCTCCTTTATTCCCAACGGCTTCTATATATCGCGAAAAGACATGTTCATAACCGTAATCATTGGCTACACATGCAATGTGAGAAGCGTCGGAAATTGCTATTGCAGCTATTGCAGGGCGATCGTTGCGATAGCGTCCGGTTAACTCTTCTGCAAAGTGCATAGCATCGCACATCGAGCCGCCATTGCCGCAGCTTAGTATTTTTTTGCCCGATTTGACAGCATTCGACATAAGATTGCCAGCACGTTGGATAGCGCTGATATTCGTCGGATCATCAAGGAATTTCTGTAATATTTCGGCAGCTTCCACAAAATGAAGTCGCAATTTTTCCATGAATTTATTCCTCTAATTCTGTTGTTTTTTCTTCAAATAATGCCTCTACAAAATCAGCAGGATCGAATTGTTGCAGATCGTCTATTTTTTCGCCAACTCCTATATATCTCACAGGCAATTTTAATTCATTGGCAATGGCTATCACAATGCCGCCTTTTGCCGTTCCGTCCAATTTAGTGAGCACAATACCAGTTAGTTTGGCGACTTTCGCAAATTCTTTTGCTTGTTGCAACGCATTTTGACCGGTAGTGGCGTCGAGCGTCAAATATACTTCGTCGGGCGCATCAGCTTTTATTTTTTTCATTACACGGCTCATTTTCTCTAGCTCAGCCATCAGATTCATTTTATTGTGCAAACGACCTGCTGTGTCAATAATTACAACGTCGGCGTCGCGGGCGCGCGCTGCTGCAAGTGTATCATACACAACGGCGGAAGGATCAGCGCCTTGTTTTTGCTGAATGACATCCACTCCGGCGCGAACTGCCCACACCTCAAGCTGCTCATTAGCAGCAGCGCGAAACGTGTCTGCTGCGCCAATCAACACTTGCTTTCCAGCTTCTCGATAATTTCGTGCAAGCTTTCCAATTGTGGTAGTTTTTCCAACGCCATTAACTCCGACCATCATAATTACATACGGCTTCTCCCCTACTGGAATGTCATATCCTGCAATCGCGGATGAAGATGCTTGCAGAATTGTAAGAATTTCATTTTTAATCAGATCATACACTTGGCTGGCATCGTCAAATCCTTCCTTTTTTACACGTTCTCTCACGCCATCAATGATGCGAATCGAGGTTTCAACGCCGATATCCGAGGTAATTAGTATTTCTTCAATTTCATCAAGCAATGCAGCGTCTATCTTTCGCCCAGCCCCCAGCAAACTTTTCAAACGATTAACAAAAACCGATCGAGTTTTTGCCAGTCCGTCTTTCAGCTTTGTGAAGGAAACCGCCTCAACAACCGAAGCAACTTTTGCTTTGATTTTATCAAAAAATCCCATAACAACTAAAAAATGTGAAGAATATTCCCGCTTTTACCGAAGATAATTTGTTCAAAAATACGGTATGTTTGCCATAAGCCGAAATTAGTGATGATAGCGACGCTAATTTCTCAGCATTAAATTATCCGGCTTAATTGATATGATTTTTAAGATGTTTTTATCTGATTATTCAATTAACAATCTAACGAGGCCGCTCTATCAAGCCTACCTTTTTGTATACTTTGCTTAAAGTTCTGTGCGCTCGATGTGTCGCATTTTCGGCTCCGATTTTCATAATCGCCTCAAGTTCTCCAGATTCCCGACGAAGCTGTGCAAATCTATCGCGTATTGGCGAAAGCAAGCCAATCACCGCTTCTGCTGTGTCATCTTTAAAAGCAGAATAGGTTTTCCCTTCAAATGCAGCTTCAATTTCTTTGAAAGACAAACCGGAGGCAACACTGTATAGTGTCATTAAATTAGATATTCCGGGTTTATGCTCCAAAGAATAGGAAATCTCAGTGCCGGAGTCTGTTACAGATTTTCTTATTTTTGAAGCTATAATGTCGTTGCTGTCAGCAATAAAAATCACATTTCTTTGATTTTCATCTGATTTCGACATTTTTTTTGTCGGTTCTTGCAAACTCATTATTCTTGCCCCAATTGGAGGAATAAATGGTTCAGGGACTGTAAATGTCGACGAATAGTGAGAATTAAAACGCTCTGCAAGATTGCGCGTCAATTCGATATGCTGCTTTTGGTCATCGCCAACCGGAACTAAATCGGCTTGATAGAGCAATATATCTGCTGCCATCAATATAGGATAAGAAAAAAGACCAACATTGACATTATCGCTGTTTTGTTTCGACTTATCTTTAAATTGCGTCATGCGGCTGCATTCACCCATGCCCGTAAAACAGCTCAAAATCCATGCAAGCTCGGCATGTTGAGGAACATGCGACTGAACAAACAAGGTTGATGTCGCATGATCAATGCCGCAGGCAATATATGAGGCAATGATATCGAGGGTTCGCTTGCGCAAAGCGGCTGGATTCTGTCGCGCAGTAAGCGCATGCAAATCGGCAACCATGAAAAAGCAGTTGTATTCATGCTGTAGCAGCACCCAGCTTTTCATTGCGCCAGTATAATGCCCGATAGTTAAATCGCCCGACGACTGTATTCCGCTCAATATAGTTTTCTTTTGTTCTTTTTTCTGTTCTATTTCCATTATTTTAAGAGTTTTTTAATTCAGATTACTAAATTCGTCACAGCATTTGAAAAGTAATGACAATACTTTTTTAATGATTTACCTATGATAGACGCAAAATATTACTCTGCTGTTATTTATTATTTCTTCGTTTGCGATTATTCAATCACAGCATATATTTATTGACATTTGCAATAATTTTCTGCGGCATATAGTATTCCTTGACAAACGAGCTGAGGGCGATAAACTATATTGTATTTTTTTTCTAATTCAGCAATAATAATATTCGCTCCGCCTCCGGTGAGAAATATCGGAATATTCACATTTTTCATTTTTTCATATACTTTTTCGATAAAAAAAGAAATGCTACCTATCATGCCGTAGATTATTCCTTGCCGCATTGCATGAACAGTTGTTTTTGCCATATAAAATTCTTCATAAAACAATGGTATTTCCATTAGATTTGCTGTTTTTTCTGCAAGCGAGAGTGCTTGAGTATAAAGTCCAGGAAAAATAAATCCGCCGCTGCAAACACTATTTTTATCAACAACATTAACTGTTGTTGCAGTTCCGCAATCTACAGTTATTAATGGGGGAAGCGCTTCTGCTAGCGCTCCAATAATCCCCATGATTCGATCGCTGCCCATTCCTGAAATATCATTGAAAACAGCTCTGTTATGTTCTTTGCTTGCAGCCGCAGCATCGAACATTTCAATCTCATATTTTGCGGTAATTTCAGCGATTTTTGCGTAGGCTGTCGGATTGACTGACGAGTAAGCAAAAATAGGCAAATTCAGCTTGTTATTTCCAGAACAGTGCTTTTTTATGATAGAATGAACTTCGTTTTCAGAAATTTTATCGAAAGAATCATATTTTATCGTATAAAAAGTGTCGCTTCCAAAAAATTTAATTTGCGAATTGCCGATATCAACAGCAATTATTCGGCTATGTTTCATCTATTGCCATCCCCAAAATCTAACTTATACTGATACGATTCGCCCGAGCTGATAATAATGCAATTATCGCCGGTATCAGCCAGAAGCGTTCCATCATCCAAAACTTTTTGAATAGTAAAAGTTTCTTTTCCATCACGCATTGTCAAAAGCTTGCCCTCAATATTTAATTCTTGCCGCCAAACATCCATTATGTTTTTATCATTCAGCCGGTTAATAATTTTTTCATGCACTATGTCAAAAACATCTTGAACAAAAGCGCTACATCCGAGTATAGCTAGCGAAGTCGCTTTATTTTGCAGATCGCTGTCAAATATTGTTTGTTCAATATTTATTCCAATGCCGATGATTGTTGACTGCACAATGCTTCCAAGATAATCATGCTCCACAAGAATTCCGCTGATTTTTTTAATCGAAGCATCATCCATTTTCACCATAATATCATTGGGATATTTTACGCGGAACTGTTTATCCGGCAATATTTTGCGCAGAGCATCAATTGCTGCCATACCTCCAACTGCTTGATACGAGGCTGTTTCGTGAGCTGTCAGCATTTTGTTTTGTCTGATGCCCAATGAATAATATAAGTTTTTTCTACGCTCGCTGTTCCAGATTTTCCCATGCCTTCCGCGCCCATGTGTTTGCTCGTCTGCATACACAACCACAATATCCTCTTGTGCAAGAAGTTCTCGAGCAATATCATTAGTTGAAGTTACCGTAGTAAAATGAAATATTGGAACTTTATAATGCAGCATTATTATTTTTCATCATTTTCAATAAATTTTTGTATTTGCTCATCTGTAAGTGCGTATTTCTCTGCAATTTCACGAAGCATAGACCAAGTATAAATGCCGGTGGAATGTCCGTCTTTCCATGTTGCTTGAATGCCATAGTTTCCAGTTGGCACAAGTGAAGACAACTCATTCATTCCGGGTTTTAAAATGCGAATTCCGGGATAGACGATTTGCCCCATAACACTTTCGCCTTTGCATTTAGCGCATGGACACTCTTCGCGTAAATTTCTTAATTCAACAACCGATACAAATCCGTCAATCCATTCAAATTTAAGCAAATATGCATTTATTCTTGCTAATGATTTTAGCGATGACATATATAAATCCGATAATATTTAATCTAAAAACATCTCTTTTTTTTAATAGCGCAATTACGCATGTCAGCAAATATGAGTGTTGAGCGCAGTTTGTACAACCTCGACATTCTCGCAAAGATTTTGTAATTTTGCAATACGAAAATTACCGTCTTTTTATGACATAACCGATATGATAATGAAAGATTCCACCGAAACACTCCCTTTAAAATTCGCTGATTTTTCCTATAACCGCCCTGATCTCGACAATATATTAAAGCTAAGCAACGACCTTTGCAATCGCTTTGATACTTGTAATAACCCATTAGAAGTATTAGCGCTTATGGAAGAATGGAATTCATTGCGGATACAATTAGAAACCAATACAAGCATTCTCCATGTTCGATTTACACAGAACGTAAAAGATGATCATATAAAATCCGAAATTGATTTCTTGAACTCAATCTCTCCCACTATAGCCGAGGCAAATCTTGAAATAGTAAAGCGCGTGATGAATTCTCCTTTTCGCTCTGTGATTGAGAAAGAATGGGGCGAACTGCTATTTCAATTTTTTGACTCAGCTCTTCGAACATTTTCTTCTGAAATTAAACCTTTATTAGTTAAACAATCGGAATTATCTAAAGAATATCAATCTTTGCTTGCAGGTGCCGAAATTGAGTTCGAAGGCAAAATCTATAATTTGTCAGCAATTGAGCCATTTTTATTGGATCCCGATCGCAATAGAAGAAAATCAGCCCAGCAAGCCAAATACGCTTTTTTAGAAAAAAATAGCGTTGAGTTTGACAGATTATACGATGAACTTGTTCACTTGCGAGCAGATATGGCAAAAATGCTTGGTTTTTCAAGCTATACAGATTTCCGATATATTAATATGGGGCGCACTGAATACGGCCCGAAAGAAATCGCTCAATTCCGCAAGTCAATTCTAGAAAATGTGGTGCCTATTGTTGCCAAATTTCGCAAAGAACAAGCCGAAAGAATTGGCATTGAATCCTTAAAATTTCACGATGAATGGCTTCATTATAACGACGGAAATCCAACGCCAAAGGGCAGCCCAGATTGGATTGTGGAGCGGGCAAATGAAATGTATCACGAATTTTCGCCCGAAACCGACGAGTTTTTTCAGTTGATGAATCGCTGCGAATTGATGGACTTAGTTACACGCCCCGGCAAAGGAGTCGGTGGCTATTGCACCAATTTCCCACAATACGGACTGCCTTTTATCTTCTCTAATTTCAATGGAACAACTCACGACGTTGAAGTGCTGACTCACGAGGCCGGCCATGCATTTCAAGTATACTCAAGCCGTCATCACAAGGCGCTCGAATATCGTTTTCCTACAATGGAAGCATGTGAAATCCATTCTATGAGTATGGAATATCTCACATGGCCGTGGATGAAGTCATTTTTCAATGGAGAAACGCAAAAATTCTATGAATATCATCTTATTCGTTCACTGATGTTTTTGCCTTATGGCTGTGCCGTTGATGAATTTCAACATTGGGTGTATGCAAATCCTAATGCAACTCCGGCAGAACGCAAACATCAATGGCGAGAGATTGAAAAAATTTATTTGCCTTGGCGCGTCTACGAAGATATGCCATTCGCCGAAGAAGGCAGCGCTTGGCAATTTCAAGCGCATATTTACAATTCTCCATTTTATTATATTGATTACGTTCTTGCTCAAATTTGCGCTTTGCAATTTTGGATTCGTTCTTTAGATAATCGTGGCGATGCTGTAAAAGATTACATCCATATTTGCAAAATTGGCGGCAGCAAAACATTCCTCGAAATTGTAAAAGCAGGCAATTTGCGCTCCCCTTTTGACCCAGAAACAATTAAATACGTTATTGACAAAGCAGTTGCATGGTCAAATTCAAGAGCAGAAAAATTTAATTAAGAAAGATGGCAAAGCATAAGAATCAGCGGTTAATTGTAATTACATTTTTATTTTTATTAATTTCATAGCAACATTATGGATATTAATTTTTCTTCTACTACATACGACAACAGACGGCGAACCTCCGACGAATTGGAAGCGATTGCCAAAGAGTTACGTCGTGACATTATAAAAATGCTTGCCATTGCCAAGTCCGGACATAGCGGCGGACCTCTTGGCACTGCAGATATATACGCTGTTTTGTATTTCAACGGCATCATGAATTTCGATGCAAAAAATCCTGCAATGCCCAATCGCGACAGATTTGTTCTCAGTCCCGGACATATGTGCCCCGTTCTTTACGCATCGCTTGCAAATGCTGGTTTTTTCCCTAAATCCGAGCTTGCCACATTGAGAAAGTTCGGCACACGCTTGCAAGGTCATCCTGGGCGCGACACGCATTTGCCCGGCATCGAAACTTCATCCGGCTCTCTCGGGCAAGGAGTTTCAATAGCTGTTGGCATGGCTATGGCCGATAAACTTTTAGATAGAAACGATGCTTGCGTCTATTCATTAACAGGCGACGGGGAATTGCAAGAAGGATCGGTTTGGGAAGCTGCCATGGCTGCTTCAAACTTTGGCTTGGATAATTTCTGCTGGATTATAGACAATAATGACTGCCAAATAGATGGACGTTTGCACGAGGTTATGAATGTGTATCCAATTACAGATAAGTTTGTCTCTTTTGGTTTTGATGTAGTTGAATGCGACGGGCATAACTACGATGAATTAACATCAGCGTTTGAGCATTTTAAGAAAAATCATCGCGATAAATGCGGCAAGCCAACTGCAATCGTTGCGCACACGAAAATGGGGCGCGACGTGTCATTTATGGAAGATAATTACAAATGGCATGGCATGCCGCCCAATGCCGAACAAGCTGCACAAGCTTTAAAGGAATTGATTTAATATTTCATTAACTTCGTGATGATAAAGGCAATTTCAAATATTATTTTAGTTATGCTATTGGGCGCTGCGGCCTGCAAAGATGCACCGCCGCCGATTTCTCAGCAGCAAAATGCAAACAAAATCATTGTAGAGCAGAATAATAAAATTGAAACACCAAAATCGCAAGTGCAAATCGAAAAAGCACCGATTGTAACGCCATTTGAAGTGCCAAAAGGTCAGTTGAAACCAGATGATCTCGCAAAATTTTTGCCAGATAAGATAGCAGGTGCTAAGTTAGAATCGCCTTCAACTGGTAAAAACAGACGAACAGAAACAATTGTTTGGACTCATGCCTCGGGTCAATACCGATTGCAAAACGGAGGTGGAGTTTATTTGTCGCTTACCGATTATGGCGACGGCATCGCTGACGATATTAAAAAACGCTATGAGCCGCCTTTTAAGGAAACTGGCCTTATTGTAGAAAAATTAGCCACACCCGATGGCAATGGCTTTCGGTTGTATAATGAACAAGCTAAAAATGGCAATATTTCGGTGCTTGTTATCGGTCGCATCGGCGTAGAATTAGAGGTGCTGAATTATCCGTCTATTGATTTCGATAAACTCATCTCATACATTAATCTGTCTGGTCTTGCAAAAGCAGCCAAAAGCAAATAAATTTTGACAATTCACTTTCTATAATATCAATCATGCAAAAAGTATCTCTCAACGGTTCAAAACCAACGCGCTTCGGATTTGGCGAAGGACTTGTAGTTCTTGGCGAACGCTATGATAATGTAGTTGTGCTTGGCGGCGATATTACCGGCTCGGTAATGACATCTATGTTCAAAGAGAAATTTCCTGACCGATTTTTCTCAATCGGCATTGCAGAGCAAAATGCCACGACAATAGCCGCAGGTTTAGCGCTTTCCGGCAAAATTCCGTTTTTTGCCAGCTATGGCGCATTTTGCGCCTTTCGAAATGCAGATCAGCTCAGAATTTCTGCATGTTACAATGAAGCAAATATCAAAATTGGCGGTGGTCATGCCGGTATTTCTGTTGGCCCCGATGGCGCTACTCATCAAGTTCTCGAAGAAATATCTTTTCTCAGAACTCTGCCGAACATGACGCTTCTTGTTCCTTGCGACTCGAATGAAACATTGAAAGCAACCATTGCAATTGGCGAAAAAGAAGGTCCTGCCTATATTCGTTTCGGACGCTCACCCGTGCCGCTATTTACAACCGACGAAACAGCGTTTGAAATAGGTAAAGCACAAATCTTTCGTGAAGGCAATGATGTAGCTCTTGTTGCTTGCGGAGCAATGGTCTGGGAAGCAATGCTTGCAGCCGATAAATTAGCCGAGCGAGGCATTCAAGCACGAGTGGTAAACTCGCCCAGCATTAAGCCGTTCGACGTGCAGACGATAACCGAAGCTGCTCGCGATTGCGGCGCTATTGTTACTGCGGAAGAGCATCAGGTGCATGGAGGGCTTGGCGGCGCTGTTGCCGAAGTTACTGCCAAAAATGCTCCTGTTCCAATTGAATTTGTCGGCGTCAAAGACAGCTTCGGCGGAAGCGGCGAACCAGAGGAACTCATGCGCATATTTGGTCTTACATGGAAAGAAATCTACGCCTCAGCCCTTATAGCAATGGCAAGACGCGATAAAGATTCAAGCGGATTCCGTCAAGTAAAAGACGTGGAACACTTTGACGGCAACTAATTAACTTGTTATTATATAAAGGATTGCGAACGCCATTGCTGTGATCGCAATCTTTTTTTATTTTTATTATTATCCATCTTTATTTCCTTGTAGCGCCTAATCTTGCATACTATAATTTTATGAATTCATCTTCCGTCATCAAACTTAACGATCCGATTATTGGCAAGATTGGAACTATGGCCGATGATGATGGACTGGAGTTGTATGTAGTTGGCGGCTATGTGCGTGACTATTTCTTAGACAAACAAGGTGCTGACATTGATTTTACGGTGATTGGCGATGCTCTCGGTTTTGCCAAAAAAGTTGCAGAATATTTCCACGCCAAAGAAATAATCTACGAACGGTTCAGAACTGCTCTTGTGCCTTTTGGAAAATACAAGCTCGAATTTGTAGGCACGCGCAAAGAAGAATATATTGAACATTCACGCAAACCGATAGTAAGCGAAGGAACTCTCGACGATGATTTGCGGCGCCGTGATTTTACAATAAACGCAATGGCCGCAAGTATAAATAAACCAACTTATGGTTATGTTCATGATTATTTTGGCGGTTTGCAAGATTTGGCAGACAGAATGCTGCGGACTCCTCTCGATCCATTTATTACTTTCAGCGAAGATCCATTGCGAATGATGCGCGCAGCACGATTTGCAGCACGTTTGAATTTCAACTTAGACAATTCCGCATTCGATGCAATGAAAGCATTGGCCGAGCGCATTGCAATTATTTCACAAGAAAGAATAAGCGATGAATTTCTAAAAATGCTTGCAGCTAATGTGCCATCCATCGGCTTGAAAATTCTACGAAACACAGGATTGCTTAGATATATTTTTCCAGAAATAGACCGATTAGCCGGTGTGGAGCTTCGACAAATTGGGCAGCAGGAATATGCTCATAAAGACGTTTATTATCATTCATTAAAAGTGCTAGACAATCTTGCTGCTAAGAGCGATAATATATGGTTGCGCTATGTTGCGCTTACTCACGATATTGCGAAGCCCAAAACAAAAAAGTTCATTGACGGCTCCGGCTGGACTTTTCACGGACATGAAGAATTAGGAGCTCGTTGGCAGCGGGAAATATTTCGTCGCATGAGGTTTCCACTTGAACATTTGCCATACATCGAAACTCTTATCCGCATGCATCAGCGTCCGATGCAGCTTGTTGATGACGGCATTACCGACTCAGCAATTCGTCGGCTTGCCGTTCAGGCCGGCGATGCATTGGAAGATTTATTCACACTTTGCCGCGCCGATATTACCACAAAAAATCCAAATCGCTCCCGCAAATACCTGAACAATTATGATGCCGTGTTTCAAAAAGTGATTGACGTCCGTGAACGAGACAATTTGCGCGCATTTCAATCTCCCGTACGTGGAGAGGAAATTATGTCAATATGCAATATTCCGCAGTCGCGAGCCGTAGGATATATCAAAACTGCCATTGAAGAAGCAATTCTTGACGGTATCATACCAAATGATTACAATGCAGCCGTCAATTATCTTCTTGCAAATAAAGATGAATGGCTTCATGCCGCCTTTAATAATCCTGATATTAGAACAAACCGTTATGCTCCTAAGAAATAACTATGTAATTTTGAATACATACACTACAAAGTTGCTCATCATGCTTTTCAGTAAAATTATTCGATTATATACATTGCATATCTACAGTATAAAAGTAGTTATTCTTTTTATTTTATTATTTATTGGTTCGGAAGCAAAAGCTAATGAAGATGTCAAATGTGGCACTTCTGCGGCTTTTCAGTTGCGTTATAACAAATCAGAAAGCGCACTTGCTGATTGTCAGCAGCCAATAATGCAAAAAACTGTAATCTCGCAATTAGGAAAATTTGCAATTCATTACGATTTAACCGGAGTTCACGCAGTTCCGTCTACAGACAACGACGGTAATGGAATACCAGATTACGTTGATTCAGCGGCATATTATTTCGATTTTTCCTACACATTCGAAACTCAGCAGCTTGGATATCCCCCCGCTCCAACTATAGTAGCAAATGGGAAAGAAAGCCCTTACGACGTATTTCTTTGGAACATCGCAACCGTGCCGCTACCGCCTACCAATACGTATGGAGTTTATGGAGTTACATTAACTTGCGGAGCAGCTCTTGCCGGCGGTTTAACTTATCGGTATAAGACATATATCGTTATTGACAATGATTTTAGCGTAAGAGATAGCATCAATAAAAAAACTGTTTACAACACATTTAATATTGATGCTCTGAAAGTGACTGCCGCACATGAATATCATCATGCCATACAAATAGGAAATTATGGCTACTCGGTTTCTAACACTGCACCTTACGAAACAACAAGCACATGGATGGAAGTGCGTATTTTTCCTCAAGTACACGACTATGTTAATTATCTCAAAGGATTTTTCAGCAATGATCCAGACAAAAGATACGGCATAGGCGATCAAAGTGCCGGCTACGGCAATATATTGTTTTACCTATATTTAAGCAAAACGTTTGACGATGTAATCATTAAACGAATGTGGGAAATCATTGGAAAAGGCACAAATGTGTTTCGAGCATTGGATGCTGCGCTCGTTGAACGCAATTCTGATTTGAATGACGCATGGTGCGGTTTTATGCCGTGGATGTACTATACTGGCGCTCGCTCAAAACCAGCACAATACTTCCCAGATGCCGTACTCTACCCAATGCTGCTCCCCGCAACACAAGAAATATTTGCCGAACCTTCGCTGCTTCGCACTGGTCCGATTCATGCTTTTGAAATGCAATTGACAAGAGTTGTATTTCGCAAAACAAATCCTTCTATTTCTCCCGATACTGCTGATTTTCTCATTACAAACCCCAACAAAGAAGTAGCTTTCATGCAAAATGATTTATGGAAAAATCTTGAGTTTGTCATCTCGCACGAATCTTTTCCAAATCAAATTCAGGGTACTCCCTATTCTTGGAAATTATCGCCGCCTGAATTATGTGCGCCGCTTTTTTTTACAGCCGGAATTTCCACTACGTCGCTTGATTATGCATATCCGTCACCGTTTTACGTTGACGAGAGCTATGCCGAGCTAAAAATGCCTGTGCCTCCATCTGCAAATTTTACCGACAAGATCATTTTATCAGTTTATACTCCTTCATGGAAAAATATTTATAGCGGCGAACATTTTGCTGAAGCGGATAATGATCATAAAATTATTCGCTGGAAACCTAATGCTGAAATATTAAACACCGGTGTTTATATCTACACAATTGGCAATAAAAATGATATTATTGCACAGGGCAAATTCACTGTTATAAAAAAATAATTTTCTAATTTATCGTTGTAGCAATTATATTCCTTTATGCAGCGGTCACAATGCTTTTTATTCTTTTATTACTCACAATAACTTTTGAAAGCTCTGAAGCTGCAGAAACACCCTACAGATCTGTTCGAATAACAGCTAACGTTCATTCTAACCCAACGCCAAGCATTCGGTTGCAATGGAATTATGATTCGACTGCAACTCAATATATTATTTCAAAAAAACTGCCAAATTCAAAAGATTGGATAAATCTTGCTTCTGTAGGACAAGACACTGTTTTTATTGATTCAACTGTCGATATTTCTAAAGAATACGAATATCAAGTTGTTAAATTAGGCGTAAGGAATAATGCAGATTATGCATTTGGTGGCTGCATATCTGCAGGCATCCAGATCCCGTTTGAAGAAAATCGCGGCATTGTGGCTGTAGTGGTTGACTCAACAACCAATGCTTCTATTACTGAAGAAATTGCAACTTTTTTGTCGGATCATGAAGGAGATGGCTGGCTTGTTAGAAAAATTGTAACAAGTCGTTCAGAAAAGTTTGACGGTAAAAAAGCAAGAGCTGTAAAACGCGAAATTCAACGTATTTACGATGCTGACTCTACATTAAAAGCAGTCGTTTTGCTCGGCAGAATCGCAGTTCCATATTCAGGCAATTTTGTTGTTGACGATCACGAAGATCATCTTGGCGCATGGCCGGCGGATTGCTATTATGGCGATGTGGCACCTTCGCCTTTGGATGAGCGCTGGTCTGATTTATACGTGCTTGACACTATTGCCGCTCGTGAAGCAAATCGCAATCGCCGTATTGACGGGAAATTTGATCAATCTGAAATTCCATCGGATATAGAGCTTGCAGTTGGACGCATTGATTTCTTTGATTTGCCTTTAACAGGCGTTACTGAAACCGAGATTCTGCGGCAATACCTGCATAGAAACCATGCGTATCGCCATGGACTACAATCACTTCGCAATGCAGCGAGCATTTGGGACAGATTTGATGTTCTCGGCAATGAAATGTTTGCTCAATCGGCGTACAGCAATTCCACATCAATTTTCGGCAATGCAAATATTGTTGAAGAGCGATGGCTTGGCTCGGCATCTGATTCTGCATTTCAATTTGCATTTGCAGCAGGACCTGGCAATTACGTAAGCTGTTGGGATATTGGGAGCATAGAAGATGCCAAAAAAGGCGTTAACGCTGTTTTTTGCTCAATGCTTGGCAGCTATTATGGCGATTGGGATAATTCCGACAATCTGATGCGTTCTGTTCTTGCAGGCAGCAATACTCTTGCAATATGGTGGTCTGGACGACCGCAATGGCAATTGCATCGCTGCGCCGCAGGACAACCACTTGGCATTTCCGAGCTGACGTCAGTCAATAACGATGGTATTCTCTATGATGCAGGGCGATTTACACGAGGCGTTCACATTGCTTTGCTTGGCGATCCTACTCTTCGTTTTTTTCCTGTTCCGTCTCCGCGGAATGTAAATGTAATTGTCAGAGATTCGATAATTATTCGCTGGACACCGCCATCTTTGCCGATCGACGGCTACTTTGTATATCGCGATGATGGCGACGGATTTAAGCGTCTTAATCAATCATTAATAAACGAAACAGCATATACAGAAGCAAAGCCGGACAAATATTCCGCCTCGACGAGATATATGGTGCGCGCTGTTTTATTACAAACTACACCAAGCGGTTCATTTTGGAATCCAAGCCAGGGCGCCTTCTCCCCTGCTCAAGCTCAAAACACGACAGAAACAGCTGCACAATCACAACAAATTATAATTACGCCAATGCCTGTGGAAGAATATTGCGACATTGAAGCATCACAAATAAATGAGCAGAATATTACGCTTGTCATTGCCGATATGCTTGGCAGAATAATCGCAACACCGGATCGCATTAGCGCAAATCTATGGCGCTGGAAAGCGCATGGAGTTGCATCAGGCGCATACACAGCAGTAATTACCGCACAACAAAATATATTTACTCGCCTCGTTCTTAAAAAATAAAATTAAGAATTACTAACGCCGATGCTTTATGATAAAGCGCTATAATAGCTTTTATTTACTTACAATTCTCGCAACAGTCCTTGTAACTGCATAATTATAATGGCGGTAAACATTATATTAAATTCATCTCTAAACTGCAAATAAACATTATTATTTTTAAGTTGTTATTTGTCTGATATTTTCTTAATTTACAAGCGTTTTGCGTAAGAGCGAAAAAATCGTGGTAATTAAATAACTCAGAGTATTTGCGTGTGCTGATAAGTAAATAATACGCGAATATGGACACGACAATGTAAAATGTATTTGGCCTCTGAACTGAAGCTCTTTGTCAAATCCAAATTATACTGTAATAGATATTCAGCTAAGAGATGCGCAGTATCATAATACTGCTTCAACAGCAAAGTTCAACATAGCATCTTTAAATATCAACAAGCAGTTTCAATCTTATTTTGCCTCAATTTTTAATATCTTTGAAAGATTTTTTGCATTTTAACCTTACAAATTCTCGATTCTGCAACATACGCCCAAAACATATATGATTGCCACTGCTCCTAAAATCGCGCACGCCGAATTACTTGCTCAGATCAAAGAGTTAAAAAAAGAAAAAGATGCCGTCGTTCTTGCTCATTACTACATGACGCCCGAACTTCAAATCACTGAAAATAATGGGGGAATTTCTGACTTTATCGGCGATTCTCTCGGACTAAGTGTTGAAGCAAAAAGAACTAAGGCGCAGAATATTATATTTTGCGGCGTTCGCTTTATGGCGGAAACTGCAAAAATTCTTAATCCTGAAAAGGGCGTTTATATTCCAGACAGAGACGCCGGCTGCTCACTTGCCTCAAGCATTACCGGCGAAGATGTGCGCAAACTCAAGCAGCAATATCCGGGCGTTCCGATAATTGCATACGTCAATACATATGCGGAAACAAAACAAGAATGTGATATATGCTGCACTTCTCGCAATGCTCTTGCTATTGCCAAATCATTTGATTCGGATACGCTTATTTTCCTTCCCGATGTGTATATGGGACAAAACCTTCAGCAAAGGATTGAAGAGGAAACCGGTAAAAAATTAATACTATGGAATGGCAAATGCGAAGTGCATGAACAATTTACAGGCGCTTCAATGGCAGTGATGCAGGAAATGAATCCCGACGCGGAAGTACTTTTGCATTGGGAAGTTCCTAAATCAACTGTCAATTCGTCAATGCAACATACTCAAGGCGTTTTGGGAAGCACCAACGACATATTGAAATACGTCGGGAACAGCACATCTCAGAAATTTATTCTTGCATCTGAATGTGATTTGGGCGCGACGCTAAAGGGCATGTATCCAGACCGCGAATTTATTACGCCGTGCTTTAAGTGCCCCTATATGAAGAAAATAACCTTGCAGAACACTCTGGCTGCATTACAAGCAATTGGAACACCGCAAGAGGACGAATATTCGATTGTCTTACCAGAAGACATTTTGAAAAAAGCATACCTTCCTATCAAACGAATGTTGGATTTTGCATGAAAAATAATCGCTATGATGCGATAGTAATTGGAAGCGGAATTGCAGGATTATTTTATGCCTTGCAATGCGCCGAATTCTGCAATGTTTTGCTTATTACCAAAAGCGCTATCGGCGAATCGAATACAATGTATGCGCAAGGCGGAATTGCAGCAGTTACCGATAGGCACGACTCCATAGAAAGTCATATAACAGACACACTCACCACCGGCGACGGGCTGTGCGATGAAACTGCTGTCAATGTGATAGCCACGCAAGCTCCCGACGTAATTCGCGAATTAGTACAATTGAAAGTACGGTTCAACCTCAACGATAACGGCGAGTTTAATTTACATCGCGAAGGAGGCCATTCAAAAGCTCGGGTTGTGCATTACGATGACGCAACTGGAAGAGAAGTCGAAACCAGATTAGTCACTGCTGTTCTCAATAATAAAAACATTACAATACTTGAAAATCATTTTGTTATTGACCTTATTGTCCATAATAATACTTGTTACGGCGTGACGGCACTGCCGCCAAATTCCAACAAGGCAGAAAATTATTTTGCGCTCATAACCATGCTTGCTGCCGGCGGAGTTGGACAAGTGTATGCCCGAAACACTAATCCAGCAGTTGCAACTGGAGACGGCTTTGCAATGGCATATAGGGCAGGCGCTGAATTAAGAGATATGGAATTTGTTCAATTTCATCCCACAACTCTCTATTCGCCAAAGGGCGGAGCCACCTATCTGATTACAGAAGCCATACGCGGCTTTGGTGCTGAATTGAAAAACTTAGCAGGCGAGAGTTTCATGGCTAATTATCATCCGATGAAATCTCTTGCTCCGCGTGATATTGCAACACGAGCAATTATTCTTGAAATGCAGAAATCACACACAAACTATGTTTTTCTTGATTTGCGTGAATTTGACAAAGAGGAAATACGCAAGCG
Organism: Chlorobiota bacterium; assembly: GCA_039810485.1. Taxonomy (GTDB): domain Bacteria; phylum Bacteroidota; class Ignavibacteria; order Kapaibacteriales; family UBA961; genus JADZAA01. The sequence goes on along the minus strand of JBDHXA010000022.1, from coordinate 8,995 downwards.
TTTTCCGAATATCTTCGAGCGTTGTCTTTCAGAAGGATTAAATTTGAAAACTGACATGATTCCCATAACGCCTGCAGCGCATTATATGTGCGGCGGCATTACCACCGACATACTCGGGCGCACCTCAATTAAAAACCTCTATGCTTGCGGCGAGGTTGCCGGAGCTGGAATTCATGGCGCCAACCGCTTAGCTAGCAATTCCTTACTTGAGGGGTTGGTTTTTGCAAAAACTGCCGCGAAATCAACTAAAAAATTATTAACTGACCTGCAACATGCAGTTGATGACAGCATACAACCTCCTATATATCGCATATCTTCAACAACTTCACGCAACTTAGCAGAGAGAAAAAAGAATTTGCAAAATCTGATGTGGAATTATGCCGGAATAATACGCTCCGACGATGGTCTGGAATATTGCTTTGCAGAAATTACTGATATGAGAAAATCTGTTGAAAATGAATTGGCAAACACCGGTATTTCTAAAGAAGGCATGGAATTGCTCAATATGCTAGATTGCTCTGCCATAATCGTGTATTCAGCACTTAACAGAAAAGAAAGTCGCGGCTGCCATTATCGCTCGGACTATCCTAAAAAACTCGAAAAAATATCGCACACCGTTGTCAATCACACAGTCGTGGATATTTTTATGAAAAATAAAATGTTGTTGTAATTTTATACAACGATAATATTGCATATTAGAACACACTTTTATGACCAGATATATTTGAGGAGATTGCTACAATTGAATGAGAAACAATGTTCCATCATTGAAGACAAACCGGAAAATTTTTTTGAAATGATTTGCAAATTTGCAGAACTAAATGAAAATTAGACCTTGAATTTATACCATATTAAACAACAAACTGCAAATATGGTTTTGTTAAAAAAATAGTGCTGAATGACATCATATCAATCACGGCAGCTATCGGAATTCTTCATTTGAGTTCTAATATTTATCGAGAAATTGCTAAAATCTCTACTACACTAACCTTGCAAGTGTTGTCTGTTGCTCTTGAAATATCAAAAGAAACGCTTATGTTTTACCTAACAATATTCAAGATGATATTTATTGGTTTCTTCAATAATTTCCTGCACCATTTCGACAATTATTTCTATAACATTAAATAAATATTGACATGAAAATTACAATTGTTACAATACTCTTGCTCAGCATCTTTGCTGGAAGTATTAGTGCGCAAACAAAAAAAGCAATAAGCGAATCGGACAAACTTATAGGTGTGAATCTTATTAAAAATCCTGGCGCTGAAAAAATTACAGAAACGAACAAACTTATTGATTGGGAAACCAATAATCCTGACCTCAATTATGTATCCTATTATGGGCGCATGGCCGGCGAGTGGGATCATGGTTGCGATAGAAAATGTGGACTTCCTGAAAATGCCGGAGATTGTTATTTTAGAGCGACTGCTGATGTTACTCCAGAAAACACGAAGAAATTTATTATTCAAAATATAGACTTTTCTAAATTAAAAGACACATTAAAAGTCAAAGATATTAATTTTGCTTACTCGGCTCAGATAGCAGGGTTTCACTGCGATGATACATTGAAATGCGCTTTTGGATATATCAAAATTGAATTTCTTGATTCAGCCAAACAATCAATAAAAATATACAACGTCAAAAAGTACACTCATGAATTTCATAAAATTGACGAGTCGGAGGGAGCTGACTCTCGGATGCACAAGTTTGAGAACATCTCTCTTTTGGGGGTAATTCCTAAAAATGCGATTTCGGCAGCAGTAACACTCGGCTCTGAGCAAGATTGCAATTATGATTCAGGAGAATCATGCTCGGACGCTTACGTTTTCTTTGATAATATTCGCCTAATATTTTCCAAATAAAAGATTATTTGAATTGTATGCACTAATTGTCTTTGGCAATAAAATTGCCAATAATTGAACAGAACGATTGAGCATGAAACATTTTTACTAAATTCGAACTTTCGTGCTACGCATCAATTTTGGCGAATATTCTAAGCAGTCGTTTTTCAAATGCCTTGTCTTCAAAATTACTCGGTGCATTGCTTATGCAATAAATTTTTATCTTTGTATAGGTAAAATAACAATAAACGATGGCAATATTAGGAAGTGAACAACAGAAATTGGAGGCGTTTTCTTTTTAAGCAAAGACCCTTAAATATTCACAGATATGGTATTATAAGTATTTTGGACTGGAAACAAATCCATACGGCACAACGTTTGTGTGTCATGAAAGCCCGAATAATATGTCGGAAGCACCAAAACAATTTACATTTTTTGATAAAGATTCAGTATGCTTGGACAAGTGATTGATAATAAATTATCAGGTAGAAAGCTGGGAACAACTTGTTGAAAACTTAAAAATGAAAGTATTGCTATCGTTGGCAAGATTGAAACCAACGACTTCGGAAAAATTGTTCATATTCTTGACGGAGAATAATACAAAGTAGAACTATGAGAACCTATTCACTGAAAATCAAGATGGATTTGAATGAGGCGATATCCGCAGAATAATATAGAATAAATAGTAAGAATCATCTTATATTCTTGAATGTGGTGATAGCTGCAAAACAATTTCAATTTAAAGACATGAGCCCACTCCGAAAAGGTATTTTATAAAAATTGCAGACTAAAGATTCGCTATTTTTCAAAAAAACTTATCTTTCAAGAGCTAAAAAAGTCGTTTTTTTGCCGTTTTTCACTTGAAAACGAGTAAAAACTGTACTTTTTCACCATGTTTTCTTTGACTTGAAATATTACCCGACTTTTCTGAGTGGGCTCAAGACATTTTTTTTAATAAATCTATCTGATATCTATGGCTGACAATTATTCATTCGACGTTGTATCTGAAGTTGATTTGCAGGAAATAGACAATGCAGTAAATCAATCAAAAAAAGAGCTTGCCAACAGATACGATTTGCGCGGCTCCAATGCAGAAATCAATTTCGATCCGAAGCAAAAAACTATTTCAATCGCCGCCGATGGCGAGCATTTTATTGAGCCAATTCGCGAAATTGTTCAGCAAAAATGCTTCAAGCGAGGAATTTCCGTAATTTCTCTCAAAGTCGGAAGCATTGATCATTCAGGCGGAAAAACACATCGTCAGACAATCACTATAAAAAATGGGCTTGAGCGTGACGAAGCAAAAAAAATCGTTCAGATGATAAAAGATGCTAAGCTGAAAGTTCAGGCGCAAATTCAGGATGAGCAGGTGCGAGTAACAGGAAAAAATAAAGATGATCTGCAAAAGACGATTACGCTTCTCAAAAGTGCAGACCTCGATTTTCCTATTCAGTATATCAATTATCGTTAGAATAATTGTTCCAAAATCTCAGGCAAATCACTGATTTTCTTAAGATGACAAGCTGCAATTCCTTGTTGTCGAGCGCTTGCTATATTTTGCGGCGCATCATCAATAAACAGCGTTTCAGACGGTTTGTAGCCAATGCTTTGAAGGGCAGCTTCATATATTTCTGCATCTGGCTTTCTCATTCCCAATTGATATGAGAAAAACTTATTCTCGAATATCTCAAAAAGAGGAGCGCATTCAGGCAAAATTGCTCGATGATGCAATTCATTGATATTGCTTAAAAGATAGAGAGGATATTTTTCGCGCAATCGTTGCAGAAGCATAACATTCTTATTGATTATGCCAAGCAACAAGGCATTCCATGCAACAACCATATCTTCATCGGTGCCGTTAAGTTTGTAGAATTTGCGTAATTCTTGCAGAAATTTCGGCGTTGAAATACGACCGCGATCATACTCGTCGAAAATCCTATGCTGGCTGAGAAGCGAAAAATCCGGTTCATTTCCTAATGCTGCAAAAGCTTCTCTCGTTCTACTGTGGTCAATGCGATAAAGCACCCCGCCAAGATCGAAAATTATCGCTTTAATTGTTTTTGCATTGCATTGATTTGAGAACTGTTTGGTCATTTCATCTTATATCCTTGTTTTAATAAATATTTTTTGACTGCTTCCACATGGTTGCCCTGCACTTCAATTTCATTGTCAAGCGTCCTCCCTCCTGCTCCGCATTGCTTTTTTAGTTTTGCGGCAATTTCTTCAAGTTCTGCCGGCGATGATTGGAAGCCGGTTGCAAGAGTTACTGTTTTTCCTGCCCTGCGCTTATTGTCGGCATATACGCGAATTTGCTGCTGCTTGCCGTCATATCCAGTTTTCACTTCGCCAGATGCCGATTCAGGAACATCGAATACTGATGATAAATCAGAAAGTGATTTAAGTATTTTCACTGCAGTTTCCCAAAGTAAATACTTTTTATAAAGTTGTAGAATTTCTAGTAAAATTGACAGCAAAAATAGGATTTCTTTCTTAACTCTTATCTTTGCGATAAGATATGTTCATATTTTCTCATAATTGACATGAAAATCTCCGTCGTCGTTCCAATGTATAATGAAGAAGGCACTGTGCAACGCTTTTTTGAGCGTATGGAAGGCGTTCGTCAGATTTTTTTTGAAAGGTTTAGCATCGGACGCGATGACTGTGAAGTGATTTTTATTAATGACGGCTCTCGCGATAACACTCTTCATATTCTGAAAGACATATGCATTGGTAACAATGGGTATACGCTTATCAATTTATCGCGCAATCACGGACATCAAACAGCCATTACAGCGGGAATAGACGCGGCCAAAGGCGATGCAGTCGCAGTTATTGATGGCGATCTGCAAGATCCGCCGGAATTTATTGCCGATATGTATGCCAAATTCCTTGAGGGTTTCGACGTTGTCTACGCCATTCGCAGGAAACGCGAAGGCGAAACATTCTTTAAACTCTTTACCGCCAAGGTGTTCTATCGTTTGCTAAAAAAACTCACCAATGTTGATATTCCGCTTGATACAGGCGATTTCCGAATTATGAGTCGGCGAGTAGTAAATGTTTTTTCTTCATTGCGCGAGCGTCACAGGTTTATTCGCGGCATGATAAGCTGGATTGGCTTTCCTCAAATAGGGCTTGAATACGAAAGGCATGAGCGATTTGCTGGAGCAACTAAATATACGCTTTCAAAAATGCTCAAATTTGCAGCCGACGGCATAACTTCATTTTCCGCTGTTCCACTAAAACTCGCTTCATATTTAGGTGTTTCTACAGCTATTTTTGGCTTTCTCTACGCTCTTTACACTGTCTATCTTCGGCTTTTTACAGATATTCCGATTCAGGGCTGGAGTTCGATCATAGTTGCAGTGCTGATTATTGGCGGCGTGCAGCTTATTGCTTTAGGCATGATTGGCGAATATCTTGGACGTGTGCATGACGAAACAAAGTATCGGCCTTTGTACATAGTAGAGAATTTATACAATCACAATCATCCTGCCGGCTTTTTGCCGGAAAACAGCCATTTTCTCGGTAAACGCTAAATACAATGCCAATATCATAAATGCTTATATCTCAATGGGCATTCAAATTGAAACGCATTGCTCACACATCACGCGAAGCTGGTGATTTATGATGAAATTTTGAATCCAATCCACGCTGTCTTTTGAACGATGGCAATTTGAAAAAAAGCGTCAAAAGAACTGCAAGAATCACAACAAAGATTGAAACTTCAAGCCAATGCTCTATCGGATAAATCCATACTTCTTTAAAAGTTCCCCACCTCCCAAGCACTTCCACAAAATTCCAAAAGATAATAACCGTCGGTATCGCATAGCGCACAGCATAATCAAATGATTGGATTTTGACAAGCTGTGCAATAAGATACAGAGACCATACTAAAGATCCCCAGCCGACTATATATGTGGCAATATGTCTGTCGCCTGCAATTTGCGGATCGTAAACAACCAAAAGCATGATGTAAAAGAACCACAGAATCATTATTGTTTCACTAAAAGTAGACAATGCCCATGGCTTTCTCCCGCTGCTTTGCGAAACAATATCTTTCCTCATCCCCATTATTTTTTGCACCCAAATAAATGCATTGCAGCTGTTTTTTGTGAAAATATAAAAGAGAGTTACCGTTGCCAGAAGTCCGACAGATGACAGCATGACAAGATATTCTGGCTTTGTGGCTACCGATCCGTTTTCAACAAAAGGAGCAACACCATTTTTTTCGGCAATCCATACAAAAGAAAACTCTACCCAGCCAGTCCAAACAAGAACTCCGCCAAGGAATCCCATAATAGTAGCCAAACTCGGCAAATGGTTTTTCTTAAATCCCCATACGAGCAGTCCAACGCCAATTAAACCCAGAATTGCAGCGCCAATCAGCTTGTGGTCGTATAGCACAATTTCATTCAAAACCATAACAGCATGACCAATCGGCATGAGCAACAGCACTAGTAAAAATGAGAAGAAACCGTTTTTTAATCCTATTTTATTCATTATTACACTCTTTATGTCATAGCTAATCTACAAAGATATTCTTTATTTGGAATAAATCCAATTAAGAATTGAAAAAATGTACAAAATTGCATGTTCTGAATGATGAATACTATGCTGCTTTCTTGCAAGTTTTGTAATTTTACACTTTGTGGACGTTTATAATATGAGTTGCATCGTCTACTGATCTATTCAGGAAATAATCAATGAATTATATCTTCAAATTGATTTGTCGAAATGCCTTAGTTTATTGTTTTATTGAAATTTCAATCATTTTTTCTTCTGCTGCTCAGACATCCGGCAGCGATCTGATGGATGCGGAATCTCTCTCTGCTTTGCATTTATTGGCGATTGCTGACAGTCCGCCTTTTTCATTATTTACCGTCATGGCTCAATCTGGAGCTATAGACCGTATTGTAAATATATCATCAGCGATTGACCGCCCACCCGATGCATACTTGTTTTTTGACGGAACACATCAACACCAAACCTATTGCTTGGTTGATCCCAAAACCAGCCAAGAAGTTTCATCATTGTCGCAAGGAAGTGTTATATGCGCGATTACACTCGACGACAACATTGCCGATCAATATCGAATAGCCGTTGAATATCAACAAGATACCAGCAAGGAATGGAGAATTGCCGAGCGCGTTACTTCTCTCTTTTCGCCTCTTACCGGAGTCGGCAGAATAATTCCGCTGCACTCCGATGCGCTGCCCGATATTCCATATTATATTGCTTCTGTTGATTTTTATCGAGCAGTTTCGCCGTGTTTGCTAAGAGCAGAAGTTATGCCCTTGCCAGGCACATCGCTACCGCGCACATATATTGGCTGGGGTTTGGGAGGCGGTTTCACAATTCAAGATAAATCAAATTTATTGTTTCATGGAGATACAGTAAATGTATTGACTTCGAACAGCTCCGAACTCAGCGGAAATGGAATTTTAGGAGTTTCTCTTTTCCCGGGACGCGATCCATTCCGCAATTATACCGCTTCATTTTGGAAGGCAAACTTCTATCGTGAATTCTTCCGACGCTGGAGCTTGCAGGCGGGGCTTGCTTTTACTCGCAGTGATCAGCTGCTCAAACATTATATCGTCGGTTTTGGCTTTCGCTTGTTTAGATCGCTTGACCTTACTGCCACTACTCTTTTTACATCTCGCCCGAAAGAAAATACAATATCAATTATTTCGCCTCAGGACCATAACCGTGCCGAGCAGCTTGTTGCGCAACAGCGCGAAGAGCTTTTTCTATTAGGCATGCATATTAACATTATGGAATGGTAATCTGTTTAGCAAACAGCCGAAGAAACGCCAAACTTCGCAGGGTTGCAAAAGGTGCTATTCAACATCATTATTGACTTAGCATGCAAGCGCTTACGACTTAAATGAAAAATATGATCCTATGCCAGCTAGCAAGTTAAACATCAAGAAAAGATTGCAAAACATCTTGTATTTTGCTGAAACGTTGAATGATTTTGCAAGCGTGCGGCACGTATATTTATTGTCCGGCGGAATAGCATTCAACACTCTTCTATGCGCCTTGCCTTTGCTTTTAGTTGCAACATCAGTTATTGGCATATTTTGGAACGAATCTGCTGCAAGCGCTTTGATTCAACAACTCCTTACAGAATTTCTTCCGCCGTCTGAATGGTCAAATAAATTCATATTGTCTTCATTGTCGGAGGTTCGTGCTGTTTTTGAATTTAGCTCTATTGCCGGCTACATTGGTGCATTTACGCTTATATGGACTGCTTCTGCTCTAGTAAGTTCAATACGCAATGCGCTCAACGTGATATTTTCGCTTCCTTCTCCAAGATTTTTTCTTCTCTATAAACTCAAAGATTTGGGGATAACCCTTTTCTTTTCTTTTCTTTTGCTTTTTGTGGCAGCACTTACTCCAACAATTACTTTTGCAACTTCAATTGGTGTTCGCATACTTCCGCTTCAATTATCTGTTTGGCTTGGGGGCGTTACTGCTAATATTATAGCTCCAGTGGGCACATTATTGTTAATGATAGCCCTTTACACATATTTACCCAATGCAAAGCTGTCGCGCAATCTTCGATACCGCGCTGCTTTTCTTTGCACAATTTTACTTGAAATAGCGCGTTATGCGTTTGGATGGTATCTAGTCAATGCTTCATCATTCGGCAAAATTTATGGCGTGTATGCCATATTAACAGCAATTGCAGTTTGGGTATATTATGCTTCGCTTATCATCATGATGTCGGCAGTTATTGCTTTGGCAGCTGAACATCACGGCGGATTTAGGACAATAATAAGAGGCGTGTCAAATATTTAGTTTTATCTATTTTGGATTGATATAACTATAATTTTCTTGAAAATATATAACGATTAATTTATACGATTTTATTCTGACAACCATGCCAAACTAAAAAACCGCAGCTATCAGCATCTTGCACAGTTAGATACGGTTTTTTTCTTCTCACGTTCTATTTTTGAGCCCACTCCGAAAAGTCGGATATATTTCAAATCAAAGAAAACATGGTGAAAATGTACAGTTTTTACTCGTTTTATAAGAGAAAAACGGCAAAAAAGCGACTTTTTTAGCTCTTAGAACAATAGCGTCCTAAACGTTTATAGAAAGAGGGCAAATTAAGTAACTCTAATTATCTTAGAGGTTGTACAACAAAA
>JBDHXA010000021.1:0-39308 GCA_039810485.1 Chlorobiota bacterium | reverse complement strand
TACTTGGATGGAAAACTCCAATTCAAGTATTTACTGATAATTACAAAAGTGTTGCACTTCAGTGTTGAATCCGCCTCGTCAAAAAAAGAATTGAAAAAATAAAAGGGGAGATAAGAGAAAAAGTGCAAAGTATAGGAAGTAAATAATGCAGCAATAAACCTAAAATTCTAAAAAATCACAGTTCGGACAATAATACTGCAAATCTTATAATCACATAAATCACAGTTCAGACAATTATCACTCTCGTATCAGAGAATAATAGAGGTCGGAGTAAAATCGAGCTGGTTTATTCCACGTATGATCATCAGCCATACCGTTGGACTGCACTTTTTCCCATTGTTCACGATCTTTAAAAAGTGAAATAGCGCGATGAACCGCATCGAGTATAGCATCTGCTGTAAAATCGTGAAATGTGAACCCATTCCCTTCGGATGTGTCTGAATTATATTCTTTTACAGTGTCGGCCAAACCGCCTGTCGAGCGTACTATCGGCACCGAGCCATATATGAAGGAATAAAGTTGATTAAGTCCACAAGGTTCAAAAAGCGATGGCATCAGAAACATATCCGAACCTGCTTCTATTAAATGGGCTAGTTCATCGTCAAAACCGATTTTTATGCCAATTTTATCTGGATATAGGTTGCGTAAATTGCGCAATGCATCCTGCAAAGTTGGATCGCCTTCTCCGAGTATAATTAACTGAAGGTCTTCGGCAAAGAGCCTGTCGGCTGCTTCAAGAAGCAAGTGAATGCCTTTTTGTTCAGAAAGGCGCGATATCATGCCGATTAGCGGTGTGGAGTGTCGAATTGGCAGGCCGATTTTTTTAAGTAAATGCTCTTTATTCAAAAACTTATCGCTAAGCGATGTAGAATCATATTTGCGGGAAAGGTAACTGTCAATTTTGGGATTCCACATATATTTATCCACGCCGTTCACAATTCCACGCAACGATCCATGACGCGATTTAATGACAGAGTTAATACCATGGCTATTCGATGCGCCGCTCATAATGTCTGCCGCATACGAAGGGCTAACCGTAGTAACGCTGTCTGAATACATGATGCCGGCTTTGACAAAATTCAAACGGCTGTCATGTATTGTCATTTCGCGCGCATCTTCGGGGAGCCCTGTTTTTTCGAAGCTTTCGGCCGGGAAACTTCCTACATTATTAAAATTGTGAATAGTATAAACAATCTTAGAGTGTTTAAATTCTTGGGGATATACAGTGCGAATAAGCGCCGGAAGTATGCCTGTTTGCCAGTCGTTGCAATGAATAATATCGGGAAACCATCCAAGAACCAAACAGGTTTGTAATACGGTTTTGTTGAAAAAAATGAAGCGTTCATCATTGTCGGGATAGTTTATGCCAGTGAGTGGATCGGCATAAAATCCTTTTTTCGCATCGAAGTAGTTGACATTTGTTGTAATATATGCCTGCACTTTTTGTCGCGGATTATTCATCGAAGATGATTTGACAGTTGCAGGCCATGACTGATTGCCAACAGGAATTTGGATTTCGCGTAAACGATTGATTTCATGGATTTTATTTTTACGCTCGCTAATAGATCCGTATTTTGGAATCATGACGCGAATGTCATGACCAATTTCACGAATAGCCAAGGGCAAGGAATAGGAAACATCGGCCAATCCGCCGGTTTTTGCAAAAGGATATGCTTCGCTCGAGACAAATAAAATACTTAGCGGTCTTGCCATACAATCGTACCTTGTTATTCCAAACTCAGAGAAATTCCACGCACTTTAGTGCAAAAGTACGGAAAAAACGCTTTATTCTTATATGTAAACAGACTGATTGGTCAAATAAATATCATTTTTTTTGTTGGCGGTAAAATGCCAAAGTTAGTTGAGCATGTTTAACATCGCCGCATTATCATTTAACGCAAGAATGTAGGATAAATTCAGGAAAAACTTCAACAAGTGCTGGAAAAAAATTTAAACAGCACGGGTGAGAGTGAATACCGATATTTCGGGTGGTACTCCTATGCGAATGGGTGGTCCGACTGTGCCAAGTCCGCGGTTTACATAGAGAAGTTGATTGTCATCACGATATAAACCAGCCCATTGCTTATATACAATTTGTGCGGGGCTTATTGTGGCACCGGGTATGGAAAAAGCAATTTGACCGCCATGCGTATGCCCTGACAGCATAACATCTACGTGTGTTTTGCGACGCACTTCTTTATCCCAGAAAGTGGGATCATGTGCCAATAAAATAGTGGTAGTATCAGGAGAAATGCCATCAGCAGCACGATCAAGCCTGCCGAAATTCTGATTAAAGCCGGTATTGTCAATTCCGGCAATGGCAAGATTTGCGCCGTCTATAGAAAGTTTGCGGTTGCTGTTTATAATAAGGTCAATTGTTGTCTTTTGTATTGCAGTCATCAGCTCTTCATGTTGAATCGCGGGCATAAAATGATCGTGATTGCCAAAAACACCATAGACGCCCAACGGCGCTGACAGCCTCTCAAGTTCTCGATAAATCGTTGACAACTCTGCCGGATGAGAATTTACAAAATCGCCGGTTACAACAATGATATCGCCTTTTTGCTGACGCAATAATCTCGATGCTTCTTGCATTGGCTTTTGTGAAACGAAATAGCCGGCGTGAATATCTGAAATTTGAACTATACGCAAACCTTCAAGTGCAGAATGTAAGCCGGATATTTTTAAAGAAACGTTTTCTACTTTAAAGTCATATACTTCTCGATATAATCCATCGGCTGCAACAATGAAAGGAGCGCCTGCCAAGGCCCAACTGCTTTTTTGAACGAAATCTCTGCGCGATGTATTTATTTTTTCGCTGGTCACGTTATTTGTCGGTGTTTTTATGCCGTATATACTTATAAATCTCTTCCAAAGCCATCTAATAAGTTTTGTGATGTCTTTGATTAATAATATCAGCACGATAGGTACCTTTGGAAGATACCATAGCCAAACTATTTGCTGAACGGTGAAATCTGCCGTACTAATAACTCCTAATGTTAGACGGCGATACATGGTAATAACGCTCGCTGTTGGCATAAGCACTGAAACGATCCAAACGATTTGATAAAATCGCGGATCCCAACCTTGCAAACGTACAAAACGCTTCCACGCGATATTTGTATAAATATCGAAAAGAATTTGAAGAACAACAATCAGAAAAGCGAATATTAAAATAGTACTATTCATTTTAAATTTGAAAGAAAGTATCTTTGCTAAATAATCAAGAATAAAACTGCAGCATGTAATGCACTGCAAATCTATAATTAAAGCAGACGTATTTAATAATAAAACACAACATTATTGTAATTGCTGCTTTGTTAAAAAAGCTCAGAATATTTCGATTTCTATTCCGAAATAAAATCTCAATTATCGTATCCAATCAAAAAGAAAAGATTTAAGATTTATCGTCATAGAGCAAAGCATCCAAGCATTATAAATGAGTGCGTATTGAGCCAAGAGTAGTAGAGATTGTCTGTCAATGACGTAATTTTACGTCAATTCAGCGTATTATCACCATAATTATTGCAAATTTGCTAACATTGTTAGATACAAGAGTTCAATATCAAATAGCAAATCAGTATAAAATATAAAATGTGTGGAATTGCAGGCATTGTAGAGCAGAATACTAGAAATTCATCAATTACCGAAGATGTCCTTCGCTTGATGAGCAATGTTATAGCGCACCGTGGGCCTGATGACGAAGGCCAATGGATTTCGACAGACAGGTGCTGTGGATTGTCATTCCGTCGTTTGTCAATTATTGATTTGTCGCCAGCCGGACACCAGCCCATGACAACTCCCGACGGACGCTTTTCCATAGTGTTCAACGGCGAAATATATAATCATGCTATCTTACGCAAAGAGCTTGAAGCGAAAGGATATTGCTACCGCTCGCATACCGACACGGAAACTATATTGTACGGCTATAAGGAATGGGGCGCAGGATTATTGTCGAAGATGGTTGGAATGTGGGCTATTGCAATTTGGGACGATGAACGAAAAGAACTTTTTTTCGCTCGCGACAGAATTGGCGTTAAACCGCTGTATTATTGTCATAAAGATGGCCGGCTTCTTTTTGGTTCGGAAATCAAGTCAATTTTGCAGCATCCTTCAATTAGTCGCGAAGCTAATTTCAGCGAAATGGCAAATTACTTGTGTTTTTCGATGAGCAGCGACCTCGCAACGATGTTCGAAGGAATTTCCAAGCTTCCGGCAGGCCATTTTGCTATGCTTCGCTTAGATAATTCATTGCAAATCGAAAGATATTGGAAGCCGCTGCAGCCGAATACGCCTTATACAACAATGAGTGAGTCGGAAATTGTTTCCGAGATTATGCGGCTGTTGCGTCAAGCTGTAAAAGATCGCATGATGAGCGATGTTCCCTTTGGTGTTTTTCTAAGCGGCGGTATTGATTCAAGCGCGAATGTAGCTTTGATGAACGAATTGATGAACAGACCGATAGATACTTTTTCGGTTGGATTCAAAGAACTTGAAAAATACAATGAAATGGAGTATGCGCGCAAAGTGGCGGCTCTTTTCAAGACAAATCACCATGAAGTATTGATTGATCATAACGATGCGCTGCCAATGCTGGAAACAATGGTTTGGCACGAAGATGAACCAAATGGAGATCCGGTGTGCATTCCACTATATTTTTTGAGTAAATTAACACACAATTCAGGCACAACAGTCATTCAAGTTGGCGAAGGCAGCGACGAGCAATTTGTCGGTTATCCTTGGATGATACGCGAATATAAATTCTACAATACCTATTGGAAGTATTTCCATGCATTCCCCGGATTTATGCGCAAAGTTGCATATTCTTTAGCTAAACCAATGCTTGCAAGCCGTGGACAATATTTGGCGCTCGATTATATTCGCCGTGGAGCAGAGAGCGATGAATTATATTGGGGCGGTGCTGTTGACATGCCGCCAACATATTTGCGCGAAATTCTTGCAGGAAAAGCCGAAAAGGCGGCAAGTTATCCGCAAAAAACAATCTCGCGGTTTCATGAGTATGCTCGAGGCAGCCAAAAAAATATGAATGATATTATTCAGCGCATGGCAATCGTTGAATTAACGCATCGTTTGCCAGAACTGCTACTGATGCGAGTTGATAAAATGGCGATGGCTCACTCGCTTGAAGCTCGAGTGCCATTCCTTGACCATCGTTTAGTTGAGTTTACAATGTCAATACCTGCAGAGCGAAAACTCCCCAGCTTGAAAGAAACAAAACGCTTACTTAAAATTGGAGTGTCCGACATCTTGCCAAAAGATATCATCTATCGTCGCAAACAAGGGTTTGCAGCTCCAGTAACGGAGTGGCTACGCGGTGCATGGAAAGAATATGCAGCCAACGAAATACTTAGGTCTCCGCTCATTTCGCAGGGAATATTGCGCAAAGACGCAGTTGAGTTGATGTTTTTACGCCATGTAAGCGGATCTAAGAACTATGGAAAATCAATTTATTCACTATTGAATCTGGCTCTTTGGTGGAAGAGATTTATGTAAAAAATTCCATAAACAAAAGGAAAAGTATGAGAGAACAATACGATGACAAACAAGAAGCAATAAAACAATGGACGGAAGATCCATGCGGCAGAGTAGGCGCAGATAATTTGGAAGTTGGGTCGCGTGAATTTTACGAGCGAATTAATGAAAATCGTTATCTGGAATATGCTCCATGGCTGAAAAATGCAGTTCAGTTTAGTCGTTTTGCTGGAAAAAAGGTTCTTGAAGTGGGATTTGGAATGGGAACTGATTTAATGCAATTTGCCGAAGCAGGAGCAGAAGTGTGGGGCATTGATTTATCGCCAATGCACTTGGAAATAAGTCAAAAGCGATTTGCTCTTTATGGAAAAAAAGCAATTTTACAATTGGCTGACGCAGAGAATATGCCTTTTGATGACAATATATTTGACGCAGTCTATTCTTTTGGAGTAATACATCATACGCCTAATACGGAAAAGGCGGCTGACGAAATTTACAGAATTATTAAGCCAGGCGGCAAAGCCATAGTAGGTCTATATCATAAGAACTCGGCATTTTACTATTTTGTCTTGATGGCAAAGTATATTCTATTGTTGCGTTTCTTGCGTGAATCTTACAGACGCACTTTGTCGAGAATCGAATATCGCGAGCATAGTGAGGCATGTCCGTTAGTAAAAATATACTCTCGCAAAACGATGATGAAATTATTCCCAAAATTTCGAGAGGTGAAGCTAACTTGCCATCATCTCGAGGCTTCACATTTCGGACCGTTTAAAAAAATAATTCCTCAAAGTTGGGTGAAATCGCTTGAGCCAAAGCTTGGTTGGTATCTTATGGCAGAATGTATTAAATGAAAAGAGTAGCTCGAATATCTTTGCAATCATTGATCAATAAGTCAGGTATGGCAATATCACAAAAATCACGCTAAGAATTGCTGTTTCAATGCAAGTCAAACAAGCAATAATATGTCATTATATTGTTCAAAAAATTAGGCTTTGGATTGCACAGAGGTTAAGAATAAGCGGTTTATCTGCAATGCAATACAGCATAGTGCATCGAACTATTACAAATTCATTGACAAACAGCTTGTAAATTATGCTCCATTTCAAGGAAATTTTAGCGGCTAATACTATGCAACATGAGTCGGTTTGGCTTTGGATAGGTTTTCACGTCTTCGTATTAGCGATGCTGGCTCTTGATATTTGGGTTGTTAATCCTCCGAATCAAGAAGTATCCGTAAAAAAAGCGCTCCATTGGAGTTTTGTGTGGATTGGTTTGGCCGCAATGTTTGCAGGCGTGATTTATTATTTTTACGGCTTGCAAAAAGCAATGGAATTCACAGCCGGATATCTAATTGAAAAGTCGCTGAGCGTTGACAATCTTTTTGTGTTTTTGGCTGTATTCAGCTATTTCAAGGTGGAGCCGCGCTTTCAACATAAAGTATTGTCTTGGGGTATTCTTGGCGCTTTGGTAATGCGCGCGCTTTTCATTGTGGGAGGAGTTGCGCTACTGCATACTTTCGATGAAATTGTATATGTCTTCGGTGCATTTTTGATTTTTACCGGAGTACGTCTGATGCTTCAAAAAGAGCATGGTGTTGAGCCGGAAAAAAACCCTGTTCTGCGTGTTCTAAGAAGGTTTGTGCGTGTTACAAGATATTATTATGGAGATCGCTTTTTTATTACAAAATTAGGGCATCTATTTGCAACGCCTTTATTTGCTGTCTTGGTTCTTCTTGAAACCACCGATTTGATTTTTGCAGTTGACTCTATACCGGCAATTTTAGCCATCTCTGACGATTACTTTATCGTGTATACTTCGAATGTTTTTGCTATTCTTGGTCTCCGAAGCTTATATTTTGCTCTTGCAGGTATTTTGCAAATATTTCATTATTTGAAATATGGTATGTCTGTAATTCTTGTATTTATCGGCTTAAAAATGCTTGTCGTAGACATTATACATATTCCCATTGCCATTGCACTTGGCGTTGTTGTTTCAATTTTAGTTGTTTCAATCATCGCTTCAATATTATACCCACAAAAAGCGGCACCTGCAATAACTGCAGCTAACAGAGAAATGTAAATTGTCAAGATTTAATTTGTACGTCTATTGAAATATCTAACCCAGCGGCAGAGTGAGTTAGAGCTCCCACAGAAATAAATTGAATTCCAGTCTCGGCATAATGGCGGATATTATTAAGGGTTATGCCGCCTGATGCTTCTGTTTCGTATTGTCCGTTTGCCAAGAGAACAGCTTTTTTTAAATTCGATGGAATGAAGTTGTCGAACAAAATCCTTTGGAAACCTCCGACTTCAAGGGCTTCCTTTGCTTGCTCTAATGAGTCGGTCTCGATTTCTATAGGAATATCTCTACCGGCAAGCTGCTGCTTACATTTGTCGAGAGCAGATCTGATGCTGCCTGCAGCAGCAATATGATTGTCTTTTATCATCACCATGTCATACAGACCAAAACGATGATTTGTGCCTCCTCCGATTTTCACAGCATATTTATCTAATAGTCGCCATCCCGGAATAGTTTTACGAGTGTCGAGCACGGTAGCGCTTGTTCCAGAAATAGCGTCGGTATAACGCCGCGTGAGTGTAGCAACGCCGCTCATTCGCTGTAGAAAATTCAAGGCTGTTCGCTCACCTGATAGAATATCGAGAGTGCATCCGGAAATGCTTGCAATAATTGCGCCTGATTTAACTTTTTCTCCTTCAACAGCATGACATACAAAATCAATATCTGGAGATATTGTGCGAAATACTAATTCAGCTATAGGCAATCCGCAAACAATGCCGTCGGTTTTAACGATAATTTCAGCAGTAGAACGACTTTGTTCGTCAAAAATACTTTCGGATGTAACGTCGCCAGAGCCAATATCCTCTGCAAGAGCAATTTGAACAAGTCGAAGTGTAGAGGCATTATTTAAAGAAAAATACATAGCAAGCCGCAAAATTCATTACATAATTGAAACAAAAATATGGAATGCACATTATTGTAGTCAGAATTTTTTGTTTAAGAGCTTAAATCTGATTATCTATAAAAGTAAAAAAAATAAAAAATATTTTCTTCAATTTTCAGATTTACCGTAAGTTGCAATAAAGTTTTCTATGAATTGACTGCCAATGGCATCTCATGTTAAGTTTTTATGTAAACTAAAAAATCTAGACATTATTGATCTTTATAGTTGAAGTATAGTAATCACTGTTTTTTCCTAGTTTTGTTTTACTTTTTTGGAGTTCAAACGTGAAGCGTTTTTCTACTATTATCCTCGCATTGGGGATGGTGTTTATGTCTTCGATAATATTGCAAGCTGAGGATAGGCTTGTTGTTGTTGAAGTATTTACAAGTGCGACATGTCCGCCATGTGCGCCGGCAGCACCTATTATTCATCGCAATGCTACTCTTGATAAAGGTGCTATTGCCATTAAACATCAAGTATGGTGGCCGTCACCTGGTACAGATCCATTTTTTAATTATAGCGCCGAAATTAAAGCCACTATTCAAAATCGTGTGCAATATTATGGCGTAAGCGGTGTTCCAGATGCATATTTTGATGGTAAAAACTCAATCAATCCAAACGATGAGCAAGGTTTTATTACGAATATCGCAAATGCGCGCAAAGTTCCTGCACCACTAAAA
This sequence comes from Chlorobiota bacterium, assembly GCA_039810485.1. Classification (GTDB taxonomy): domain Bacteria; phylum Bacteroidota; class Ignavibacteria; order Kapaibacteriales; family UBA961; genus JADZAA01. The sequence continues at coordinate 30,170 of JBDHXA010000021.1, read as the reverse complement.
ATGTCGGTAGTGGAAGATCGGACAGATCCGCAAAATATTAAAGTTACAGTAAAAGTTACCAATACAAGTGCTACAACATTGACTGACCAAAAATTGCGCGTTGGAGTTCTTTACAATCATGTATCCATTCCTGGATATCAGGGCATAACTAATGGAATGACTGATTTTTATGATGTGTTATACAAAATTTTGCCAAGCGCTGACGGTGAAAATGTTACACTTGAGCCAAATAAAGAGGTTAGCTATACCTATACATATACGCCAGGTACAGGACCGCTTTGGCCAAAAGGTCAGAATTTCGTTGTTGCTTATGTACAAGATCCTGCCTCAAAAACAATTCATCAAGGAGCGACGAATAAATCAGGAGCTATTATTCTCGGACTAACAGCCGATCCTGCCGGTTTGCTTGAAGCAAATGCAACAATTGTTAAAAAAGTAATGGTTGCCAACCCAACTGATGTTGAAGTAACAGCCAAATTATCTATTGATCCTAAAAGCTCGCTGCCCAACGGATGGAAAGCAACTCTTAACCAAGAAACGATTGTAATTCCTGCAAAAGGAACCATACCTGTCGACGTCAGTATTGTTTCAAATGATAAAGCCGGATTTGTTACTTTAATAATAAATGCCGAGCCGCAGCCAACACAGCAAAATCTCGCATTTGCAAGTTCTACAACAATTAGCGGTCTGTCTGCCAGTGCTAAATACGTAATATATGGCGGTACAAATGTTTGGGATGGCGATATGTTGAATGATATGCAGAACATGGATAAAATAAAAGATGGATCAGCTATGATTCCTTTAACGGAAGAAAATATTAGTACTTATCCTCCTTCGAATTTTGAGGTGTCTGTTTTTACAACCGATCAGCCTAATCGCGGAGCTCTTGTTGTAGATGTTGCTACAATGAATGCAATTCGTGAGGCCGTAGGCGTGGGTAAAAAGGTATTAATATCATCTTCATTGGATTTGTATAACGCTTTTAGCAGCTCTGGCGTGCTTCCAGCGCAACTTTTCTTCCAACAAGATCTTGGCATAGCCAATGGGGGAAATCCAATCCAAAGATTCACCCAAAGTGGAAATAATATTACTTTTAACTCTTTTCCTCTGAATGGTATAGATAATGATCCAATCAGCAATGGAATTAAACTGACGTTAAATACAAATATAAACAACCCATCGAAACTTTCTACTAATTATTATACTGATATTATTCGTATTGATAATGAAGAATTGGCAAAGACGATATTTACATTTGAAAGCGCAAGCCGAATAGGCGGAGTTCGCGTTGAAAATGGGGATTCTCGCGTTGTCTATTTGTCATTTGGTCTCGAAGCTATTAACGACCCTGCAAGCCGTAAAATGGTTATGGAGCGTTGTATTGATTGGTTGCTTGGGGCGCCAAGCGCTGTTCGCGAAGATGCAAATAGCATGCAGTCCATTGCCGTTGTACCGAATACAATCTCAGACGAAGCAACTCTGCGCTATAACGTATCCGGAAACGAACAAGATGTTCATATCGCGATATATGATATATTAGGCAATAAAGTCAAGGATTTAGGAGAATTTACACAAACAGCCGGCTCGTATGAAATGCCAATTAAAACAACATCTTTGGCTAATGGATATTACCGCATCGTAGTAAAATCAGGCGTTCAATCTTTGTCCACTCCGGTCTCTATACTTCGATAAGCTGATACTGAAGAAAAAGAATTCTATCATATAGAAAAAGCCGACTTGCGAATTTCGCGAGCCGGCTTTTTTTTACAACCAGATGTATTTGCTGCACGAGCAATTTGAAATATCTCAATTCTTGAATTTCAGTTTTGCATTTAGCAGGTTATATAAAGCAATATGTTCTGGCACAAGAATATCGGCCGTAAATTCTGAAAGATGCACAAGCCGTATTTCTGCTATGTCGTCGTGCGGCGCTATAATACCTGATTCGTATTCAGCCATAAAAAAAAGTGTGATAATGAAGTCCTCTTCGCGGCGATAGCGCCAATCATCAATGCGAGCGCTGCCGATATATTCTGGACGGCTGACTTCAATTCCTGCTTCTTCTTTCACTTCGCGTCGAGCCGCACATTCATAATCATCATCGGTTGGGTCGGTGAAACCGCCGATGAAGCGGAAAAGCGGCTCATGCGGCTTGCGAGCAAGCATCAGCATATCGTCTTTTAATACTGCAACATCAACAGTTGGAAATACTTTAGGATATTGATTCATAACCGCATGAAACATTCCCTCGCGAAAATCTCTGTTCGGTGAGTATAGCTTAGCATTTCTTTTTGTATGCGAATTATCATAGATCCCTAACATAACCTCTTTGCGCGGATATTTCCCAGTATAGCGGCTGAAAAACTCTTCTTTGCTTCCATAGAGCATTATATTATCTGATTGAACTTCACAGGCAATAAGCGTATCAAGAGCGTCGCTCCATTTGTCGTCATACCGCATATTAGTCAAGCCGAATATAGTCAATTGATGAAATTCCGAAAGCATCATATTCTTTCGAGTTTCAAAGTCAAGTGGATTATGCTTTGTGCTTAGCGCAGGCGATTCATCAAGTACAATAATAGTTTTATCGTGTTGAGCAATTATTGATTCTAAACACGAACGAAGTTCAGAGCAAATCTCAAGGATTTGAAAACGTCCTATAATTATGCCGACAATTTCTGACAACGTATTTGAGCTCATAGAGACACTTTTAAATTGCTTTGTTTAAAATTAATAAAAAAACGGAGTTTCGATGCAAGAAACTCCGCTTTTTTATTGATTGACGAGTAATTTATAGTTGAGCAACGCGCAAACGATTATCTATGCGATGCACACGAGCTTTTAATTGTTCGCGCAAGGAAAGTATCTGTTCATGCTCAAGCTTTTCAACAAGGGCAGAGCGTTCTTTTTGTAGTTGTGCCACATTTATTTCTGACGACTCTTCGGCAGTTTCTACTGCAACGGAAATTTTATTGCGAAGCACCTCGGCAAATCCTCCGTCGGTTGCATAGAGAGTTTCTGTACCGTCGGTATTTAGCACTTTGATTACTCCAATATCGAGAGCAGAAACAATCGGGGCGTGGTTGAATAGAACTTGAAATCCGCCTTTGACTCCGGGCAAAGTAATTGCAGCGGCAGGACCGGAGTATATTGTCCGGCTTGGCGTTACGATGTCAACAGTTAATGTGTATTCCGACATTGTTTGTGTTTACGGATTATTTGTTTGATTTTTTATATTGGTCGACCACTTCGTCGAGAGTTCCTTTGTAGCTGAACATTCCTTCGGGGATATCATCAACTTCGCCATCGAGAATTGCGCGGAATCCCGCAATACTATCCTCAATTTTTACATATTTGCCGGCATATCCGGTAAACTGCTCGGCAACATGGAATGGCTGCGAGAAGAATTTTTGAATTTTGCGTGCGCGATGCACGGTTAATTTATCGTCTTCCGAAAGTTCGTCCATGCCCAAAATATTGATAATATCTTGTAAATCTTTATAGGATTGCAACACTTTTTTAACGCGCATTGCAGTCTGATAATGGTCATTGCCGATAATGAGCGGATCGAGAATGCGCGAAGTTGAATCCAACGGATCGACTGCGGGATAAATTCCCATTTCGGATATCTGACGCGAAAGCACAGTTGTAGCGTCAAGGTGTGAGAATGTATTTGCCGGCGCAGGGTCAGTCAAGTCGTCGGCAGGCACATACACCGCCTGAACCGAAGTGATAGAACCTTTGGTTGTGGAGGCAATGCGCTCTTGCAGTGCGCCCATTTCAGTAGCTAATGTTGGCTGATAGCCCACAGCAGAAGGCATTCGTCCAAGCAGAGCGGATACTTCCGAACCGGCTTGAGTAAAACGGAAAATATTATCAACAAATAGAAGTACGTCGCGCCCTTCTTCGTCGCGGAAATACTCCGCCATAGTGAGCGCAGTAAGAGCAACGCGGGCGCGGGCACCGGGCGGCTCGTTCATCTGTCCGAATACAAGGGCAGTTTTGTCAATAACGCCGGATTCAGTCATTTCTAAATAGAGATCGTTTCCTTCGCGAGTGCGCTCGCCAACACCGGCAAAAATAGAGTAGCCGCCGTGCTGTTTCGCAATGTTGTGGATAAGCTCCTGAATAATAACGGTTTTACCAACGCCTGCTCCGCCGAAAAGACCTGTCTTGCCGCCTTTTGTAAAGGGTTCGACAAGGTCAATAACCTTTATGCCTGTTTCAAACATTTCTTTTTTGGTTGTCAGCGACGAGAATTCTGGCGAAGGGCGATGAATAGGATAGTTGATTTTAGCATTTATTGGCGTCCTATTGTCAATTGCCTCGCCGACAACATTGATGAGCCGCCCTAAAACTTCAGGACCAACCGGAACAGAAATTGGAGCGCCGGTGTCCATTACTTTCATGCCGCGTACAAGTCCGTCGGTAGAATCCATGGCTACCGAGCGCACACGGTCTTCGCCCAAGTGCTGTTGCACTTCGCATATCAAAGTTTCCGGTTTGCCGGTAACGGGAGAAGTGCGGTTAATTTTCAGGGCGTTGAGAACAGGCGGAATCGAACCTTCGGCGAATTCGACATCCACCACCGGACCGATGACTTGAACGATACTGCCTTCGTACATACAAAGAACCTCGTGTAGATAGAAATAGATATGTTTTTACATTAAAGTTTGCAAAATTACGAAAAAAAGACGGCTTGAAACAGTGTTAAAATTTCATACACCGCATATAATTCAAATCATATTCAAATTTTAATTGTCAAATTCGGTTTTTTCCTCCTCGCCAAAGGGCAGTTTAGGGCGCGCCATAATCACTTCTTCGCGTTCCAATAGGACTGCGCCGATATTTGCTCCCTTGGGTTTTCTTACGTATTTTTTTTTCGTATATGCCACCGGTACATAGCCGCCGTTGCGCTGCTGGGAATAGTATGCTGCTATGGATGCCGCTTGCTCGATAATGCGTTTTGACGGTTTGGTCTTACCATCGCCGCCGCGCAGTACAACGTGTGAGCCGCTTGCGCCGCGAGCATGAAACCAATAATCATTCGGCTTTGCAAAGCGCATGGTTAATTCGTCGTTATTAGCTGCATTTTTGCCGGCATACGCCGTAAATCCTTCTTCCAGAGCGAATGTGCGGTATTTTGCTTGTTGCGTTACACTGGAGCCGTCTTTGTTTCCAAGATGTTTTTCTGCCATGATTTCTAGTTGTTTAATGGTTGTTGCTTGTGCAAGATTTGTTAGCTCTTCATTCATTTCGGCTATGCACTTTTTAATATCTGGCAGCCGATTGTGGCGAATTGCCGAGCGTCGTGTTGCATTTTTTGCTTTTTCATAATAAACAGAAGCGTTTTCAGCAAGCGTCAAACGCGGATCAAGCTGTATTGCTGTACTCAATCCATTCCAGTCGATGATGTCAATCGAATTGCCATGTCGCTCTTTCGCGCTTGGATGCGAGAGAAGCAATTCTGCCCATCGGCGACGCTGCTGCGCCAGAGTATCGGATATTGCGTCGCTCGACGCCATCTGATAAGAGCGGGTAAGTTTGTGTTTTTTTTTGTTTAAAATTGTTTCAAGACGCTTATGCAGTTCTGCATAGCGTCGTTCGGTTCTTCTGATGCCGATTGTTTTTCTAATTCCTTCACTTATTGCAGCACCGCGCCATACTATTAGCGGATATTCGACTAAGGGAATTAGCGAAAATAATACGTGGCTTTTTTCATTCTGTTGAAGTATATAGAATATTGGTGAATCTTCACATTCTTCTCTAAGCCATGCCGCGTTGTCTGTCACAACACTTATGTCGGTGGAAGACAACGATCCAATCTCTATTTCAGGAGAAATTTGCGAGCGGCGGCATGCCTCGCGCGCATAATACTCGCCAAGCAAAAAATCTGATTTTGCCAAAGCGTGAGAAACAATGGTTTCTGGCGGAAAATCTTGAAATTTACGAGGCAAAAAGGAGTTGAACTGTTCGTGTCTGCCGCTGAAACTGCTGAGAAAAGCATTGTTTTGAAAAAGTAGAATATCGCTTTTTGCACTACCGAAAATCCGCAGCTCCATGCGAAAGTCATTGCTGAAATGAAGATGCAGAATCCTGTCAATGCCGTCGAGCAACACGTTTGCAAGCCGTTGTCCGATAAGCTCTTGAAAACGATTATGAACGTTTTTTCGCGCCTTTGCAAAGTTCTCGCGAAAAGCCGCAGATGCATAAGTCGGATTGGCATTGCATTCAAGATAAATTTCTTCACAATTATCCTGAAAGCCAAGCATAAGAATATCTGCTTCTTGAGTAAAACAAGCCGTAACGACATTTCCGATAATCAAAGAAATTTCACGACAAACATGCGTAAGCGAATAATGGTGACGAATCATTTCAATATGCTATAATGTAATGAATTAGCTTGTATGATGCTTTGTGCTGCATAAGTGAAAGTCATGCGGCTTCAATAATGGCAATTGTTCTATTTCATTAAAAAAATCCAGATTGAACCGATTGAAGCATGATATAATATAAAGATGAACACTGAATTGATGGCAAAATGCAGTACAAATCGTTAAATCGCAGTAATTTTGTGACGCAGCATTATTTCCCTTCACCGGCTTAATGACGATGATACTTCGCATATCCTTGTTTTTTGCTGTCGTTTCTTTAATATTTTCAGAAACGGCCGCCCAATCTCTATCGCCAGAAACGTACAGAGCAATATCTGCTGATTTTTCCGAAAACCGCGGACAATGGAATGAAATAGCGCGCTTTTTGGCAAAATTTCCATCAGCAAATATTTGGGTTGACAGCGTTGGTTCTTTGACGGTCGACATGTATGCCAATGTCAATACGCAGAATTTGCAGAAAAACCTTCTTCAAAAGCAATCTCCAGACAAAATGCCTGCGTCTGAAATTACAAAAGGCGAAGCATTTAGATTGAAATTAGGCGGAAAATCTGCAAAAGGAATTATGCCGTCAAAGAACGTGGTTAATTATTTAAAAGGCAGTTCCCCTGAACGCTGGACTGTCAAAGCCAAGCAATATCGCGGCATCGAAATTTCCCTCGGCAACGGAATTATTCGCATTATTAACAATAGCAGTTCAGTGCGCGAGCCAATTTTGCTTCAAGCAACTTTTCCTTCTCTTTCAGCCGCGCAAGAATTTGTAGTGCAAAATGAAGGCAAACGCTTTGCAGTAAATGATAATGGCGCAATGCTTGAAACTATTGCCGGCAAGATGATTTTTGGGGAACCCAATGCGGTGCAATTGATGAAGGACAGCTCTGCCAAACAAATTAAATGCGCCTGTAAAGTTATGGATTCAGCACTTTCTTTTTCGTTCGAACAACTCGAAAATGATCGTCCAATCGTGCTGACGGTTCCAATGTTGTTCTCGATAGTGGAAGGCGGGAGCAGCGCTGAATTTTGCAGCTCGGTTGCAATTGATACAAATCGTAATGCATACATAACAGGAGGAACGCTGTCGGCAGATTTCCCGACAACCACGGGCGCTTATAATCGTACTCTTAGAGGAAAAGATTGCTTTGTAACAAAATTTGCCTCAAATGGAAGCAGCGCTATTTACACAACATTCCTTGGCGGAAGCTCCGATGATGAATCTTATGGCATTGTTGCTGATGCCGCTGGAAGCGCCTACATAACTGGTGTAACAACTTCGAATGATTTTCCGGCAACTCCCGGATCATTTCAAACAAAGCGCCGCGACAATCCATCGTCTTTCAACAGCGATTGTTTTGTTTCAAAGTTAACGCCTGATGGAAGCGGTCTTGTGTATTCAACATACTTTGGCGGGAAGCAAATTGATGTGGCAAAATCCATAGCCGTTGATTTTAGCGGCAATGCTTTTATTGGCGGCTATACCGGTTACGCCGCATCTGGCGCACAAGATAGTTTCCCTATTACTCCAAAGACATTTAGCCGAACGCATAATGGGGGCGTCTACGATGGGTTCGTGGCAAAATTTTCGTCTGACGGTTCGAAACTGATCTATTGCTCATACATCGGCGGCAATGACGGCGATTACGTAAATGCTCTTTCAGTAGGATTGGACGGCGCACTTTATATTACCGGTGAAACATTGTCAAAAAATTTTCCTCGAACACCTTCTGTCGGGCAGCGTGTTACCGGACTGTATGAATGTTTTATTTCTAAAATATCAAAAGATGCCGATTCGTTGCTCTACTCTGTTGTTATAGGCGGCGAGGGCTGGGATAGCGGCAAAGGAATCGCAACTGATATTTTTGGCAATGCTTTTGTAACCGGATATACGTTTTCGAAAGAATTTCCGGTAACTCAAGGCGCTTTGGATACTGCGCTAAATGGCAGTGCAAAAAATGCCAGCGATGCATTTATATTAAAACTCAGCCCAAAAGCTGATTACTTGATATATTCTACCTTTCTGGGCGGTTCCGGCAACGATGAAGCGTCGGGAATTGCTATAGATGTATGCGGCGCCGCTTATATATCTGGCTCGACAGAATCGCTGGATTTTCCGGTAACATCTGACGCTTTTGACGCAAAGCTTAATAATGGCGTGACCGGACAAAAAGATGCTTTTACTGCAAAAATTAACTCGGACGGCAATACGCTGGTTTACTCCACGTTTATTGGAGGGTCAAGCAATGACGAAGGTTCATGCATTGCGGTTGACGCAACAGGCGCAGTGTACGTCGGCGGTACAACTTCCTCCGGGGATTTTCCTATAACAACACAAATGGGTAATCTTAACAAAGAAAATGTTTCCCTGATGAAATTACAAGTTGGGATATTGCCGCTTTCTCCAGACATTACTGCCGCCGGACCTGTGAAATTCTGTGATGGTGGCGCGGTAACTCTATCTACTGCATCAAACTATCGCATATATCAATGGCTGCTCGACGGAATGGACATCGCAGGCGCAACAGCGCCGCAAATCGAAGCAACTAAAAACGGAAGATATACAGTTGTCGTTACTGATGCAAGCGGATGCACCGGCTCGAAAGACATGGTCGTAACTGTTTATCCAAGACCGCGAATATTTGCCGGACGCGATACTGTCGCTTGTCCTGATTCTGCAATACAGCTTCATGCATTAACGCCGGATTCAGTACGTTTGTACCGCTGGCAGCCGTCCGCCGGTTTGGACAGAGCCGATATTCCGTCGCCAATTGCACGGCTTGCCGCAACAACGAATTACATACTAACTGTTACCGATACAAATAATTGCGTTAGTTCAGATACGGTTCGAATAGTTGTGATCTCGCCCGATGATATTGTGGCGCATAAGTTTAGCGATACGCTGTTTGCTTGTCCGGGCGATTCTCTGCCAATAGATCTTGCTGTTTTCAATTCGAGCGAGGCAGATCTGAAAGTGGACATTTCCTCCGCCAATTCACTATTTCGCTTACAGAATTCCAATGCACTTGTACCGTCGCGCGACACGATTATCGTTCCGCTTGTTTTTGGCGGTTCCATGCAAAACGGCACGATTTCAACACACATAACTATTGCTGATATGTGCGGAAATAAAGTGGCGGCAGATATTGCGGTCTTTGTAGGTGCGCCAAAAGTAAAACCGTCAATTGTTGCCGATACAACTGTTTGCCTGCATGAAATGGCGCTTCGTCAAGTTTGGGTGCGCAATTCGTCTCGCTCGCCGGCAAATCTGAGAATTGTCGGAGGAAATGATAAGTTTACAGCTATTGCACAGCAATTGTATATTGCGGGTAAAGATTCAGCGGTTTTCACTATTCAATTTGCCGGCGATACCGTTGCAGGAACATATCGCTCAGTATTTTATCTCGACGATCAATGTGGAGGACGCGATTCAGTAGAGCTAAACGTCGTAGTAAAAGGCGTTCCGCTTATCATTCGCGCCAGCGGCGCAGATCCTGATGAAGCGGCTCCCGGAGTGCAGCGCATAGTTCCAATAATTGCCAGCGATCTTGCGCCAATAAATGAATCTCCGAATAAAAAATTGGAATTTACTTTGCTTTACGATAGAACCGTTTTGTCGCTTGATTCGATTGTGTCTGCACAATGCAATGCAACGGTAATACGAACCGAATTAGGAAAAGCTATAGTTCGTTTTGATAATTGTGCAGACAGCGTAAAGAACCCTTTGGCAAAAGCATTGTTCAGCGCTGTTGTCGGTGAAACTCTTACGCCATTAGTTCAGATAACAGATGTCAAAGCTGGCGATAAGTGCATAGCGCCGGGAGCTTCGCTTGCCGATACCGTTAAAATGCTTCCTTATGGCTGTGAAATTCGCACACTGAATGTGCAGTTTTTTGCTTCGGCTCTGCGTTCGACTTACCCAAGTCCTACAGATGATATTCTTACGGTCGAATATTCTTCGGTTGAAGAAACAAATGTAAGAATATCGCTTGTAAGCGCTCTTGGGCAAATCGTCGGAAAAATTATCAATGCTTCGCATAAGCCTGGAGTTTACTCAGCACATTTTATTACCGCAGATATGCCGTCTGGAAGTTATATGCTTATTATGGATGCTGGACAATATCGAGCAACAACTCCCGTCTTGATTGCTCATTAATACGAGAACTTGTTAAAGAATATTACTACACTCTCAACAATTGTGGAAAACTTGTGAATAAACAATCTGTATTGACGCGGCTAACAATCAAAAATGCCGAATTTTACGCTTATCATGGCGTTAAGTCCGAAGAGCAAACTCTTGGTGGTAAATATCAAGTTGATGCTGACTTATACTATAACGGTCTTAATGCCGTGCTTAGCGACAATGTGAATGAAGCAGTGAATTATGAAGAAGCAATGTTTACGATAGATGAAGTTATCAATGGCGATTCTACAAATCTTATCGAAACATTAGCTCACGACATTCTCTCTTCATTGCTCGATAAAATTCCTCATTTGTTAAAAGCTACAATTCGCATACGCAAAATATATGTGCCAATACGGCACGTTGTGGATTGTATTGAAGTGGAACAAACGTTGAGCCGCGACTAAGTGAAATGTTCGTCAGTGGAAACGCTGCTTTCGCTTGGATCTAATCTTGGCGATCGGCTTGCCGCTTTGCAAAAGGCGGTGCAGTTTCTGCAGATTAGCGTATTTGAGAATAGTGCGAAATCTTCGTTTGTTTTTGAAACAGAACCTGTTGGTTTTAAAGATCAACCGTTTTTTTTTAATATCTCATTGATTGGAAAAACTTTCCTTTCTCCTCATGAGCTGTTGCAAAAATGCAAAGAGATAGAAAAGCAGCTATCCCGGCAGAAACGCATTCGATGGCATGAACGCGAAATTGATATTGATGTTCTGCTTTATGGAGATGCCGTTATCAATGATAATCAGCTTGTATTGCCTCATCCGCATATTCAAGAACGACGATTTGTACTTTTTCCGGCTGTAGAAATCGCTCCAAATTTTCGCCATCCGCTCTTTGATAAAACTATGCAAGAATTAGCAATCGTATGCCCAGATACTTCAAAAATCAAGCGACTGTTTCCATTGTTTGAGAAATAATAATGCGAATAAGTTGTTATAAAACAACTGCAAAATATTAAATAACAGATTATTACATCGCTTGTTTGAAGAAAAATATTGGTGATTCAAAGTTGTCCACATTCTTCGTTAGCGCTTCTATCATACTTTTTAATGGCTGCCTTCGTCATCAATGAGGATAATAGCTGAAAACATCAATAGATTTTCCATTATTGCAATAGAGGATGGAGAATAATACAAGAACATATTTGCAGCCCGCAACGGTTGCGCAGCTTGCAAATATTGAACTGATAGCGCGGCTTGTCGTAGAGGGATTTATCACCGGTTTGCATCGCTCGCCTTATCATGGCTTCAGCGTTGAATTTGCCGAGCATAGGCAATATCAACCGGGCGACGATTTGCGGTACATGGATTGGAAAATCGTTGGACGAACTAACCGGTACTACGTCAAGCAATTCGAAGAAGAGACAAATTTGCGTTCAATGATAGCCGTTGATGCGAGCGCTTCTATGAAATTTGCCTCTGATGAAAATATCACAAAATTTCAATATGCAGCTTATCTTGCAGCTGCGCTTGCCTATCTTATGATGAAACAGCAAGACGCAGCAGGGCTTGCTCTCTATGACGACGAAATACGGACGTATCTTCCTTCGCGCTCGAAACCGTCATACATCCAAGAGATACTGAAAACTCTGGAACATGCGGCTCCGTCGGGGAAAACAGGCACGGCAGCCGCCTTAAACCGCTTAGCCGAACGAATTTCACGACGCGGACTAGTGATCATTATCAGCGACTTTTTTGATGAGCCGCAATCTATTTATACCACGCTCAGGCATTTTAGGCATAAAGGGCATGAAGTTATTGCAATGCATGTGCTTGATCCGCGCGAAAGAGATTTTAATTTTGGCTGGGACGCCTCTTTTAAAGATCTTGAAACAGGCGAGGAAATGGTAACGCAACCTTACCAAATACGTAAGAATTACGCAGCGGCAATGCGTGAATTTTGTGATAACTTAAAGCGCGAGTGTTTGCAGCGCGGCGTTGAGTATGTGCCGATTGACACATCGCAACCATTCGATATTGCTTTGAGGGAATATCTCGGCAAGAGATCAAGAATTTAAACTTTTTGCACATGCACAAGCTAGTCATAATGTGCAGACAATGTAAGAAAAACGGGCTATATCTATGGATGCACTCGAATTATGGACAATGCTTTCTGCAGAGAATATTGTGTTGGACCGTGAGCAAATGCGTCAGTTTGAGCGTTTTGCAGGCGAAATTGCATATTGGAATGAAAAAGTAAATATGATTTCACGGCGTGATGTGGAAAATCTTTGGGAGCGTCATATTGCTCATTCGTTAACAATTTTGAAGTATTGTTCCATTCCGCAAAAAGCGCGGCTGCTTGATGTGGGGACAGGAGGAGGATTTCCGGGCATTCCTTTGGCGATTGCTCGACCGGATATATTTGTAACTCTTGCTGATTCAATTGCAAAAAAATTAAAAATGGCTGCCATGTTTGCGCAGCATACCGGATTAAAGACAATTTCTGCTGTTAATAACCGCGTTGAATTGCTGGGAAACGACAAGAATTTTATAGGAAAATTTGACGTCATTACAGCGCGGGCAGTCGCACCTTCCATCGAAATTATTGAATGGACGCGAAACCTGCTGAAAAAGAGCGGGCAGTATATTTTTCTGAAAGGCGGCAGTTTATCATCCGAAAATGATGCTGTTTCGCTGGAATATCCGCAAGCTAAAATTACAGAATATTCCATTGCTATGCGCGGCTTGCCGTGGTTTGAGCAAGATGAAAAGAAAATTGTAACTGTTAGATTTGAATAGCTGATGCTATATTGAGTGCATGTTGGTTTGCGGAATGGTTGCAGGCGAGTTGAACGATTCGAAATGTTCCCATCTAGAAAGGCGCTATTGCCTATATTTAAGCACCTATAATGCCGGCTACATCAGCCAAGCGCTTTTCGCTGAGAATGGTGATATTCTTGCCGCGAAGTTCAATCATGCCTGACTTCTTGAAGTCAGCCAATAAACGTATCACACTTTCGGTTGCCGTGCCAACAATATTAGCAATCTCCTCGCGTGAAAGATGAACATCCAATGATCCGTCAGTATCAATTCCAAAAGTGTTGCGAAGAACTAACAGCGTTTCGGCAAGGCGCTCGCGAACTGATTTTTGGGCAAGATCAACCAAGCGATTTTCGGCTGTTTGCAAATCATGCGAAAGCAATTGAATAAATTTTAGAGAAAGCGAAGGGCTTTTTTGTAGAATTGAGGTAAGAATATCGCGCGGAATAAAGCAAATATGCGAATCGGAAAGAGCAGTGGAACTTGCCATATATGGTCCGCCGCAAAGCAATGCGCGGTAACCTAGAACATCTCCAGGCGTAACAAAGCGAACAATTTGTTCGCGTCCTTCAGTTCCATATTTCGACACTTTTACTTTGCCGGTAAAGACGCAGAATAATCCTGCCGGGTACGTCCCTTCGCGAAAAATTTCTTCGCCGGTTTTATAGAGCAGGCACGATCGGCGATCGGCATACTCTCCCTGCTCATTGAAATATAATTCTGCAAATATTGACTTGAATCTCAGTTCGCTTGTTTGACAATCAAAATCAGTGCAATACGTAGGCATAAAATGAACTAAATGTAAAATAAAGACTTTGTTCAGAAGCTTACTGAAGTACCGAGATAATTCTTTGATAGACCGTTTCGATTTCGGAATTACCGTCAACAGACGCCAATTTTTGCTGCTCATCGTAATATGAAAGTAATGGCGCTGTTTCGTTATTATAAATTAAAAGACGGTCGCGAATAACGCTTTCGGTATCGTCTTTACGTCCTCTATTCAACATTCGCTGTACAATTTCTTCGTTTTCTACCTCGATATTAACAACCTTTCCTACTGTGCGCCCTAATTCAGCTAGCATATTGTCGAGAGCAATTGCCTGCGCCTTTGTACGCGGGTAGCCGTCAAGAATGCAGCCGCGCGAATAATCTTCTTTTTGCAGAGCTTCACGCACTATGCCGGTTACAATATCATCAGGCACTAAGCGCCCAGATTCAACAAATTCTTTGGCTGTTTTGCCAAGCGGCGTATTATTATGAATTGCTTGGCGAAATGCCTCGCCGGTAGAAAGGTGGGGAACGCCCCTCCGTTCTGCTAATAGTGCGGCCTGGGTTCCTTTTCCTACTCCAGGCGCGCCAAAAAATACAATTACCATCGGCTTTCTTTCAATATATGGCAGCGTCTCTTTTATTGTCAGATTGGTTGATGTTTCGCATATCGTAATATTTGTGCAAATATACAGTAATAGTACGAATTACAAATTTCAATGCGAAATGAAAGCAAACTGTAATCATGTGAAGCAAGCACTATTGGAGTTCAATTTAGATTTTTTATGAATAGCTGATACAACATTGTTTGGAGTTGATGAATTTTATTAAAAAAAGATGGTGAATCTTCTATTAAATTTGAATATTGTGCTGGCTGAATTTGCAGATGATTGGTATGCAATGAATTATGTGAATTGCGCCGAATTGCGACATTCTTCTAAAAGCAATGCAATGCGCTTGCGAATAGCGTACGATAAATTTTGCTCTTCTTCTTTGTTGGAAACGCTTGAAACTGCAATCGGCTCGCCTATGCGAATCGCGACTTTGCCTCCGTAAAATCTGTATTGCTCAGGCGGAAGAGCAAATTGCGTTCCCCAAATTGCAACCGGCACTATAGGTTTGCCTGAACGCAAAGCCAAAAGCATTGCTCCTCGCTTAAATGGCAGCAATTCGCCGTCAGGCGACCACGTGCCTTCTGGAAAAAGCAAAACTGAACTGCCGCTTGCAATATCATTTGCAGCTTGGTAATAGCTTCCGGTCGCCTCGCGAGAATTTCCGCGATTGACTGCAATGAAAGGAGATTTTGCAAGAGCTCTGCCAAATATGGGCACACGCTCAATCTCTTGCTTGTACATAAACCGCACTCCTTTTGGCAAAGCGGCAAGCAATGCAGGCGCATCGAGCAAACTGATATGATTACTCGCGTAAATGCACGACTGAGCGCAAGTTGGAACTTCCTCTCGCACAAATATCTCTGTGTCTGTAATGCGAAGCATCACTCGCGCCCAGCTTTGAGCATAGTCGTAAAACACATCGCTTTCAGTTGCTTTTTGCCTGAAGGTAAGATCTGCAATTTTAGCTAAGGTATAGAAGCCGGCAGTCAACGTTCGCAATGTAAACGAAGCAAAATTCATGTGTGTATAAAGGCCAAAAAAAGCGACAGTATTTCGGTTAAAGTATACTGCCCGACGCGATATGCAACGCATCGGGCAGCATTGATTTTAAGCGCGCATGGCTTCGCGTCATTCGTGTTGCGCTTCCAGCCAGCGCTCGGCGTCAATTGCTGCCATGCATCCGCTTCCAGCAGCTGTTATAGCTTGGCGGTAAACGCTGTCTTGCGCATCGCCGCAGGCGAATACTCCTTCAATATTGGTTGCGCTGGAGCGCGGCAGCGTAATAATATAGCCATTGGCGTCCATGTCTAAGGTATTTTGGAAAATATCGGTGTTTGGCTTGTGTCCTATACCAATAAATACGCCTGTTGCGGATATTTCTGTTAGTTTGTCGGTTTTTGTATTTTTCAGACGCAGACCGGTTAGGCGTTTCATGCCTGTTGGCAAAATTTCGCCGAGATATTCATCAATAGTCGTGTTCAGCATAAAATCTATTTTATCATTTCGTTCAGCGCGTTCTAGCATGATTTTGGAAGCGCGAAACTCGTCGCGACGATGAATAATAGTAACTTTCGAGCAGAATCGCGTAAGATAGTTTGCCTCTTCCATGGCTGTATCGCCGCCTCCAACCACGTAAACCGGCTGATTGCGGAAGAAAAAACCGTCGCAGGTGGCGCAGGCAGAAATTCCGTATCCCATATATTCCGCTTCGCCTTTAGCGCCTAATAATTTTGCAGAAGCACCTGTGGCAACAATTACGGCATCTGCCGTGTAACGTGTTCCTCTGTCGGATGTTAAAACAAACGGACGCTGTGAAAAATCAACGGAATCAATTATTTCATAGACAGATTTAACACCAAAGCGATGGCATTGCTTGCGCATAACATCCATGAGCTCCGGTCCCATAATGCCATGCTCGAACCCGGGAAAATTTTCAATTTCAGTAGTAATGGTTAATTGTCCTCCGGGCTGCAAACCCTCGAAAACGACGGTGTCGAGTCGTGCGCGGGAAGAGTAAATTGCGGCTGTGAATCCGGCTGGACCCGAGCCGATTATGGCAACGTGATGATGTAAACTCATATTAAACGCTTTGAAACTATGAAATAAAGATTATTCTAAGATTACTGCAAAATTACAGATTACTCTTGTGCAGACAAAATTAAGAAATGAGGGTGAAAAAACAGAAATGAATAATTATTTCTTTGCATATTGCTATTGAAATGGCTGGTTAATATCAAGTATTTAGTATTTATAATGCTATTTTACAGCGATTATATTTACTCTTGTATATCAGTAATATACCATGCGCCCTTAATTCTCGCAGCGCTGAATGTCAATTTTTTTTGGTAATCTAATTCGAGCAAAACGCGGTGTGAATCTGGAGAGAGCGTGTCGGCTTTGAGAAGAGTTATGGGCTTTTGAGAGATAATTCTACCAAGGCGAGAAATCTCGTCGGACATCTCGTATTTTTCAATAGCGAGAAGTTTGTGTTTGTCTTTGCCTGCTAAAAGTTCTGTTGCAGCGATACTATTTGCGCTGTCAAGCTCGGTCTTAAAGAGCAGTACAGCTCCTATCGAGCTTTTTTGACTTGCTTCAATGCTTGGCTTATGCTTGGTTCCGATAACAAATAATTCGCAGCCAGCTAACAATGCAGCTGACAAAAATATAGTGATAAATAATGATTTATGCATTTTCACAATTAGTTTTGCAACGAAAAAAAATCTATGGTTATTGCAATTGCCGATTCAAGCGCCTGCGTTGTGGCTGTAAAAGGATGAGCAATGCCGAAAGTATGTCCTGTTCCTGCGATAATCTCTAATCGAGCATCTTGTTTTGCGGCTGCTATTTTTTCAGCATTTCTCATGGGAGAAGTAAGATCTTGCTGGCCGTGAATAAGCAATAATTCCGACTGCATAGTCGCGGCTGCTTCAAGGATATTGTTTTTTGGCAATATTGCATCTTCAAGGTAGGCAGCGTTCATGCGTATCGTCGTGTTGCTGTGTTGTTCGCGGAAAGAGATTAAGCCATCGGAGCGCCATTGGTGCTTAATTCGCGACGTATAGCGGTCAAATGTGGAAATGCAGCCCCAAGCTGCTGTTTTTTTGATGGCAATATCAATTGAGGCGGTTAATATTGCATCTGCGCCGCCGCGAGAATGTCCGAGCAAATAAATTTCTTTATTCCAAAAAGGAAAATCTGCACGGCGAATCGCGCTAATGATTGAAGCTATGTCGCTGCGCTCGCGACTGATGGTGTTTGCAGCAAAGCGTTCAGGAAATACAAGCGCCCCATCTTCGCCGTAACCGTTGTAAGAAAAATCGAATATAATAGAAATTGCTCCAGCTTCTGCAATTCGCTGACCGATATAAGGAAAGAAGCCCCAGCGGCGAAAAGCAGTGAATCCATGCAATATTAATATCAATGGACGAGAGTTATTTTGATCGTTACAAATGCGAATATCTGATCGCAGCACATCGCCGTTATCATTGTAAAACTCATCTGTATATTCAAGCAATTTCATACTATGCTTTTATTGCATAAAAAGTACAAATAACAAATTTAAAAGTTGAATATCAAGCCCTTAAACATCGTATTATATTCTTGTGCAACCGCAATGAAACCAGACAGTATAATTTATTTGTTTTGTTTAAAAACAAATAAATACTAAGGAATTTTACAAGGATGATGGCAATAAGGAAAACGGTTCAATAGAATCCATATAATTTGAAATAAAAACCTCTTTCCCTTGTTGATTTCCGCTCTTTGTTACATTTCTCATGCCGTAAGTTAAATCCCAAGAAAATATATTGGCAAAAGAAAACAATTCGCGAATATATTCGCTGTCATCGTATGTTACAAGCCATTTATGCGGGCATTGGCGCATGATGTTTGCAAAACGCTGATGATCGAAACCGGCATGCAAAGAGCCATTTTTACCGTATAGTCGAGATTTTTCGGCAGAATAATAAGGCGGATCAAGAAAAATTACAACATCGTTGCCGGGTGATAATGTTGCTTCAGCATAATCTAAATTCGAAATTTTTGTTTCTAACAAGATCTTGGCGGCCTCTTCTAACCGTGCTATCGAGCTTTCGGTAAATCTTCCGTGAAACGCCTGTTCTGAATAGCCACCGCTTTCAGTAGTGCCTGAAAATGTGATGCGATTGAAAATAAAAAAAGCAGCTGACTGCTCTTTGTCGCTGAATAAATGCATATTTTCTACAAGAAATTTATGCAGTTTTTTACCTTCTGAATAAGAATTGCGCCACAAATAGATTTGTTCTATTATACCAGCAATGTCATCGCGGGTAAAAAGCCAGAAATTGATGAGTTCTCGATAGAGATCGTTAATCCAGTATTTTCGTTTAGGATATTGTGATTTTAAAGCAAAAAATACTGAGCCGCCACCTATAAACGGCTCGCGATATTCGGCAAAATTGGGAAGAAGAGACAAAATGCGGCCTACGGCTCTGCTTTTTCCGCCCGGGTAGCGCAAAGGGCTTTTCATCGTGCTATCAATACGGGAAACACTTTTCGATAAAGTCCTGCTCGCATTTCAACGAAATATAAGCCAGAAGCGCATTCCTGGGTTGTTGTCTCTGCATAATGAATGCCCTCGCTGAAAACACCCTTGGCAATGACGGCTATTTGCTGTCCAGAAGAAGAATAGAGAATAACTGAGGTTTCCAACGGTAATGCTGTTTCGAAAGCAAATTGCAGAATATCGGTTGTCGGGTTTTCACCGATTTGCACAAACCTGAACATTCCTTTCATGCCCAATATTGCTCGATATGCATTTCCACATGAGGAGTCAGGGCTGTAGCTTCCGGCTTGAATGACAAGATGCGCTGCTGAATCGCAATTTTCATTTCCCGCTTTGGCGCGAACTAAGGAAAGAGCAGTTGCAATAGGTGCGCCAAAATAAGTGTTGAATTCAGCTCGAATAAGAGTATCTTTGGCAAATAAAGTGCCGCTTGCATCATAGAGCGAAAAAGCAATTGAGCCTGCTTTCGGGTCGAGAATGGTAGTTAATGCAGATTCCGAAGAAGTGCGCATTCTGTCAAAACCCGTAAAATCCAAAAGAGTTGTATCGTACACAAGTGTTGCCGAAAAATTTGTCGCATACTTTACTGAGGAGTGCACCGTGATTGGAACCGATATTTTTCGTCCGGCAGCTGAAACGATGTTGGGAGCAGCAATTTGAGCAGTTTGAGTTGCAGATGAACCGATTAAGAAAAATTTTCGATTTTTTTTAGTCGGCGCTTCATTGCTTGTTATAGTTAAAGAAGAAGCAAAATTGCTGGCAATTTGTGGTGAAAATTCAATTTCGATGTTTGCGCTGTCGTTTGGCAAAACGTCGCGTTTTGCGCCGCCTCTGATGAAAAAAGGAGCTTGAATGCTGTCGAATGTCAAGGTCAAAAGAGCGTTCCCAATATTGCGTGCTGCAAGGCGGCGAACGAATGTGCCCGAACAAGACGGATCGGCAGGCATAATTGCTTGTCCGAAGTTCACGGTATCTCGCGTGTCATTGCTGAATATCAACTCCGGTTCGGCTGCGCGCCCGCGAATATGCCAAACAAGTTTTGAAGCAGAATCTGGAGCGGTGGAAATGCGAGAGCGAATATCGCTTGAAATCGAAAAGTTTGCCGTAAATGTGCCGCGTCGCAATGGTTTGAATTGGACTGTTGCAGTGTCGAATTTACCGGGTTGCAAATTCTGCTTATCATTGAAATATCGCTCTAAAGAAAAGAAATTATCCGGCTGTCCGCTTAGCTGGCCTGCTGTTCCTCCAAAAGACAGATTGCCTCGATTTTCAATAATTATTGTTGCTGTGGCTGTCTCGCCGACGTTTATATCCCCTAAATCAATGGTGTCGCCGCGCAGTATTATCGGGTTTGGCAGTCCAAAGGAACGATTGCTTAATGCAATTTCTTGCTGAACGCCAACTCCATGCAGCGTAATTGCAGTAGAATCCGCACGTCCGTTAATATTTGGAAAATAAGACAAAGCAAGACGAGCACTGTCGGATCCGCGAAGCATTGGACTATATCGAATTGTCCAAGGAGCATGGGAATCGCGCGGCATTATTACAGCGTCGAGAGGCGCTGCAACCGAAAAACTTCCCAAGCCGACAATCGGAGAAAGCGGTGTGATATAGCTGCCAAACACATTAATTTCACCATCGGATACATTTTTTAGCATCCATTGAGCTTGAACATTTACTGAGCCGAGATAGACGGAATCGAAGCGAAGATTCTCGCGTTTTGAAGCAAGAAAATTCTTGGTCTTCCATGCAATTAGCGTAAAAGTATCGGTACTTTGAAATGGTGCTGAAGCGTTAATCTTATCGGCAAGGCCGACTACCATGCGCCCGATTTTGAAGCCAAGGGCATAATCTAATTTTGTTGTGTCTAGATTTGAAGTAAATATTAATTGAAATATGCCGTTTGGCTTGGCGGCCGTAACGGAAAATGGCAAGATTGTCTCATTGGTAAATTCTAGATGCCGGAAATCGTTGGGGTCATTCGTAATGCGTTCTATCGAGAAAAAAGGAACAAGTTTTTGTGGAATATATATAGTTGAATTGCCGGTGTTATCAACATAAAACTCAGCCCTGAGCGGCTTGCCGAATAATGTAATGTCGAAGTCAAGTGTATCTTGCTTTTTGTTTGCAGGATTGAGATAAACTACTCCGCTTGGCTGCGCAGCTGCCGTGATAAATCCTAAAAAAAAGAGGAAAATAACAATGAAGTTTATAATTGGCATACGAAATAAACAAAAAAGCAGTTGTTCCTAATAGGGAATAACCGCCTTTTCGATAGAAAATTACAAACGCCTGCTGAATTCTGGGCGATTACATTTTTTGAAAAAATAAATTTGCAATTTGTGCAACGTACTGTGGCATCACTCCCAAAAGTATAGTGCCAACAGCAGCGACAAAAAGAGAAATTCTTGCAAGTCCTGGCTGAGCATCACGCTCTTCTGCGTCAGATTCGCGAAAATACATTGTTACGACAAGCCCAATATAGAAATATGCTGAAATTGCGGAAGAAATTACACCGACGATAGTGAGCCAAGTATAGCCAGATTCAATGGCGGCAGTGAAAAGATAGTATTTGCCAAAAAATCCTGCAAATGGCGGAATGCCTGCAAGAGAAAACATAAACACAGCCATAAGGGCGGCAAGAACAGGGTGTTTTTTGCCAAGACCCGCATAATCATTTAAATTGCAATACCGCTCTTCATTGCCTCGCTCAAGTGATGAAACAACGATAAACGCACCAATTTGCATAAATAAATAAGCCGACACATAGTATATGATTCCGCTAAATCCTCGGGCAGTGCCCGCGGCCAATCCCATCATAATATATCCTGCATGAGCAATTGACGAATATGCAAGCATGCGTTTAATATTTTTCTGCACTAACGCGCTGATATTACCGACCAACATCGTGCAAGCAGACAAAACAGCAAGCAATATGCCGAGTTTGGTCGCGACAGGGTTGCTCGCTTCTGGAGTTAAAACCATAAGAACGGGCACAAAAGCGCTAATAGCCGCTGCTTTTCCTGCCGTGCTCATAAAAGCCGTAACCACCGTTGGCGCTCCTTGATAAACATCTGGCGTCCATTGATGAAAGGGAAAAATAGCAGACTTGAAACTTAACCCTATGATAAGCAAACCCGTTCCGATTAACATAAGCATCGGAAAGCGCACACCGGTTTCGCCGCGAATTGCCATGAAAATTCCGTTGTAATCCAATGAGCCGGCAGAGCCATAAATCAACGCCATACCATACACTAAAAAACCGGTGGCAAATGCACCAAGCAAAAAGTATTTGAGAGCTGCCTCTACCGAAAAATGTGAAGTTCGCAGATAACCGGAAAGAATATAGAACGATACCGACATCACTTCAATTCCGATAAAAAGAATCAAAAGATTGTTAGCATGGGCAATGAGCATCATACCACACACGGAGAATAGCGTAATTGAATAAAACTCATTGTGCTCTGTGTTCGACTGCTGTAAAAAAGGTCGTGCAGCAAGTAATGTAAGAAGTCCGCCAAGACAAAAAATAATGTCGAAATATGTGCCGTATCCTCCGCCTGTTACCATTCCGCTAAATGCTGTAACATTATATGGCAGGAACATAGCGCCAATAGCGGCAGCCATTGCCATACAAAGGGAAAGAATGCTAAACCCAAATATTAACTGTGCGCTGTTGCGCTTGAGCGCATCCAAAATTATGGCTACTGTTGCCAATATTGAAAGAAGCGGAATAGGAGCTGTATGTAATAAATCTTGAAGCATGGCGAATGCAAATAGATGAATAAGAAATGCTCTTTTATGGCTGCTTACAGACCTCGTGCCGCAAAAATACGATTTTTAATTGTGCTGTTGCAAACGCTTTGCAAGATAATTGCAGCGTTATAGATTGTTTTCGATAAGAAGTTTCTTTGTTTCCTTGTGCTCACTTCATAACTTTGTGAAAAAAAACTGGATTTGTACCCGAAAAGGATATATGAATTATGGCGAAATATCGCGATTATGCTCTCGTGCTGGGCTCATCAAGCGGCTTTGGACAAGCATGCTCCTATGTTCTGGCGGAAAACGGCTTTAATATCATCGGAGTTCATCTTGACCGTCATGCCACAATGCCAAAGGTGCAGGAAACAATCGAAGGCATTGAGCAGCGCGGAGCAAAGGCATTATTTTTTAATGTTAATGCAGCAGATCCTCAGCGTCGCACAGAAGTAGTCGACGCGATTGCTGCCGAGTTTGCCGCCAATGAAGGTGCGTCGCTTAAAGTAATGCTTCATTCCTTGGCATTTGGAACGCTCTTGCCATTTGTCGGCGAATCCTTGCATCATTCTGCTTCGCAGAAGCAAGTAGAAATGACGCTTGACGTTATGGCAAATTCGCTGATTTATTGGACGCAGGCGGTTGTATTTGGCGGCATGATGGGCGAGGGTGCGCGCATTATCGCGCTTACCAGCGCAGGCAGCCGCCGAGTATTGCCGACCTATGGCATCGTTTCAGCGGCCAAAGCGGCTTTGGAATCATATATTCGTCAGCTATCGCTCGAGCTTACTCCGCTCGGTATTTCAACTTGCGCCATTTGCGCCGGCGTAACCGACACTCCTGCTTTTCGCCGTATTCCGGGCAATGACATCATCATGAGTCATGCGCGAATGCGCAATCCGCATCATCGCTTAACAACGCCTATTGATGTGGCGAAAGTACTCGGTCTTCTTATTCGTCCGGAAGCGGCTTGGATTACCGGCGCAACAATCAATGTAGACGGCGGCGAAGATGCAGTAGATCTAACATGGTGGAAAGATTCATAACTAAATGTTCGCTCGATATTTTTACGTATTATAATAATTATTATATGAGAAACTTTATTTGGGAAAATAATGATTGATGAAATTAACAAAGCTATTGGCACGCATGGACTTTGGAAACAAAGGTTGCGTACTGCAATTGAATCCGGCAAAAGCGAATATACTCTTGCAAATACTCGTGTTGATAATATATGTGAATTTGGAAAATGGCTCTATTCGATTAGCCCAGAAATAAAAGCGACTGAGAGTTATAAAAAAATAAAAGATTTGCACGCAAAATTTCACATGGAAGCAGCAAATGTATTATCTCTTGCTTTGCAAGGGAAAAAAGAAGAAGCAAACAAGTCGTTAGTGCCTGGCGGAACTTACTTTATTGCATCTGCGGATCTGACAAAAGAAATGATGAATTGGAAGAAAACTCTTAGTTGAATTAATTATACTATCATAGTTGCGGACTTTAACATGAAAAGTATTGGCTTCTTAACATTTCTTCTAGTTACTATTTTTGTTACGAATGTATTAGCACAAAAGCCAGTGCGGGGGTCGTTGTTTAGTTATTCGTCCAACGTTTCAAAAGATCAAAGCAAATCTGTAATAGATGAAGAGCCAGACAAACGATTTTCCGATACAGTTACCATTGCCATTGGAAGTAGAACAGATGCCGAATCTGCTTCTAATGACTATGAAAAGGCCGTTGAACTTTATCAGAATAAGCAATATGGCGAGGCCTGCAACATTTTTATGCGCTTAGGCAAAACTTTGCCTCTTAAGAATCAACTTAGGCCTGATGTTCAATTTATGAACGCCGAATGTGCGGCTGTTAGCGGCGCATTAGATGACGCAAAGAAAATACTTGCTGTTTTGATTGAAGATAAAGAAACGCCGCGACAAGTTCTAGAAAAATCTTTGGTCCGTATGGGACATGTATATTGCGGTTTAGGCGAAGCACCAAAAGCTGCTGAATATTTTACTCGTCTCAAACAAGAATTTCCTAATTCTGCCTATCTGCGAGTGGCATCTTGTTCAGCCATTGAATAAGAAATGCATTTTGGAAACTCGCTATTTTGCTGCTCATATTGCGGAGGAATATAGTAGTTTCCTTGCAAATATGAGCATTGCCTCACAAGGAAAATAAGTATGCTTGGTTTTTTAATCCGTCGTGGAAGGCAATTGCAAAAGCGTCGTCGCTCAGCAGCATTGCGTTTGACTTTCGCTGTGATATGCGTCGGATTTTTTGCCGTGTTAACCGGCGACTGGCGGCAAGAGTTGACATCTGAAGCAGGTCGCTTTGCTCAAGAGTTCCCGATGATTGTTGTTTTTCCTCTTGGTGTCGACAGCGCCGATATTGCCTTCACTGCCAGACAATTTGGTGCTTTATATTATGTGCTCGGGACGCAAGTAATTCCTTCCTCGGAAGCATGGGCTGAAATGTCGTCGCAAGCGATTGGATTAAACGGCATTTCAACCAGCAATCCTCTGCCAGATATTGTGCGAATAACACTGCATCCGGAAAACATTCAACAAAGAATAGTTGAAGAGGCGGCAGTCGAAATTAAGCGTATAGCTCCAAATTGCGAAGTGAAATTTGATTTGCATCGAGCCGATTTGACTTCGGCTGAACTTGCAGAGCTTCAAAAAAATAAAATTATCGGAACTTTATTTGTTGCAGTAGTTTTAGTCATCCTGCTATATTTTTCTCTTCGCGCTGAGCATTTGTGCGATGATGCAGAATGGCGCGCTTTAGCTTCTATGGGAGCTGGCCGTTTCTTTATAGCTTTTCCTCATGTCATTTTTGCAGTAATTTCCGCCTTTTATGGCATTGTAGTAGTGATTTTACTGCGCATTGCACTTAGATTATTACCTTTAGAAAGGATGTTATATCCAGTAGCTTCTCTGCCTTCTGACATTGCTTATCTTGCCGTTATTATGGGCGTATTTATTGTGTTCTCAATAGGCGCCGCGGTAGGACGAAAAAGATGATTCTTTTTAAGTTATACGCTAAATGCTGTAAAATCTCGCCAAAATCCTCCGATTTACTACTTTGTTGATATTTATGGAGCTAAAACGCTTTGTGAATATCTGTTAATCAAAAATAGTTGCTGAAATACAAAAATTACGTATATCTATGTATTGCACTTACTATTATGCTTGCTGTAATTTCGCAACAATCAAATAATGAATGGTTGTTTTACTACAATTTAATAATGATTATTATGAAAATTCAGGGCAAACCGGCGAGATTGCATCGCATTTTTCTTTATCAGGGCATGATGCGGGATTATATTTTATAGAGCTGCAAACGCCGTCAAAAACTTACCGAGAGAAGTTTGTGAAAGTTAGATAACCGCTTTTGAATATAACTATGCAAATCTCAAATAAATATGCAAGCGTCGGGCAGTTTTTTCATTTATCATTTTTTAGGAGTTATTTATGAAAAGTTTTCTTCTAATCGCATTGCTGGGTATAATCGCAGCATCTGCGCAGCAAATGCCGCGCGTTGACAATGGAATGTCCGGGACATTCATTGACCATGGCATCAAGCAAGCCGTGCATGCTCAGCATGAATCAAACCGCCGCAAAGGCAATAGCGCATTGCAAGTATTCCCGGAACATTCAATGCTTGCAGCAGAGCAGCAAGACGCATCAGCAAAGAGAAATGCCACAGCCGAATC
The DNA here is from genome assembly GCA_039810485.1 of Chlorobiota bacterium. Taxonomy (GTDB): domain Bacteria; phylum Bacteroidota; class Ignavibacteria; order Kapaibacteriales; family UBA961; genus JADZAA01. The sequence continues at coordinate 3,443 of JBDHXA010000021.1, read as the reverse complement.
TGTGCCTGCAATTATCTGGCAGAAGGCGTTGGGCGGAAGCGGAGATGATCGTGCAAATTCCATAGTCGAGCTTCGGGACGGCTCGCTTGCCGTGGCTGGCTATACGTTGTCCAAAGACGGCGATGTAAGCAGCAGTCATGGAGGATATGATGCATGGGTGGTGAAGCTTAGTTCCGCCGACAGCTCAATTATCTGGCAGAAGGCGCTGGGCGGAAGCGATTGGGATGCTGCTGGGTACATAACCGAGCTTAGGGATGGATCGCTTGCCGTGGCGGTCAGGACTAATTCCAAAGACGGCGATGTAAGCGACAATCATGGAGAAGATGATGCATGGGTGGTGAAGCTTAGTTCCACCGACGGCTCAATTCTCTGGCAGAAGACGTTGGGCGGAAGCGGTAATGATTATGCATATTCCATAACCGAGCTTCGCGACGGATCGCTTGCCGTAGCGGGCTATACGTTGTCCGACGACGGCGACTTGAAAGGCGCTCATGGACATTACGATGGATGGGTGTTGAAGCTGAGCACCGCCGACGGCTCAATTCTCTGGCAGAAGGCGCTGGGCGGAAGCGATTTGGATGTTGCAATATCCATATCAGAGCTTCGTAATGGCTCGCTTGCCGTGGCTGGCTGGACTGCTTCCAAAGACGGCGATGTAAGCGGCAATCATGGTGAATATGATGCATGGGTGTTGAATCTGAGTGCCGCAGACGGCTCAATTATCTGGCAGAAGGCGCTGGGCGGAAGCCGAGTTGATGCTGCTGAGTACATAACCGAGCTTCGGGACGGCACTCTTGCAGTGACGGGCGAGACAATGTCATACGACGGCGATGTAAGCGACAATCATGGTGGACTTGATGCATGGGTGTTGAATCTGAGCGCCGCAGACGGCTCAATTATCTGGCAGAAGGCGCTGGGTGGCAGCGATAATGATGGGGTATATTCCTTAACCGAGCTTCGGGACGGCACTCTTGCAGTGTCGGGCGAGACAGCGTCATACGACGGCGACGTAAAAGGCGCTCATGGAGGGCCTGATGCATGGGTGGTGAATCTGAGCGCCGCAGACGGCTCAATTATCTGGCAGAAAACGCTGGGCGGAAGCGGTGTTGACTATGCAAATTCCATAACCGAGCTTAGGGGCGGCTCGCTTGCCGTGGCGGGCGGTACAAATTCAGGCGACGGCGACGCGAAAGGTGCTCATGGAGGGGAAGATGTATGGGTGGTTAAATTGGACAAAAGCGCAAATGATGTGCGGGAAAATAACGCAGAACTTGAAGCAAACATGCTGTCTATACATCCAAACCCGAGCAGTGAAACAGCATTAATAACAGTCAGTATTACAGAGCCGAGCAGCGTATTTTTACGACTGTACAGCGTTGCCGGCCAACTGTTGGATGAGCATGATCTTTCAGGGCAAACCGGCGAGTTTGCATCGCATTTTTCTTTATCAGGGTATGATGCGGGATTATATTTTATAGAGCTGCAAACGCCGTCAAAAACTTACCGAGAGAAGTTTGTGAAAGTTAGATAACCGCTTTTGAATATAACTATGCAAATCTCAAATAAATATGCAAGCGTCGGGCAGTTTTTTCATTTATCATTTTTTAGGAGTTATTTATGAAAAGTTTTCTTCTAATCGCATTGCTGGGTATAATCGCAGCATCTGCGCAGCAAATGCCGCGCGTTGACAATGGAATGTCCGGGACATTCATTGACCATGGCATCAAGCAAGCCGTGCATGCTCAGCATGAATCAAACCGCCGCAAAGGCAATAGTGCATTGCAAGCATTCCCGGAGCATTCAATGCTTGCAGCAGAGCAGCAAGGCGCATCAGCAAAGAGAAATGCCACAGCCGAAGCTGCGCCCGCTATTCTCTGGCAGAAGGCACTTGGCGGAAGTGGTGATGAGGGGGCAGAGTTCATAACCGAGCTTCGAGACGGCTCGCTTGCTGTGGCGAGTCATACAATATCCATAGACGGCGACGTGAAAGGCGCTCATGGAGAGTCTGATGCATGGGTGTTGAAGCTGAGTGCCGTTGACGGCTCAATTATCTGGCAGAAGGCACTTGGCGGAACCGGTTTTGATGAGGCATATTCCATAACAGAGTTACGGGACGGCTCTCTTGCCGTGGCTGGCTGTACATATTCCGATGACGGCGACGTGAAAGGCGCACATGGAGAATCTGATGCATGGGTGTTGAAGCTGAGCGCCGTTGACGGCTCAATTCTCTGGCAGAATGCGCTGGGCGGTACCGGTGATAATGATATAGCATATTCCATAACCGAGCTTCTGGACGGCTCTCTTGCCGTGGCGGGTGTTACAGCTTCCGCCGACGGCGACGTGAAAGGCTCTCATGGAGGGATAGATGTATGGGTGTTGAAGCTGAGTGCCGTTGACGGCTCAATTATCTGGCAGAAGGCACTGGGCGGAAGCGATGATGATTGGGCATTTTTCATAACCGAGCTTCGAGACGGCTCGCTTACCTTGGCGGGCTTTGTTGAGTCCGCCGACGGCGACGTGAAAGGTGCTCATGGAGGGAGCGATGCATGGGTGTTGAAGCTTAGTTCTGCCGACGGCTCAATTCTCTGGCAGAAGACGTTGGGCGGAAGCGATTTGGATGCTGCATATTCCATAATCGAGCTTCGTGACGGATCTCTTGCCGTGGCGGGCATTACAAGTTCCGACGACGGTGATGTGAAAGGTGCTCATGGAAAAACTGACGCATGGGTGTTGAAGCTGAGCGCCGTTGATGGCTCAATTATCTGGCAGAATGCGCTGGGCGGAACCGGTCTTGATGAGGCATATTCCATAGCCGAGCTTCGGGAAGGTACGATTGCCGTGGCGGGCAATACAAAATCCGATGACGGCGACGTGAAAGGCGGTCGCGGAGGGATAGATGCATGGGTGTTGAAGCTGAATTCCGAGAATGGCTCAATTCTCTGGCAGAATGCGCTGGGCGGAAGCGGTGCTGATTTTGCATATTCCATAACCGAGCTTCGGGACGGCTCGCTTGCCATGGCGGGCCGTACATATTCCGCCGACGGCGATGTGAAAGGTGCTCATGGAGGGGGAGATGTATGGGTGGTTAAATTGGACAAAAGCGCAAATGATGTGCGGGAAAATAACGCAGAACTTGAAGCAAACATGCTGTCTATACATCCAAACCCGAGCAGTGAAACAGTATCAATTACAGTCAGCATTACAGAGCCGAGCAGCGTATTTTTACGATTGTACAGTGTTGCCGGCCAACTATTGGATGAGCATGATCTTTCAGGGCAAACCGGCGAGATTGCATCGCATTTTTCTTTATCAGGGCATGATGCGGGATCAATAGCGTCCTAAACGTTTATAGAAAGAGGGCAAATCAAGTAACTCTAATTATCTTAGAGGTTGTACAACAAGATTTCCCCTCTTATGACAAATGTAACTTTATTCTCTGAGAT
>JBDHXA010000020.1:0-39326 GCA_039810485.1 Chlorobiota bacterium | reverse complement strand
ACAATCCTACAATCCACAAATCCCAAAAATCCTAATCCATACAATCCTACAATCCACAAATCCCAAAAATCCTAATCCATACAATCCTACAATCCACAAATCCCAAAAATCCTAATCTAGACAAACCTACAATCCCAAAATCCCAAAAATCCTAATCTAGACAATTTTCAATCTTGGTTCAGACATTATTCATATAGCTATTCATCTGAATATCTGTCCTTTCCATTTCACTGTTGGCTTAAGCGATAAAATGGGAATTATCATTTCCAGAATCATTAAAAAAAACACAGCGCTTATTGCAGGAACTCTCAAGTCATTGCGATTCAGCATCTTTAGCGACGGATAAATAATAGCTGTGTCTCCAGCCGCACGTATGGCAATAATCAGTGGTAGCAGAAGATAATCGCCGGCTATAATGGCAGCGGCAAGAGATATGGCAAGCGAAGCAGACAGCAAGACAAAAAGAACAGCCCGCCAGCCAAGCCCCAATCCGCCTTTCGCCCAGCGTTGATGCTGCAAAAGATATTCAGAGAATGTAGCGCACGGTTTGGTTTGAACAGCGGCAGATTCATGACAAACATATCGCACATCGCAGCCAGCGGCGAATACTGCCTGCAACAAAGCAAGATCTTCCGTTACCGAAAAGCGAATTCCTGCATAACCTCCCAATGCCTCATACACGGATCGGCGTATAGCTAAATTATTGCCAAAACAGCCCAATGGCTGACGCAAACCAACTCCGGCCTGAGCCATAGAGTGAGTTAGCGTCCATTCAACAGCCTGCATTTTTTCAAAAAAATTGTTAGGATAGATTGTAGTAAACGAAGCGGTAATTCCGACTTTTGGATCAATGAATTGAGATGAAATAGCTTCAATCCAATCCGGAGAAACTAAGCAGTCGGCATCCGTCATAAGTATAACTTCTCCGCTTGAGGCGCGAATGCCAGCATCGAGAGCGCCAGGCTTGCCTTGTAAATTTCCTTGATTTCTCGGCAAAGTGAGAGTAACTACTTTTAGGTTTGGTATTTCCAGCAAAACATTCTCAACTATCTTGCCTGTATTATCATTTGAACGATCATTAACGACGATAATCTCAAAGCAATTGACTGGATAATGGGATTGAGCTATCGAATGAAGACATTCAGCGATGTTTTTCTCTTCATTTCGCGCCGGAATAACTACGCTGACAGAAGGGCGATAGAGGTTCGTCGGAAGTATTCGCCTACTACGTTCCCGCTGCGCTCCTATGCTCAAAAGTGCAATTCGCAGAGCAAACAATATAGTCGCAACAAGATAAATAACTTCCGGCATAGAATAAAAAATCCGGTATTTTTGCAGTAAAAGGATACAATTAGCACTAAAATTACAAAACTTGCCCTTTAGCATACTACTTATATCGCCAGAAATCGAGCAATTTTACAATAACTCTGGCAATTCGCCATTTACTCCAACAGCACATTATGTTTCAAGATACGCAAACCGATAACAAATCCGACGGCTTGCAGCAAAAAGAAAACTCTCGCTCATCATCTTCCAATCGAAAAGTAGATCTGCTATCCGGACCTGTGCAGCGCTCATTATTAGTTTTTTCAGTTCCGCTTGGCTTAAGTTTTTTGGTGAATATGCTTTATTCACTTATAGACACATATTTCGTAAGCCATATCGGAAAAGAGGCAATTGCAGCAATCGGCATAAGCGAACAGCTTAGCTTTTTTGTCTTTAATTTTGGCAGCGGCTTTTCAGTCGGAACAAGCATCATATTAGCGCGCCGTATAGGCGAAGGCAATCGTGATGCTGCCAATCATACAGCCACTCAATCGGTGCTGTTTCTTTTCATTTTTTCTATAATTATTGCAATTGCATTATTTTTTTCTCTGCCGATTATATTGCATCGTCTTTCGCCAGATCCCGTGGTCGAAGGATATGCATACACATATTTATCTGCACTGCTTTTCGGAATCCCGGGCAATTTCATCACATTCCTCACAAATGCCGTAGTTCGCTCATCAGGCAATTCCGTACTGCCAATGATGATACTGTTTATCACAACAATTATAAACGCTATTCTCGCGCCTATTTTAATTTTTGGCTTGGGTCCTGTTCCCGAGTTAGGCATTCTGGGCGCCGGCATGGCAACTTCAATTGCCCAGCTTTTCGGTGGAGGCATTTCAATATGGGCACTACTCAAAGGAAAATCCGACATTCACATTATTCGCGAAAAACTACGCTTTGACTTCCCTTTGTTATGGCGCATAATAAAACAAGCTGTGCCTGCTATGCTGCAAATGTTTTCAGTTAGCTTGACGCGAATTTCACTGTTCGGTTTGGCCGCATCGTTCGGCACTTCCGTAGTTGCAGCATATACGCTTGGCTTAAAAGTAGATTTATTCGTTTTTATGACAGTATTCGCCACCGGCATTGCTGTTGAGGTTGCCACAGGGCAAAACCTCGGCGCGCAACAGCCGGAACGTGTGTGGCTCTTTCACAAGGCAGCTATTCGACAATTGCTTGCAGTCATCGCTGTTCTTGGCGTTTCTGTTTATTTTCTAAGTGCCAGATTTGCCGCAATATTTTCAAAGGATCATGCGGTAATTGCCGAAACAACCTCTTACCTGCACATTCTCACATTTGGCTACGTATTTTTTGCCATAGGAGTTGTTTCTACACGTGTTATAAGCGGTGCTGGCGCTGCCTTTCGCAGCATGATGATAATAGCCGGCTCGCTATTATTGCTACAATTGCCTGCAAGCTTTCTGCTTGCCAAATATACTCCGCTGAATCAGTCCGGAATATGGATGGGCATTGTAATTGGCTATATGTTAATGACCGTCATCGCTCTAATCAACTTATATCGTAAAAAATGGCTTGCCGTGCGAGTATAGCTACTTGCAATTTATTATAAAAACATTAAATCACTAGCAACTGCATTTATTTTCAAAAAGAACATAATCTTTGCTTTTCATGGCTGCAATACTCTATATTCAACAAATGTCTTTACCGGACGAGGTGCGCACCGAAAAAATATGCCGCTCGCTAACTCGTTCTGGACATAATGTTACAGTTATTTCCCGATGGCTTCCCGGGATGGCTGAACGTGAAGAATTTCAAGGATATACAGTTGTGCGTGTTGGTTTTGAGAAATATTTGCATTTATACGATCCTATTCCTTACAGCCCGTTTTGGACATATAAAATCAATGAAATTGCTGAAGAAATTAGACCTGACTGCATAATTTCACGTGATATTTTCTTGACAAGCTGCTCAAAATCAGTTGCAAAAAAATATGGCGCGCCTCTGCTTAATGATATGGCAGAGCATTATCCCGCGGCTATGCACGGCTGGAGAAAATATCAGCAGAATTTCTTTTCTCGCTTAATTGTCAATACGTTGCGTGTTCCAGATTTTATAGAAAAAGCAAGCGTATTTGCAGCGAACGGTATAATTGTCGTTTGCGAAGAACAAGTAGAGAGATTACATAAACAATATGGTTTTCCAAAGGAATTAATGTCGGTTGTACATAATACACCAGAAATAGCTGAATTAAGCATTCTGCCAAATGATTTTTCAGGGAATATTACTTTTGCTCATCATGGCTATTGCACTCAACAAAGGAATTTAAACACATTCTTACGCGGATTTGCTATTGCTTATGCAACATATCCTCACATTAGAGCAGAATTTATTGGAGAGGGCGAAACAATGCCTGAGCTTCGAGCGATTGTTTCCGAAATTGGTAATTCATGCTTTTGTTCTTCTTCGGGCTATCGCTTGGCTGAATTGCCAGCATTGCTTTCTCGAGCATCAATAGGCGTTATTCCCTACAAAGACGATGAGTTCATAAATCACACTATATCCAATAAAGTATTCGACTATCTTGCAGCCGGCCGCCCAATTTTCACATCAAATGCAAAGCCATTAAAGAGAATAGTTGAAGAAACGCAGGCAGGAATCTCATGGGATTGCTCCACGCCGGAATCTGTGGCGGAAGGCATAGCTCACATTCTTCAATCCGATTTACAAAAAATGTCTAATAATGGCAGGAATTGGGCAAAAGAAAAGTATAATTGGTCTGTTGATGAACACTCACTTCTTGAATTTCTTGGGAGATTTTGCCATTGACTTATCCTATTATAAAAGACAAACACTTAGCTCAAGCTGCTGTATTAGTTGCAAGTTGCGATAACTACTCTGATGTATGGTCAGTTTTTTTTGAACTTTATCACCGATTTTGGCCAGACAATCCTCTTAACACATATCTCCTAACGAACTTTTTAGAGCCAAATTACAAAGATGTCCAGATTCTAAATATTGGCGAAGACATATCATGGTCCGATAATTTGTTATCAGCTCTACAGCGTATTTCAGAAGAATATATATTTCTTTTTATAGAAGATTTGCTTCTTATTGACTTTGTTCGAACTACTTCTTTTGAGAAGCATCTTTCATGGGCAATCGAGCATCATGTTAATTATCTGCGCTTTAACCCTTCAACTGCGCCTAATATTGCGCTAAACAACGAAATAGGAATTGTTTCGCCCCACTCTGTGTATCGCACTTCAGTTGTAGCATCGCTTTGGAAAAAGGAAGTTTTGGAAGCATTATTGAAAAAAGGTGAAAACGCTTGGGAGTTTGAACACCATGGCGCGGTTCGAAGCGATAGATATAACGAGTTTTATTCTACATATTCAGAACACTTTCCGGTTGTAAATTCTATCATCAAGCGCGTTTGGGAACGGTCGGCTATCAAGAAATTGCAGCGATTAGGAATTAACATCAATCCGAAAGCGCGAAAAGTTATGACAATCTCCGAAGGAATAGTTTGGAAATGCAAACTATTGCGCAGCAAAATATTTTCCTACGCGCCTCACCGTTTTCGGCGCAGCATTAAACGGTTTTTCCAGCGAGATAATTACAAATTTTGACAATTCGTTGCTATAGTTAATTATCATAAAAGAAATTCCACTATTCTACATCTTGCTCATCTAATCAAAATTCTGTAATTTTGCGCTCTATTTTTTGCCAACTTAGCTCAGCTGGTAGAGCAATTCATTCGTAATGAATAGGTCGCCGGTTCGAATCCGGCAGTTGGCTCACAAAAAAGCCCGCTAATAAAGCGGGCTTTTTGCTTGCATATCTTTATCTACATCTTTTCACATATTCGGCGGGAAAATTCCCATTTTTATTTCTTTTCCGCTTTTCATAATAGTTTCAATGCCAACCATGCCATATTTATGATTGGCTATATATATAATCTTAGAAATAAAAGGATCATTTTCCTTTTTTTCTTCTACTTTCATAACTTTTATATTGAAAAAGCCAACAGAATAATCATTAGTTGTTGATTTATATTTTACTTCTCTCACTGTTTTAACGCCTTCTACATCAGTAAACTCGTATTTATCGCCAACATTAGATGAATATTTAACAATAGTAAACGGCTTAGTTCCTCTGCCGACATCCGTAAAATATTCTTGCATTCCTTCGGATGTTATTTTTATTTTATATTGAAATGACACTTTGACTGCATTCAAATTGGAAGTGTCAATTGTTCCATTAAATTTAGCAATATATTGTTCTACCGCAGCTATTTTTGCGGGTCGCGACAGATTTGCCGTTCCAAACAATGTATCTAATGATTTCATAGCAGCAGAATCAATGATAAATTGAGCGTAAAACGTCACCATTCCGCCAGAGCTTCTCGTAATAATGATGCTGTCTTTAATTCTATGAAACGCAACATCATATCCGTCAAAATCGAAATAAGCGCCAAACTTTCCGCCTTCTTCAGTTAATTCAATATCTGTGTCGCCGCCAATGTCGTCCGGCCCCACTGCTGTTTTATCGCAGGAAACCATAAGAAATAATAGTCCGCTCAACAAAACGCTGATTTTTCCGAAAATAGCTTTCATGCCAATCATCTCCTGAAATAAATGTAAAATAATAGTCCGCTCAACAAAACGCTGATTTTTCCGAAAATAGCTTTCATGCCAATCATCTCCTGAAATAAATGTAAAGCGCCCACTCCGAAAAGTCGGATATATTTCAAATCAAAGAAAACATGGTGAAAATGTACAGTTTTTACTCGTTTTATAAGAGAAAAACGGCAAAAAAGCGACTTTTTTAGCTCTTAGAAGAGATGTTTTTTTGAAAAACAGCGAATCTTTCGTCTGCAATTTTTATAAAATACCTTTTCGGAGTGGGCTCATGTAAATAAATTTCAACAAGGCATATTACAATATAAAAATCATGCAGATATGAAACCTGCATAATCAAAATTACAAAAATTACAATTAACTAATTGAAGAATCGCGCAATCAAATATATATATATGAGCCCACTCCGAAAAGTCGTGCAATATTTCAAATCAAAGAAAACATGGTGAAAAAGTACAGTTTTTTACTCATTTTCAAGTGAAAAACGGCAAAAAACGACTTTTTTAGCTCTTGAAAGATAAGTTTTTTTGAAAAATAGCGAATATTTTGTCTGCAATTTTTATAAAATATCTTTTCGGAGTGGGCTCATATATCAGTTAAACAGAGAAATTGTTAAAAGTAAAATTTGTTTTTATACTTTTTCGAATATGGCGGCTAGCCCCTGACCTACGCCTATACAAAGCGTGGCGAGACCATATTTCACATCATTTCGAAGCATAGAGCGAACAAGCGAGCCGGCAATGCGTACTCCGCTCATACCCAGAGGATGTCCGAGTGCAATGGCGCCGCCAAGAATATTCACTCGATCTGCATCAAGCCCAAGATCGCGCATGCAAGCAAGCGATTGCGCGGCAAACGCTTCATTTAGCTCAACAAGACCAATGTCCTTGACAGATAACCCTGCACGCATCAAGCATTTGCGCGTCGCCTCGACTGGTCCTATGCCCATAATGCGCGGGTCAACGCCGGAAGCGCCGCTTGCAACAAAACGAGCAAGTGGTTTTAGATTGTAACGTTTTACCGCATTTTCGCCTACAATAAGAGCCGCTGCAGCTCCATCGTTCAAGCTCGATGAATTACCTGCTGTTACGCTTCCGTCTTTACGAAATGCCGGTGATAGCTTTGCTAATTTTTCCACCGTTGTGTCCGGTCGAGGCTGCTCATCATCCGCTATAATTGTTTGCTCGCCCTTTTTGCCATGAATGACAAACGGCGCAATTTCTTCCGCTCTTTCTTTATGCGAAGCCGAAGCTTTTTGATGTGAGCAAAAGGCAAATTCGTCTTGTTCTCTGCGCGAAATATTCCAGCGTTCAGCAATATTTTCTGCAGTTTCTCCCATTGATTCAAGAGGAAACATTTTTTCCATTAAAGGATTGGGATAGCGCCAGCCAAGCGCCGTATCATAAGCGGTAATATTGCCGAACAAAGCTGCGCCAGAGCTGTTTTTGGGCAGCGAATATGGAGCGCGAGACATTGACTCAACTCCACCGGCAATTATTACTTCCGCGTCGCCGCTTCGAATAGCACGTGCTGCTTGTATAATTGCCTCGAGCGATGAAGCACAAAGACGATTAACAGTTACGCCCGGGATTGAATATGGCAATCCTGCCAGCAAACCTGCCATTCGCGCAATATTTCGATTGTCTTCTCCAGCTTGATTGGCACAGCCCAAAATTATATCATCAATTACATCTAATGGAATTTTAGAGCGCTCTGTTACGCTGCGAATACAATGCGCCGCCATGTCATCAGGACGCGCCTTTGCTAAAACTCCGCCATATTTTCCAATAGGAGTCCGCAGCGGCTCCACGATAAAAACATCATTCATAGTTATCAGCTTTCGTTTGTTTATGAAGAAAGTTCAGACAAACTCTTTTGCACTTTGGCAAATGATTCGGCAATGGCGGCGAATTTCTCTTTTTCTGATTGAATAATTTCAGGTTTGGCTTTAGCAATGAATCCGGGATTGTTCAGTTTTGCGCTAAAGGATTTCATAAGGCCTGAAAGTCGCTCAGATTCCTTTGTAAGCCGTTCTATTTCTTTCTCACGATCGAACGATTCTCCGCGCACAACAAAGATAGAAATGCCGCGCACAACTGAAGAAAGCACTTGATCCGGTTTTTTCTTGCTCATCCCAATTTCAGGCTTGCATCGTGCAAGCCCGGCAATAGCACTCATTTGTGAAATAAAAAACTGAGAAGCAATTTCATCGTCAACCGAAATTACCACAGGAATTCGCTCACCGGGCTGTATTCCTCCTATTCCTCTTATTTTGCGAATTTCTTCAATCACTTCCTGCATCAATGCAAAATTGCGCTCCATAGTCACATCTGTTTCATTTTCTTGAACTTGTGGCATCTGCGACGCACAAAGAAATTCGCCGTCAGCCCGCTTGGCCAGGTGCTGCCACAACTCTTCTGTAATAAATGGCATTAGCGGATGGAGCATGCGCAGTATGCCGTCGAAAATGCTCAATCCAAAGTTTGCTAATCGCTGACGATATGCAACGTCTTCATTTTCATTAAATTGCACTTTGAAAATTTCAACATACCAATCGCAAAAATCTCTCCAAACGAAATCATACATGATCTTGGAGTAATCATTAAGTCGGTATTGATCTAAGGCAGAAAACATTGCACTCAACGCTGAATTGTATCGAGATGAGATCCATGCATCTGCTGTGGTGAATTCTTCTATTAACAACAAAGAATTATCATTAGCGCTGCTCGCTTGCTCGCATTTCATTAAAAGAAATCTGCCTGCATTCCATAATTTATTGGCAAAATTTCTTCCTAATTCAACTTGTGGAGTGTCTTGAGTTTCTTCTTTTACATCCATGCGCACATCAGTGCCCATTGGCGCTAAATAGGTTATGGTAAAGCGCAGTGCATCGGCACCATAATTTGCTATAATCGCAAGTGGATCTGGAGAATTGCCCAAGGATTTCGACATTTTTCTGCCCTTTCCGTCGCGTATGATGCTTGTAAAATACACATCTTTAAAAGGTATCTTCCCTGTAAATTTCAATGAAGCCATTATCATTCTTGCAACCCAGAAAAAGATGATGTCCGGTCCGGTAACCAAAAGATTAGTTGGCAAAAAATAATCCATTTCTTTATTGGTCTCTCTCTCATTTGTCAGCCAATGCATCGTCGTCATTGGCCAAAGCCAGCTTGAAAACCACGTATCAAGCACATCTTCGTCTTGGCGCAAAAGTGCTGCGCTATCCAATCCAAGTTTTAACCGAGCTTCGGCTTCGGAATGTGCTGCCGCCATAGTTCCGTTGTCTGCATAAAAGATAGGAATGCGGTGTCCCCACCAAAGCTGCCTCGAAATGCACCAATCGCGAATATTAATCATCCAATTTTCGTATGTCTTTGTCCAATGCTCGGGGAAAAATCGAATTTCTCCATTCTGCACCACTCGCAAAGCCGGTTCGGCGAGAGGTTTCATCTTCACAAACCATTGGTCGCTCAAATACGGTTCTATCGGCTCGCCGCCGCGTTCCGAAAAACCAACGTTATGCGAGTAACTTTCAATTTTTTCAATGAGATCTAGATTTTTAAGCTCGGCAACCATCTTCTTGCGCGCTTCGAAGCGATCTAGACCTGCAAAGCTACCTGCCAATTCATTAAGAGTTCCGTCTGGATTGATGGAATTTGGCATCTCTAGCTTATGCCTTGCTCCAACTTCAAAGTCGTTTGGATCATGAGCAGGCGTTATTTTCACGGCTCCAGTCCCGAATGTAGGATCTGCATATTCATCAGCAATAATAGGAACTTCTCGACCCGCAATCGGAACTTGAACCTTCCGCCCAATCAAGTGTTTGTATCGTTCGTCGCTTGGATTTACAGCTACGGCAACATCGCCAAACAATGTTTCAGGCCTGACAGTCGCCACAGTGATGTATTCATTTGAATCAAGCAGCTTATAGCGAAGCATATATATCTGCTCTTGCACTTCGCGAAAATTTACTTCTTCATCAGAAAGAGCCGATTGAGCTACTGGCGACCAGTTAATGATGCGTTTTCCCCGATATATAAGCCCTTCGTCAAAAAGACGAATAAACACTTCGCGAACTGCATGGCTGGCGCTTTCGTCCATGGTAAAGAGCGTTTCTGACCAATCACATGAATTGCCTAAAGCGCGCAATTGTTTTAAAATAATGCCGCCATATTTTTCTTTCCAATTAATCACTCTTTCCACGAACTTTTCACGCCCTAAGTCATGGCGTGTTTTACCTTCGGATCGCAATTCTTGCTCCACTTTAGTTTGAGTTGCAATTCCGGCATGGTCAAGTCCTGGATACCATTTTGCTTCAGCGCCGCGCATTCTATTGTAGCGAATATATAGGTCTTGTATCGTATGGTTGATTACATGCCCCATCGTCAACATTCCTGTAACGTTCGGCGGCGGCATCAACACCGAATACGGTTTGCGTTCAGAACCGGCAGAAGACGTAAACACATTATTTTTTTGCCAGCGCTCATACCATTCTGCCTCTATCGAAGAAGGTGAATAACTCTTTGCCAATTCATCCATTGCTTTAGAATTAATTAATATGTTTTAGATATAATTATTTGGGAATTACAACTATATTATGAAGTTCAATTCATAAATTCAAATTTCCATCATTATCTTTATTTGCTGCATTGAGCATTTTTACAACTATCAAACATACAGTCTTGGCACACGGCCGCTGATTGCAGTTACAATCTCATATCCAATCGTATTGCAATTTTTAGCCAATTCATTTATAGTAATTGTTTCTTTGCCTTGCGAGCCAATTATCACAACTTCATCTCCTCTTTGCACGGAATAATCGCCAATATCAACCATACATTCATCCATACAAACAACACCGACGATTGGAAAGCGCTTTCCGCCGATAAGAACCTCTTGCTTGCCGGACAAACAACGCATAAATCCATCGCCATAACCTACTGGAATGGTTACAATAGTTGTTTCTCTTTCAGCAATATATTTTCGTCCATAGCTTACAGAAGTTCCGGCAGATATTCTTCGAAGTGAAAGAACAACTGTTTTCCACGTTAATATCGGCTTAACTGGCAAATATTCCAAAAGATGCTCCGAAGGAAGCAAGCCATAAATTGAATAACCTGGGCGAATAAGCGTAAATCTTGCATCGGGTAATTGCGTTAATGCTCCCGTATTTGCAGCATGAATATATTTGAACTTTGCGCCATTCTTCTCAAGTTCTTGCAAAGCATGATTAAACACAGCAATTTGCTTGCTCGAAAATTCAGTGTTTGCATCCTCGGCTGTGGCAAAATGCGTGCAGCATCCTTCCCAAACAATATTCTTTGTCTGCGCTGCACTCATCCAAAAACTATGAACTTCGCTCGGCTGCAATCCATCACGACTAAGTCCGGTGTCAATATAGAGATGCGCATATATATTTGTACGATGCTCTTGAGCTGCGGCAGAAAGCTCCTCAACTTCCTGTTGGGAAGATACTACGGCGCGGAGCTGATATTTTGCAAACAATGCAGATTCATGCGGCTCCGGCGGCGTCATAACTGCGATAGGCCCGTCATCACCGGACTGGCGCAGAGCAACTGCTTCATCGGTAAAAGCAACTCCAAGAAATTCAATGCCTTCGCTTCGCAGTATTTTGGCTGTTTCAACCATGCCATGACCATAGCCATTTGCTTTTACCATAGCCATCATGGCGCGATTGCCTGATGCTCTTCTGATGACGCTAATATTGTGAGTAAGGTTTTTTACGCTAATTTCTACGCGAGTTGACCGCATCGTTGGTTTTTATATCAAATAATTTTTTTACAAATATTGTTCTTTGCCGGCTTCTCGCAACGCTGAAACTACCTTTTTCACGTCCTGAACTCGGTTTTTAGGACAGACTAAAACGGCATCATCTGTTACAATGACTGTCAAATCCTCTGCACCAACAACGGCAACAGCCATTGTTGATGAATTATTAAGAATTATTGATCTATTGCTGTCAATGGCAGTTGTATTTCCTTCAAGTATATTTCCTACAGAGTCAGGAGTTCTCAGCCGGTCGAGTGCGTCCCACGAACCGACATCATCCCAAACAAATGCGGCTGGAACTACGCTTACTTTGGATGTTTTTTCCATTAGTCCGTAATCAATAGAAATATCGGGAAATTCAGCGAAACACTCGCGCGCCTTCGGTTCGCTCTCGGCAAGCGCTTCAGCATTTGATTGTGAATATGCCTGCATAAGCTCAATAATTTTTCTGGCATAGTGAGGCATTGCTGTTGATATTTCCAGAACGAAAGTGTCCAGCCGCCAAAAAAACATGCCGCTATTCCAAAAATAATTGCCTGAACTGACAAATTTAACCGCTCTTTCTTTTTCGGGTTTTTCACAGAATTGATTTACTTTTACAGCTGTATTTACTTTCGGATTAGAAGCCGCATGAATATAGCCGTATCCAGTTTCCGGGCGCGTTGGTTTTATGCCAATCGTAACTAAATCATTTGATTTTTCGGCGCAGGTCAAAGCAATATCCACAGTTTCTCGAAAAGACGAAGCAGGTTCGATAGTATGATCGGCAGTAAGAACTGCAATTGATATTTGCTCGGGAGTCAAGTTCTTATAACGCGAGGCAATGAATGCGGCAGCCAATGCTAAGCATGGCGCAGTATTTCGCTTAGCCGGTTCGGCAATAATATTTTCCGGCGGGAAATTCGGCAATGCCTCGCGAGTAGGCGCCAGCAGCATTTCGCTAGTTATAATAAATATGTCTCGCTCTGGTATTAATGGCGCGATGCGCTCGATCGCTTCGGCAATCATTGTCTTGCCTGAATCGGTAAGAGCAAGTAATTGTTTGGGGCGCGACCGACGGCTTACAGGCCAAAATCTTTCGCCCGATCCGCCTGCCATAATTACACAAGTTCTCTGCATTATTGTCTTTTGTATTATTTTATGTTAAAAATAGATTATTTTTATACCGAATTATTTCTTAAAATATTTTTGTTCTGCATTATGCATTGGCTGCCAAGTCTTCGATTTTCCACGCGGAATAGTCAGAGTTTCCCAATGCTGTCCCAGCATTAATTTTACGATATAAACGATTTGACCGCAATGCCCGCCGTAATGTGTAATTTGACGCATCAACGCTTGCAGAGTAGTGCATTTTTCACCACGAATTGTAACTTCATGTACTAATTTTTCAGATGAAAGTGAGCTAAGTGCATCAAATAATATCTGCCAGCTTAATTCCCAATTTTTCATAATTTCCTCGCGAGATAAATTGCTTTCTTCAAATTCGGCATCGCGGTTACGATCCGGCTTTTCTCCATCGGTTGTAAGAAAATCAGTAAAACGAGAGCGCAAATTTCCGCTTATATGCTGCACAATAATTGCCGGCGAGTTTGATTCAATTCCAAGAGAGTGAAAAAACAATTCGTCTTGAAGCTGTTCGAGAGAACGGTCAGCCATGCGCTTTAACGCTTTAAATTCAAACGTCAGATTTTCAATAATGTGTTCGCCAAGATTCATTTTCAACTCCGTTTTTTTAATATAAATGATATTTTATATTTGGCATAAATTCACAATAAAAACGAACAGAATAATTAATAAACTCATATTTTTTATTAATACATAATCTTGTCAGTTTTATCCTGCCATTCATGAAATGCAAGCATTGCCTCACTGCCAAGTATTTGCTCCGTTGGCAAGCTCCTTTTTTCATTTTCTAAGGTAATTTCTTTATAAATAAAACTGTCATCGAAACCTATTGCGGCTGCATCCTGTTTTGTATTTGCATAGTACAGCTTATCTATTCGCGCCCAATAAATTGCAGCAAGGCACATAGGGCACGGCTCGCAGCTAGCGTATATCTCGCAACCCTTCAAATTGAATGTACCTAATATGTTACAAGTATTGCGTATTACAGTAATCTCAGCATGTGCAGTAGGGTCGTTAGACGGCGCTACCATATTAGTTCCGCTGGCAATAATTTCTCCATTCTTTACAATGACAGCGCCAAACGGGCCACCGCTTCCTGACCGTATAGAGTCCAGAGATGCCTGAATTGCTTGGCGCATAAAATATTCTTTTTCATTCATAATATTAAATTTAAGCGTTATTATTTTATCAGGACAGAACTAAGACAATCTATTATTGTTGAGCAGAATAATTCCAATATATTAATTCTATATTGCATAGTTAATATCTTACGTTTATTAAACAAATGCATTCTAAGAATTATTCGACGATAATTGTTTTTGCAAAATCATATATCCAAGCATTCCGGCAGCAAGAGAAGCCGTAAAGATGCCAATTTTTGCATTTGTTGTTGCAACATCATCGGCAAAGGCAAGACCGGTAACAAAAAGCGACATTGTAAATCCAATGCCGCAGAGCCAGCTAACGCCAAATATATTTCTAATAGTTATACCTTTTGGCAATTCTGAAATTCCAATTTTAACAGAAATCCACGTAAAAGAAAAGACGCCGACAACCTTTCCGAACACTAATCCAAGCATTACTCCGAGCGTTATATGACTTGTATATGCGACAGATAAATCAATATTTCTGAGATATATTCCAGCATTTGCCAATGAAAATAACGGTAGTATCAAATATGAAACATACGGCTGCAAAGCATGTTCAAATTTATGCAATGGGGTTTGCGCGCTGTCGCAAAGTGATTCAAGCTGTTGAATGGCGTCTTGGGTTTTATCTAAATGAATATTTTCCGCGTCGATTTCAATTATTGCTGCCTGTGATTGAGCCGCAAAATCAGTCATAGATATGCGAGGTCGCGCAGGAATTGTCAATGCTAATGCTACTCCTGCCACTGTTGCATGAATGCCAGATTGCAGCATGCACCACCAAAGAATTATTCCAAAAATGCCGTAGAACCAGCTTGAACGAATATTTGATTTATTACCTGCCAATAAAAAGACAAAAACAAGTGCAGTCGCTCCTATATAATTGAGCGCCAGACCTTTAGAATAGAACAGCGCAATCACCACAACGGCGCCCAAATCATCGGCAATAGCCAATGCAGCCAAAAATACTTTCAGACCAAGCGGCACTCGCTTTCCAAGCAATGCAAGGGCACCAAGCGCAAAAGCAATATCGGTGGCAGTTGGTATTCCCCAGCCATGCGAAAATTCGGTTTGGGCGTTAAAAGTTGCATAAATCAGCGCAGGAAATATCATTCCGCCTAATGCTGCAAAAAGCGGCAGAAATGCTTTTTTGGATGTTGATAATTCTCCGACTAAAAACTCGCGCTTAATTTCCAGACCAACAGCAAGAAAAAATACAGCCATCAGTCCGTCGTTAATCCAAAATATCATTCGCTCCGACAAACCGAAATCATGCGTTCCAACGGTAATTACTGTTTGAAACAAATGTTCATAACTTGCATGAAATTCAGAATTTACCCAAAGGAGTGCAAGTATTGCAAAAACCAGCAGTAAAATGCCACCCGAAACATATTTAGCAAAGAAGTTTTGGAATGCACGCAATATATAAATCGGTTTTTTTCGCAGCGAATATATTCTTTTTTTTGAAGGCATATTGTTTAGATTTGAAAAGCAGATAATTTGAATCTGCTATGACTGCCTGATTAATTCTTCCGCAATCTGCACTGCGTTCGTTGCGGCACCTTTGCGAAGATTGTCGGCTACAATCCATAGATTATAGCCGTTTTTCACAGACTCATCACGCCGTATTCTCCCAACATATACATCGTCAGTTCCGGTAGCGTAAAGCGTTGTAGGATATTCTTGCAAAGCAATATTATCGTGGACAACTACACCGGGCATAAATTCGAGAATTTCACGAATATCATTGATGCTTGCCGAAATATTCGTTTCTATATTCACTGATTCACCATGTCCGCCCAGAATGGGAATGCGCACGCATGTTGCCGTTATAGGCAAATCCGGCATACTCAGGATTTTTCGGGTTTCCTGCTTTATTTTTATTTCCTCTTCGCTGTAATCTTCGTTTGGTTGAAAATTGTGAAAAACTGTATTATATGCAAGGCGATGCTGTGAAATTTTGCTTAGCGATTCTCTGCCTGCTATCTCGTCATTTAATTGATCTATGCCTTTTTGACCAGCTCCGCTGACAGATTGATATGTGGAAACTACTACACGACGCAATCCGAGTGCGTCGTGCAATGGCTTCAATACCATGACTAATTGAATAGTAGAGCAGTTGGGATTTGCAATAATGTTGCTGTGCACTGCAAGAGTCGCCGAATTAACTTCTGGAACAACAAGTGGCACATCTTCATTCATTCTCCAAGCGCTGCTATTATCAATTACAATGCAGCCGGAAGCAGCAGCAGCAGGCGCGAATTTTGCACTCGTTTTGCCGCCGGCAGAAAACAATGCAAAATCTATATTGTTGAACGAGTTTTCTGTAAGCTCTTCAACACAATGCAACTTCCCATTCCACAGCAATTCAGCACCGGCAGAACGCGAGGAAGCAAAAAAATAAATCTGCGAAATCGGAAAATTTCGCTCTATGAGTATTTGTGCCATTGTGCGGCCGACCAAACCGGTAGCTCCGCAAACGGCAACAGAATATTTTTTCACGAGAGAAAATTATGACTTGATACACTGGAACTATTCACAGCAAAAATACAGAAAAGACACGGTATTTCAAGAAATGACAAAAGTTGATCTTTTCTGCAATTCAGAAGTTATTCAGAAACATAAATATCTATAAATCAAGCAGTTTCTTACTAATTTATCATCTCCAATCCGAACTCAAGAACATTTTTTTCACTACAGCAAATTGATTCTATCGCTCTTCAACATGAATATAAATGTCTGTATTTCGACCCTTATCGTCTGAGCATGATATTTTAATCTCGCCGGAAACAGGCGTAAAGAATACAGATTTACCGGGCTTTGCCGATGCGATAAACTTATCGTTGATATACCAATAGATTGTTGAGACATCATTAGATGCAGCGCAGCTCAGCATTAGCTCCTGCTTCTCTCCTCGTTCTAATATATAAGTTTTATTTCCTATTGGAGAAGTGATAGCCGGCGGATATTCAGTTAAAATTCGGTTGCAATTTGGATTGTGATTTGGAATTTTGGAATAAGAAATGTGCTCGGATTCATAGAACGCAATAAGCTCTGGAGGCAAATTTTGATAGAATGCTTTCACATAGCCGTTTTCCGGCAAACATGAGCCGCAATAACTTATGGAGCTGTCCGGCGCGATAAAAACTGCTTTGCGATGTTCGCATCGCTTGCTGTCGGATTTGCTCGGAATATAATAATCCATTACTTGATTGCTGCAAAAGTCGGCTGGCAATCGTCCTGTTTCAGAACATACATATCGGAAATCTAATCCTTTGGGTGGGAAAAACCATTCATTCGATCCGGCGTAGTCGAGCGTGTTAAAAATGGCAAAAAGAAGCGGCGTTGCTATATCAGCGCCAGTGAGATCAGGCGCGCCCACACCAGTAAAATTTCCCATCCACACGCCGATTGTGTAGCGCTTATTATACCCAATGCTCCATGCATCGCGTCTGCCATACGAGGTTCCTGTTTTCCAAGCTACTTTCGGCAAGCGAAAACTGCTTTCTACATTGCGCGGAAGATCGGGACGCAATGGCTTCGTAAGAATTTCTGCAAGAATATATGCTGCTTGCGGCGAGATAATGCGAGCGCTGTCGTTATGCAGGCGATCATCGAGAGTGTATTTCAGCGAATGATGTGCGCCGCCTCTTGCAAATGCTTCATACAACGAGACCATTTCTTCGAGGCGCACACCGCAACCACCCAACACAACGGACAAGCCCAAGCGATTTTTATCTGCTGCTATTTGTCTAAATCCGGCATTTACCAATGTTTTTACTACCGCTTCTGGATGCAATTCATTCATAATTTTTACAGCGGGAACATTCAAAGAATAAGCAAGAGCATTCTCGGCCGTTACCAATCCGTTGTATTTTCTATTGAAGTTTTCCGGCGAAAAACCGTTAAAATTTACTGGCACATCAGTTATTACAGTTTTAGGTGTTATAATGCCCTTGTCAAAAGCCATTGCATATACCAAAGGTTTGAGTGCGCTCCCGGGCGACCTCACTGCAATTACGCCGTCTACTTGACCTTGATGAGCATTATCGTCGAAATCAGAGTTCCCGACATATCCTTCCACTTCACCGGTTGCATTATTGACAACGATGACAGAAGCGTTGTAAATACCTACAAGCGCTTTATTTCGCGAATAGTTAGAGCATAGATTCTGCACTTTTTGCTGCACAGAAGGAACAATAGTCGAATAAATTATCGGTTTCTGCGGATATTCTCGCGCAAGGCGCACTGCTATATGTCGCGCTATTCCGGGCGGATTACGCCGAACAGCATCGAGCGGCTCGGTAATTGCCGATTGCATCTCATTTTGTGTAAAGATCCCTGATTTTGCAAATTTTACAAGCCAGCGATTGCGAGCAAATACTATTGAATCGTTGTTCTTGCCCAATGCAAGCGAAGTAGGGCGATTAGGAATAATCGTCAATGCAATAGTTTGCGCAGGCGATAATTTGGCGGGCATGGTGCCAAAATATAGCAATGATGCCGCTTTTGTCCCTTCGATATTGCCGCCATAAGGCACAAGATCCAAATATAATTCCAAAATTTGCTGTTTGCTGTAATGAGTTTCGAGCTGCAATGCCCTAAACACTTCAATAATTTTATTCCATATTGTTCGCTCTTTTGGTTCGGCTAATCGGGCAGTTTGCATTGTTATAGTGCTGGCTCCGGAAGTAGTCTTGCCGTGGAGAACATTATTGACGGCAGCGCGGACTATTGCAAACGGATTTACACCTATATGCCAATAGAACCAGCGATCTTCCTTTTCAATAAAAGCGCGGCGCATAATCAGGCTGATATCACTTGGCTCCATTTTCATCCGCCATTTATCATCGCGCGCCAATAAAGCATGAAGCGGCGTGCTGTCAGATGCCGCAATTAATTGCGAGTACGGAATATTCAAGCGAAACGGAAAAACAAGATCGAGAAAAATAAACAATCCAAGACAGCAGCCAATGGCTGCAAGAACTCGAAGAAACCACTTATAAAGCCGCTCTGAATCAATGCTATTTATTGAAAAATGCTTTAGAATCACATCCATGTAAAAAAACAGACAAAAACAAATAATCTGAATTCAAAATTACCGTAAAAAGAAGATTTGTGTTGAAATCAAGAGAAATGAAACGGCATTCTGGCTTTGCGTCTTATTTTGCCTATATTGCAGTTCGGCGTTGTTGTGGTATTTTTGAACATTAAATTATGTCTTTTTCTTTTCCTTTCGCAATGAATTTTAACGTTACGCCTACCAATGCGACATTGCCCGCACACTTATATTCTGAAATTGACGCAACAGTTAAAACAGCCCTTGAGCTTGGTCTGACCGAATCGGAATATGAAAATATTCTTACTGTGCTCGGTAGAAAACCAACGTATACAGAGCTTGGCGTGTATTCAGTAATGTGGAGCGAGCATTGTTCTTATAAAAATTCTATTCTCCAGCTAAAAACACTGCCGCGTTCTGGTGGCCGTTTGCTTGTTGAAGCCGGAGAGGAAAATGCCGGACTTGTTGATATTGGCGGAGGTTATGCGATATGCTTCAAAATCGAAAGCCACAATCATCCGTCGGCAGTAGAGCCATTTGAAGGCGCAGCAACCGGAGTAGGCGGAATTTTACGCGATATTTTTACCATGGGCGCGCGTCCAATAGCCGCTCTCAACTCATTGCGTTTTGGCGAGTTAAAAACTTCGCGCACTGCCTATTTGCTCAAAGGTGTTGTTCGGGGAATTGGTCATTACGGCAATTGCTTTGGCGTTCCGACTGTTGGCGGCGAAGTATATTTTGACAGCTGTTATACTGACAATCCATTAGTTAATGCGATGGCTGTTGGAATTGTAAAAACCGACGCAACTGCTTCTGCAATTGCCAAAGGAGCCGGCAACCCTGTTATGATTTTAGGTAGTTCTACCGGACGCGACGGCATTCATGGAGCATCGCTTCTTGCTTCCCGCGAATTTGATGAAAAAACAGAAGATATGCGTCCAACCGTGCAAGTTGGCGATCCATTCTCAGAAAAACTGCTTCTAGAAGCTGCATTGGAATTGATTGCTTCAGGTTGCATTGTCGGCATGCAGGATATGGGTGCTGCCGGAATTTGCTGCTCGACCTCGGAAATGAGTGCAAAAGGTAAATCCGGTATGTATATTGATCTTGACCTCGTTCCTTTGCGCGAAAAAGATATGAGCGCTTACGAAATAATGCTTTCTGAATCTCAAGAGCGCATGCTGGCAGTTGTCGAAATCGAAAAGGAGCGCATTGCTCAAGATATCTGTGCTAAATGGGATGTGCCTATCACCAAGATCGGTCATGTAACCGACGACGGAATAATTCGAGTTTTTTATCATGGCAAACAAGTTATAGAAACACCAGCGGAATCGTTGGTTCTTGGTGGAGGCGCGCCTGTCTATATCCGCGAAGCATCCGAACCGCGCTATCTTGCTCATACACGAACAGCAGATCTTTCCCAATGGAATACTACTGGCGCAGAAAACGAACAATTGTTCTGGCGTTTGCTCGCCTCACCGACAATTGCAAGCAAAAGATGGATTTACGAGCAATATGATTCGCAGGTGCGTACTAATACAGTCAGCATTTCAGGCGACGCAGCCATTATGCGAATTAAAGAGCTTCCCGGACATGGTTTTGCTGTATCAGTCGACTGTAACAGCCGTTTTGCTTATCTTGACCCATATCATGGCGGCATGATGGCAGTTGCCGAAGCCGCCCGCAATGTGGTATGCACCGGCGCAGAACCAGTTGCAATCACCAATTGCCTGAATTTCGGAAATCCTTATGACTCAGAAGTCTATTATCAATTCAAAGAGGCTGTGCGTGGCATTGGTGATATGTGCAAAGCATTGAATACGCCTGTTACCGGCGGCAATGTGAGCTTCCACAACGAATCGCAGCGTCATGCAGTATTTCCAACACCGACAATTGGAATGCTCGGTTTGATTGATGATCTTTCGCTTACTTGCAGCAGCGGATTCCAAAATGAAGGAGACCTTATATTTCTCTTAGGCAAGCAGCGTGCAGAATTAGGCGGATCTGAATTTATCAAACTAGCCGCCGGCGAAATAACCGGCGCAGCTCCAACTTTCGAAATACAAGAAGAAGTTAAATTACAAAAAGCAACGCTGCATGGCATTCGTCGCGGACTGATTCGCTCGGCGCATGATTGTGCCGAGGGCGGCTTGGCGATCTGCCTTGCTGAAAAAGCAATAAATTCGCCTAAAGGTTTAGGCGCTCACATTGACTTTGATTTCACCTTAGATTCAGCCAATATTTTTGGCGAGGCGCAAAGCCGAATTGTTGTAACAGCAACGACTGACAAAGCAGAAATATTACATTCAGTTTGCGCTGCGCACGGCATTAACTGCACAGAAATAGGAAAAGTGCAGAAAGATAATTTTACAATCGAAGGAATAGTTTCTACTACGGTTGAGACATTAAAAGCCGAATACTATGGAAGCTTGCCCAAAATTATGGCTCCAAAATACTTATAAACCTGACCAGCGCTGTTTTAATTATGCACACAAATCCTTTAATTTTCTTCATACAAGCTATTTACTCGGAAGCTATTACATTTCCGAATGAATTTTTCCGGCCAAAGCTGCGCCGATTATTCCTGCATTTTTTGTGAATCGAGCTTGGTGAACTTCTACCGATTTTGCTATTGTTGGCAAAGCTCGAATATACAATGTATCTCGAACTGAATCCAACAATGAATGATGAGCAAGCGAAATGCCGCCGCCAATAACAACTACATGCAAATCCAGAACTGCCAAAACTCCGGCAATACCCAATCCAAGAATCTTTCCGGTTATCTTTAAACATTCATAGGCGATAACATCTCCGTTTTCCGCTGCTTTTGAAATATGCTCCACATCAAGATTTTCTTTATAATGTGCAAGTGATGAATTCGGATTTTTTCTTATAAGACGCTGCGCCAAATTTAGAATACCATCGCGACCTACATGCTCCTCGAGCGAGCCGGCGCTGTAAATATGTTTACTTTCGGACGGTTCTGCGTGTAAATCTACAATGACATGGCCAATTTCACCAGCGCCACCTCTTTCGCCAGTAAAAACACTCCGATTGAGTATTATACCGCCTCCTACTCCTGTACCAAGCGTTACATACAGAAAATTGTCCGTATCTTTTCCTGCTCCGAGTACACTTTCAGCAAGAGCCGCAGCATTTGCATCGTTCATAATAGCAGCATCAACGCTATATTTTTCTTTTATTATATCTCTGAGCGGAACAATTTCCCAGCCCGGAAGATTAGGAGGAAAATGCACGCATCCATCAATCGGCGAAACAACCGAAGGAAAGCCAATGCCAATACTTATGCATTTTTTATTAAGATTTTCAACAACACCGCCTATGCGCTCAATAATAAATTCTTGCCCTTTCGAAGCGCCTGTTGGCATTTGCGCCATGCTGATAATATTTCCTTTATCGTCAATAATGCCGTATTTGATTGCAGTTCCACCAACATCAATTCCTCCATGCATAACAATAATTCCTTTTTTAGTAAATGTTATTTGTAGTTTATTTCAACATCGTCTGCCATATTTTTTTTAGTTTGGCAATGCAACTTTATCAATAAATCTTCGTTTATGTCGCATGTCGAACCTTATGCTTAATTTTTAACAAAATCACATTGATCATGTTTATTCGACGCTATTTTCTTTTTCTGATTATTGCTCTTTTATGTCGCATGGGATCTGCTGCTCAAATCGGAAATACTGCTGTGTTTTCCCTTGAAGATTGCATAAGGATTTCTGCTGCAAAAAATTTAGATATTTTAAGTTCTCACGCCCAGCTGCAAACTGCAACAGCCGATATTACAAGCGCATTTGGCTCGTATTTACCGTCGTTAAACGCTAATGCCGGTTTTTCACGTCGTTTAAATCAAGATGGAGGCGCTCAAGTAAATGTGGCTGGATTTTCACCGCCGCCCAACAGCTATTCACTTGGTTTAAATGCAAATTACGTTATTTTTAACGGATTTTCACGTGAGGCCAATTATAATCGCGCACAAAAAAATCTGACAGCTCTCGAAGCGTCAAATGTGCAGCAAGTAAATCAGATTCGCTACAATGTTTGGCAGCAATATATATCCGTTTTGCGCAATTCGCAAATCGTAAAAATAAATCAAGAAAACCTAAAAGCCGGTCAGAAAGAATTAGAGCGCATTCAAGCGCGCCATGCAGCCGGTATTGGCACTGCAACTGCTGTTTATGCACAAGAGTCAGACAATGGTACGCGAGAGTACAATATTATTCAATCAGAGAATCAATTCAGCAACGCAAAAGCAGCTCTGCTGTCTTTAATGGGGCTTAATCCGGCGCAAGAAGCAGATTTTACCGAATCAGAATTAACAGCAGAAATAAGCGATGAAATACTCCTGCAATTCCGCAATGATATCGGAAGCATTGATGCAATGATACAAAAAGCAATCGCTCGACGATCAGATATTTCTGCTGCCAACGCACGAATTGATGCTGCCGAGGCTGCTGTTACTTCCTCGCGTTCCGGCTATTTTCCTTCTCTTAGCGCGTATGGCGGATGGTCGTGGTCAAACTATGAATTGTCAAAATTTAGTGAGTATGGACGCTCTTTTATTGGTTTGAATCTTAGCGTTCCGATTTTTGACAATTTTATAACCAATGGACAAATTGAATCATCTTCATTTCAATTAAAACAAACACAATTAGATCGTGCTCGCATCGAACAAACAATCAGAACACAAGCACAGTCGGCATTGCTTAATCTGTCTGCCGCTGAAAAGCAGCTTGAAGTAACAAAACGTACATTAAAATCAGCAGAACTTAACCTAAGCAGCGCGCGAGAGAGATTTGAAGTCGGAACGGCACAAATAACAGACTATTTGCTTGCTAACACTCAGTTTATCACTGCAACAATCAATAGAATTAACTCTGTTTTTGACTATCGTTTAGCACAAGCACAAATGCGTTTTGTCATAGGCACTTTGTAATTTATTCTCCACGTTTTTCTACGCAAAAATGAAGGATAAATATATTTGTATAATTCTTTTATAGAAAAATCTATGAAACACCTGTTTTCCACCATCTTTGCTTTAATTTTTTGCGGACAATTATTAATGGCAAAACCCAAACTGCCGGTCATCAAAGCGACATCAAAATTTGTCGACATTAAATATGACGGTAAATTTCTAAAAAAAACATGGATAATAACTCCGGAAGAGGAATTGGACATTTATAGGACATCTGCTAAAAATGTTGTGTTTTACACAGATATTGACTCTATTTCCTTTTCAGTTTCGCCCGGCGAAGCATATAATTTTATTATTGTACTTAACGGCAAAGATACCGCAAGAACACAGATAAAATACGAAACATCACGATTGGATATTTTAAAAAATGCCTGGAAATATGATTATTCTGACAAGAGATTTACACCAATATTTTCATACCAATCAAAAGATGCTCCCGAATTGCAAAAAATAAGAAAAGAATTAAAATTAGATTCTATTGCTGGCAAAGGTAGCGAATTATCTCAAATATTCAATTTAATGCACTGGGTACATTCCATAGTCAGGCACGACGGAATATCCAATAGTCCAAAATCGCGCAATTCAATAGATTTAATTAATATTTGCAAAGCAGAAAACAGAGGAATTAATTGCAGAATGATGGCAACAATCCTCAATGAATGTTATCTCTCTCTCGGCATTCCCTCGCGATTTGTTACATGCTTGCCAAAAGAAAGCGAATTTGAGGACTGCCATGTTATAAATATGGCGTACAGTAGTGATTTGCAAAAATGGATATGGATTGATCCGACTTTTGACGCTTATGTTATGGACGAAAATGGCAATTTGCTTAGCATTGAAGAAGTGCGAGAAAAACTCATTCAAGGCAAGCCGCTGATTCTCAATGCGGACGCCAATTGGAATAAAGAAAATTTGCAAACAAAAGAAAATTATCTTGAAACATACATGGCTAAAAATCTTTACCGGTTAGAAACGCCGGTTAGAAGCGAATATAATGCAGAAACTTCTTCAGCAGGAAAAGAAGTTGAATATATTCAATTGCTACCATTGGACGGACTTCAGCAAAGTCCGCAAAAAGAAGAATATTCGAATAAAGATACCGGAATAAAACTTATTACATATAAAACAAATAATCCACAAATATTTTGGCAGAAGCAATAACAAATAACTGACAATTTATTTTCTTACTTTATTTCACAGAAATGGCGAAGAAGAAAACAAAAACCACGCTTTGGATCATCGTTCTAAGCGCGCTTATTGCAGGCGGTTCGGCAGCAATCATATTAACTCGCGACCGAAGCGACGGCATTAAAGTAACTGTAGAAAAAGCATCGCGCCGTACAATCACGCAAACAGTCAGCGCGATCGGAAAAATTCAGCCGGAAACCGAAGTAAAAATATCGTCGGAAGCCAGCGGCGAAATTATTTTTCTTGGGGTTAAAGACGGCCAATCTGTTTCAAGCGGACAATTATTAGTAAGAATACTCCCTGACTTAGTTACTTCGCAAGTTGAGCAGTATTCAGCCGCCGAGCAATCCGCTAAAGTGAGCATTGATGCGATGCGAGCAGATGCAGACCGCTCGCAGCAAGACCTTAAACGCATTTCCGAACTTTATAAAAAGCAATTTGCATCGAAAGAAGAATTAGACCGCGCAAATGCTTCGGCTCTGCAGGCAGAATCGCGCTATCAAGCGTCTCTGAAAGATTATGACCGCGCAAAAGCCGCATTGAAGCAAGTGCAAGCACAAGCGCAGCGCACCACAATCTATTCGCCTATGGCAGGCACAGTTACCAAACTGGCGGTGAAACAGGGCGAAAAAGTGGTCGGTACAGCTCAGATGCAAGGCACTGAAATGATGCGAATCGCCGATCTGTTGCTAATGAATGCGTGGGTTGATGTTGATGAAAACGATGTGGTTTTGGTAAAAATCGGCGATACAGCCCGCATTTCGGTTGACGCTTTGCCGGATACAACTCTTAGAGGCGTTGTGTATGAAATCGCTCATTCTGCAAAAGTCAGCGGAGCGGGCACTCAAGAAGAAGTTACCAATTTTGAAGTTCGTATTCGCATATTGGACAGCGAAAAACGCTTGCGCCCGGGCATGAGCTGCAATGTGGACATTGAAACTGAAACGCATCCGAATGTGATAACAGTTCCGCTTCAAGCCGTAACTGTCAGGGAAAATTCAATAAATGCAAATTCTGACATTTCCGGCTCCGGCATTCAAATCGAAAGCGATAAGACAAAAAAAATGAAGCCAAAGAAACCGCAATCCGTAGTTTTTCTCAACGCAAATAAGCGCGCCAAACAAATAAAAGTGGAAACCGGCTTAAGCGATCGCGGATATATTGAGATAAAACAAGGTCTTAAAGACGGCGACGAAATTATAAGCGGAAGTTTTCAGGCAATTACCAAGCTGCTGACCGACAGCGCAAAAATAACAATTGACACAGCGTCCAAATTCAAAAAAACTGCAGATTACAAGCAATAAAAGGAAAATACACATGACATCTGAACAGCCGATTATTCACATTGAAAATGTAGAAAAAATTTACACAATGGGCGGCGAAAGACTATACGCATTGCGCGATGTGTCGCTGAATATTTTCCCTAACGAGTACGTCGCAATCATGGGACCTTCCGGCTCGGGCAAATCTACGCTGATGAATATACTTGGATGTTTGGACACTCCAAGCTCCGGAAGGTATCTCTTCAACGGTCTTGATGTAAAATCAATGAGTGATGCGGAATTAGCCGAAATTAGAAATAAAGAAATCGGCTTTGTTTTTCAAACATTCAACTTGCTTGCCCGAGCAAGCTCCGTTAGAAACGTAGAATTGCCATTAGTGTATGCAGGAACTAAACGCAGCAAAAGACACGAACTTGCCGAGAAAGCTATGCGCAGTGTAGGCCTAAGCGACAGAATGGAACATAAGCCTAATGAACTTTCGGGCGGTCAGCGTCAGCGTGTCGCCATTGCGCGAGCATTGGTTACCAATCCTTCGATCATTCTTGCCGACGAGCCGACTGGCAACCTCGACTCTAAAACGGGAAATGATATTATGAATTTATTCGACAATCTTTGGAAGGCTGGCAATACTATAATACTTGTTACCCACGAAGAAATTATCGCTCGTTTTGCACGCCGCATAATCCGCATACGCGATGGCGGCATCGAATCCGATATGCCTAACGAAGTTGAAGATTCCGCACATAGCGATGCTGCATAAATCAACGATTTACATTCTAAGAACATAATGAAATTCAGTGAAATTACCGAGTCAGCCCGCTTCACTTTAGAATCGCTCAATAGTAATAAATTACGCTCGCTCCTTACTACATTGGGAGTTGTGATAGGAATTGTATTTGTGATACTAATGGGCTGGCTTCTCGAAGGATTGGACACTGCACTCGAAAAAAGCATCAATGTGATTGGTACTGATATGATCTATATTGACAAATGGAATTGGTCAGGCGGCGCAAATTGGCGCGAGTATATGAGCCGCAAAGATATTAATTACAAACAGGCGGCAGAATTTTGCAGAACCGCAATAACGCCAGAAATTGCTATGCCTACCGTGCAGAAATGGGGTGCAACCGTTCAATATAAAAATCAAACAATTAGCGGAATCAGCGTGCAAGGCGTTCCAGCAGAATATGCCTTTACTGCTGCGGGCACAGTTACAGACGGTCGCTTTTTCTCCCGCGCCGAAGATGGATTTAATGCAAAAGTTGTTGTAATCGGCTATAATGTTGCCAACACTCTTTTCCCCAAAGGCGATGCCATTGGCAAAGAAATTAAAATACGAGGTCGAAAATTTGAAATAATAGGAATTGTAGAAAAACGAGGTACCTTTATTTTGGATTTCATTGACAATCAAGTGTATATTCCTCTTCATACGTTTTTCGGCATATTTGGCACGTCAGGACGAAGTTTATCCATTGCAATTAAAGCCGGCAGCGAAACCAATATGGAAAATGTGCGCTTGGAAGCAATAGGGCTAATGAGGCAAATACGAAATAATAAACCCGGACAGCCGGAAGATTTTTCTCTTAACGAATCCCAAATGTTTAGAGATGAAGTCAGCGCATTGCGCATGTCGACATGGGGCGTTGGAATTGGACTTGTATCGCTTTCATTTTTTGTGGGAATTATTGGCAT
Organism: Chlorobiota bacterium; assembly: GCA_039810485.1. GTDB lineage: Bacteria > Bacteroidota > Ignavibacteria > Kapaibacteriales > UBA961 > JADZAA01. The sequence continues at coordinate 11,106 of JBDHXA010000020.1, read as the reverse complement.
TACAAATATAATGTTTGTTTCTGTTACCGAACGAACCAAAGAAATAGGCATACGCAAGGCGCTTGGCGCTAAGCGCAGCTCCATTCTTTTGCAATTTCTCATGGAAGCAGCCGCACTATGCTTTGTGGGCGCTCTCATTGCTTTTGCATTTTGCTCGGCTGTTATTGCACTTGCGGTCAAAATATTTTTCAGCGACTCCGATTATTTGACTTCTTATGTGCCGCCGCAATTGCTTGTTACTGCTTCTATTGTCTCAATAATTGTCGGTGTTTTGGCTGGTTTAATACCTGCCATTCGAGCAGCTCGCATGAAGCCGGTTGATGCCTTGCGATATGAATAACGATGTAATAATGAAGTCATGAATATTTTAGAAAGCATTTATATAGCGCTTGATGCCGTTCGCGCCCATGCTTTGCGCTCATTTTTAACACTAATCAGCATAGCAATCGGCATTTTTGCGATCATTGGCTCTGGAACTGCAATATCATCGCTTAACACAACAGTATCGAAGCAGCTTGAAGCGATGGGTGATGCAACATTTCTGATAAAGCGCACTCCGTCAGTTCAGATGGGCGATTCATGGCACAAATACCGCAAGCGCAAAAATATTACATATCAGCAGGCAAAAGAGTTCAAACGCATGATGACAGACGCCGAAACAATCGGCATATCTGCTTTAAGATCTGGCATGACAGCTAAAAATGGCAATCTTTCAACTAATACTGACGTAATATTGCATGGCGTTGACGATGCATATTTCACAACAAATAATATAACACTCAGCGAAGGCAGGCAATTTCTTCCAGAGGATATCGCGTCATCCCGCCCTTTTGCCATCATTGGCAACGATGTTGTTGTCAAGCTATTTCCTTACAATGAAGATCCTGTTGGGAAAACCATTGCTGTTAAAAATCAACATTTTACAGTAATAGGTGTGTTAACGGCAAAGGGTTCGTTGATGGGGCGTAGCCAAGATAATGAGATATTGATTCCCATCAGCAATTTAGTAAAATACTACTCTGATGAATGGGAGCAATCGGTTGATATTACTATTAAATCTGCAAGCAAGGAATCGCTCGGCAAAACAATGGACGAGGCAATAGGAATAATGCGAATACTGCGAAATGTAAAGCCGTGGGAAGACAATACTTTTGAAATCGAAACTGGCGAATCATTATCGGCTCAGTTCGCTTCATTTACTTCCTATCTCAATTTTTTTGGTCTTGGTAGCGGACTAGTTGCATTGCTAGCAGCCGGAGTTGGAATAATGAATATCATGTTGGTCTCCGTTAAAGAGCGCACAAGAGAAATAGGCATTCGCAAAGCCATCGGTGCGCGAAGATCATGGATTTTATCGCAATTTCTTATAGAATCTGTAACTCTATGCCAATTAGGCGGCGTTGTGGGCATCGGCTTGGGCTTTGGCGGTGGCGCGCTCTTATCTTCCCTGCTCAATGTTGAAGCGAGCATGCCTATTCCTTGGGTGATTTTCAGCGTTGTTGTATGCACTATTCTAGGCATTGCATTCGGTCTTTATCCGGCGTGGCGAGCAGCGCGACTCGACCCAATAGAAGCGCTGCGATATGAATAATCATTTTTTTGCGGCTTAAAAATTTCCTGAAAAACTTAAAGGATTTTTGCAGAATATTCTCATTTTTCAATATTGATGTTTCTATAAAAAAAACCGGACAAAGAACAATGACCGGACTTTTCTGATATTGCTGAGTTATCTATTTTTTACTGATGCGATAGAATTATCTAATGTCTTATTGTTCTATCTGTCAAGCTTTTACACATTCCTCATTATCGGATAAATGTAATAAACAAACAAGTATTATATGAGTTATCATGGTCTGCAAAACACAGCATACGCTCGCCCGAAGGAGTTGCGCCCATTTCTAAATGTATGAGATTCTCGCCACGCTGCAATGTTCCGCGCCATAATAATCGCTCGTAATCTCCCTGCAAATTTACCTGCCAGATGTCAGCATTTTTACTTTCAAAGGGCATATTAGCAACTACATCAATATTCTGCTCGGTTACAGGATGTTTGCTAAGCATCTTGAAATAAAAGCGGTAATGTGCTTTTGATAGCGTGTTTTGTATTTGCTTATTTATTTTAGCTGATGAAGTCAATTGGTTCTTCTGACGCCAAAGCGTGTCGCCTTGTATTATCGTGTCAACCACAAAATATCTTTCGTGGTATCGATCTAAATAGTCATAAAATTCTTTAGAGGGAAAATTATATCGAGTGTAAAACGGAGGAAGATAACCTGTTTCGACAACGATACTGTCAAAATATACAAACAAATCATCATAGTACCATTTTTGTAAACTGTCGCGCTCAGAATGAGTAAAGTCCAATTGAGCAGCTAATAATGAATTCTTGAAATTGCCGCTTCGAAAAGATTTATTCATATCCATAGGCATTGCTGACATTCTTACTCCATACGGAGTTGGCCCCCAGCGTCTTGGAGAAACTCTTACATACACATTCTGACCGGCATATTCCGAGCCAATAGTAACATGGTGCATCTGCGCGTTTGCATCTTCCGGATAGTAGAGCGCATAGCTTCCGTTTGGATTTGGCTCAATTCCAAAACGTCCAAGTTCCTTAATGATGGAATTATCGCTTACGCGAACAAGCTGAATGCTAAATTCGGTATGATCTTGAATAGCCCCAACTCCAATGTCCCAAATAGGATTGTACGTGATATTCCAACGATTTTGCGATTGCTCTGCAAATCCGCTTTCTATTCCTTTCCATGCTGTTTTGCTCGACGAGCCGCATGGCGCAAGTGCGCGCAACTCGGCAAAATAATCAGCCGTAACGCTGCCCGGCGGCATCGTGAAGGCTGCGGTTCGCGCAAGCGATAATAAATTCGCATTTTCTCCTTGCAATGAATCGCCGCGAAATGTCTTGTAATTGCTCAGCGAGTCTGTTAATGGCACTTGAAGAATCGTAGAATTTGACCTAACGGTTACTTCGCCAAAATAAAACGACACTGTAGCCGAATCGAACTCATTAAGAAAATACAAATACCGTAAATATTTATACTTCTCCATTGATGTATTGAAAATAACGGAATCGCGCATTGATTGAGATTTTCCAATGTATGCTCCTAAAACCAATGCTAATGCAAACAAAATTATTTTCATTGATTGGAATCCTTAAATGTATTATTTTCCATGCATTTCTACTTTACAAATTATTGTGCCGCTTGCACATTCATTTCTGTAAGCCATTTGACACTCACCACAATAAGAGCCACTAGAACTCAAGCCTCCTAAATATGAGTTCTCACATGTTTCTTGAAAGTTATCTACTTCACATTCATTATATGCTCCTCTCACTGGTTGTTCAGACATACATAAAGCTAAATTCCAATTATGTTCAATACATAAATGAGTAACATCCAAATACTCGACGCCAAGAGATTTGCATATGATGCTAACGGTAAATCTACACGTTGTCTCAATTCTATGACATACATTAATAGGTATTCCTAAATTTTCTACACAACAAGGGGGCTTGCATTCCTTACGATGTTCAGGTGCAACATCAGCAATTGTATCAGACGAAAATATAAAAAAAACTAAAAGGAAACAAAAGGTTGTTTTTAAAAACTTTATCACTTTTACTCCACTAGAGATATTAAGAATATAATATATTTGCAACTTAAAAAAAAAAAAAAACAACTTGCAAATGAATATATTTTCATTTATCTTTATTTTCTATTCTGAATTAATATTTCTCAGCATTTAATAAATTTTATCATATTGACACAAGGTTTAGTTTATAGTAAAACTGCTCTTTAAAATAAAACAACTTCGAACTTGAAATAATAAGCATAATGCTCCAGACAAGCAGTTTGTAGATGTTTGGCGTTAAAATCGGTATTTTTGCAAGATATATTTGCTCAATTTTTCATTTCTACTGATTTCCGCTATTCTCAAGCGGATTTACTCTGAATGCTCCAAGTTCTACAATATCAAAAAACCGGCGAAATGCTCGTGGAAGAGCTGCCGGTGCCCAATTGCCACAATGGCGGAATTTTAGTTCGCACAGCAGCTTCACTGATAAGTGCCGGAACAGAAAGATCTTCGGTATCGAGTGCACAGTCGTCCATGCTTGAGCGCGCCCGCTCGCAGCCGGAAGCTGTAAAGCAAGTTATTGAAAACATTAAAAAAGAAGGCCTAATTGCCACATATCAGCGCGTAAAGTCCAAGCTTGAGTCCTACAAAATGTTTGGTTACAGCGCAGCCGGCGTTGTAGTCGAGTCACGTTGTCCGGAATTTGCTCCGGGCGATAGAGTCGCCTGCGCAGGCGCACAATTTGCGCATCATGCCGAGTATATTTCCGTTCCTAAAAATCTTGCAGTTCATATTCCCGAAACAGTTTCCTACGACGATGCCTGCTACACAACTCTCGGCGCTATTGCTATGCAGGGCGTTCGCCAATCAGATGTGCGGCTCGGCGAGTCGGTTGCAGTCATTGGTTTGGGTTTATTAGGGCAAATTACGGTGCAATTGCTGAAAGCATCGGGATGCCGCGTCGCGGGCTTGGATATTAATGAATCGTTATTTCCGATGGCCAAAGAATTTGGCTGCGACGCAACATTTATCAGCAAGCGCGAATCCGCCGCGGCGGTCATTTCCTTTGCGCGAGGCATCGGCGTTGATGCCGTAATCATAACAGCCAGCACAGATTCCAAGGAGCCGATGCTCTTATCTCTCGATATTGCCCGTAAAAAAAGTGCAATTGTTGTGGTCGGAGCAGCACCTATGGATGTACCGCGCTCGCCCTTCTACGAGAAAGAACTCGAACTACGCATTTCCTGCAGCTACGGTCCCGGGCGCTACGATCCAACCTACGAAGAAGGAGGCGTAGATTACCCAGTCGGCTATGTGCGCTGGACGGAAAATCGCAACATGAGCGCATTTTTGGATTTAATTGCCGCAGGTAGCATACGCGTCGCACCGATGACCACTCATCGCATCAGCATAGCCAACGCAGTTAGCGGCTACGATTTGATAACCGGAAAAACCAATGAAAAATACCTTGGCATTGTGCTACAATATCCGTATAATACAACGCCTGTTGCAAAGAGTTGCGACAACAAACATTATTCAAGGCAATCTGCCGTTGGCGTTGGATTTATAGGTGCGGGCAGCTTTGCTCAAACTATGCTTTTGCCACCGCTTAAATCCGCCGGAACTGATTTTATTGCAGTTTCAACATCCACTCCGGCAAACGCTAAATCAGCCGCGCATAAATTCGGTTTTGCTCGGTTTTCAACCGATTCTCTTTCGGTCATTGCCGATAAAGATGTTTCGATGGTGCTTATTGCATCGCGCCACGACTCACATGCGCGCTATGTCGAACAGGCAATTGCAGCAGGCAAGCCGGTCTTTGTCGAAAAACCCCTTGCGATTAATCGCGAGCAGATGGAAGCGATTGAGGTTGCCGCGCATAGTTCTGGCGGACGTGTTATGGTAGGATTTAACCGACGCTTTTCAGCTCCTTTTCGCGCAATGAAGAAATTTTTTGGCTCTCGCACCGCCTCAATGACCATGATTTATCGTGTAAATGCCGGAGCAATTCCAAAAACAAGCTGGATTCAGGATCCCGTCCAAGGCGGACGCATAATCGGCGAAGGCTGCCACTTTATTGATTGCATGACGTATCTTTGCGGAGCATTGCCTGTCAGCGTTTTTGCCGAAGCTGTTTCGGGCGCAAACCGTGAAGCGGCAAATCACGATATTGTTTCTATAACTCTTAAATTTGCCGATGGTTCAGTCGGTACATTACATTATTTTGCAAATGGTGACAGTTCGCTCAATAAAGAATACTGTGAGGCATTTTGCGAAGGTTCTGCGGCTATTATGGATAATTTTGTCAAATTGTCGCTTCATCGCGGAAAAAAATCAAAATCTTTGACGTTCGACGGTTCAAAAGGACATAAGGAAGAAATTAACGCGACCGTAAAAGCAGTAAAAGAAGGCACTGAAATGCCAATCAGCTACAATGAGATTCGCGCTGTTACACTGGCAACTTTCGCCGCCGAAGAATCGCTTGCCACAGGAGTAAAAATACAGATTCAATAAATGAACAATAATATTGACGCCGCAATAATAATGAATAAATCAAAATATATTTGCGGTACTATTTGAATAATAATTTCTGTTTATTTATCAGCATATTATGGCTGAACAACGAGATAATATTGTCATAAAGCGAGTGCAGTCAGTGCCCTCACAAGACACTGACAACGATGGATCTCCACGCTCCAAACGAAAGAGCGAAAGACAGGCGCGCATAAAACCCGAGAAACCGGCTCGATCAATAGAAAGCGCTAAAAAAAGACAATATCAAATAATTGCCATTCTACTCATTTTCTTATCTGCTTTGTTTTTTGTAGCGCTCATTTCCTATACTTCTCGCGACGAAGCAAATACAGAAATATCCTTTCACGAATTTACCGGAATTATCCGCGGCGACCCCGAGATTCGCGCAAAAATAGACACAACACAAAATTGGCTGGGAATTATTGGCGCCATAATAGCTAACTTTCTTTATAACAGTACATTTGGCTACGCTTCCATCATTCTGCCAATACTAATGGCTTGGTGGGCAAAACATATTTTTACCGTTCAGTCAATACCTGCTCGCGTTGTAAAGTATACTTCAACTGCATTAATACTATGCTTGCTTTTTGCAAGCGTATCAGGCACATTTCAACTTATTGCATGGATGCCAAGCATTTCTCGCGAATGGAGCGGCACAGTTGGTCAGTTTATGGCTGGCATTGTCAGTGATATAGTAGGAAAAATAGGTGCTTTATTAGTTTTTATTTGTGGCATAGTCGTTACTATTATACTCGGCGCCGACATTGATGTTGATCGTGTTGTCATTAAATTTCGATTGCTTTATGGTCGCCTTGCAGATATTATTGCGAATTTATACCAAATATTTTTCCGCAAAGAATCTGCGTCGGTCGAGAACGTGCCAATTGTCGAAGCCGATGCAGAGGGAAAAAAGCAAACGGAATATCGTCCGGGCGCACGTCCTATTTCGCGAACTCCAACTATTTTCGACAGCGCTGAAAGCGACGACGAACCGGCAAGAATTATTCGGCGATCCGTTGAAATTGCTCAGAATCAATTTCCCGAGCCGGTGATACGACCTGCGGAACAGGAACAGCCGCCCGCTGTCTCACATCATCCCGCTGTGCAACGGCTTATAGACAGAGGCAATTTGCCTGAACAGACACCCGTGCGCCCAATGACTTCCTACAAAGATATGCCGCCGCAGCGATTTGCCCATACTGCCGAAGACATGCTGTCATCATCAGACAGATCTGATGTGCAAGTGGTTGGACTGCCTATTAACCAAGATTTGACTTCAACGCCGGAACCGGCGAAACTAACAGTAGAACTTCACGAAATCCGAATTCCTGAGCAACAATTAAAATATGTGCCGAAAATTCATGCTACTGACGAGGAAATACAGTATTCGCCTCCAACGCTGGATTTGCTTTCACAGCATAGTGACAACGCGCAACCGGTTGACGAAGCTGAACTTAAACAAAATGCGCGCACTCTTCAGGAAAAGCTCGAGACGTTCAAAATTTTTATTGAAAATTTAGTTGTTACTCCCGGACCTGTTGTTACGCAATATGAATTTGTGCCGGCGCCGGGAATCAAAATTTCGCAAATAGAAAATCTTGCCGATGACATTGCTCTTGCCCTAAAAGCGCGCGGTATTCGCATAATTGCTCCCGTGCCTGGCAAAGGAACTGTAGGCATTGAAATTCCAAACCATAAGCCGTCCACTGTTCTTTTTAGCAGCATAATCCGCTCGCCAAAATTTCATGACTCGGACTTTTCTTTGCCGCTTGCCCTTGGCAAAACAATTAACGGAGAAGTGTATTGCACAGACCTTGCCAAAATGCCGCACCTTCTTATCGCAGGTGCCACAGGAGCGGGCAAATCGGTAGGCATAAACACGCTGGTAATGTCGTTAATCTATAAAATGCACCCAAAAGATTTGAAATTTGTTTTTATAGATCCGAAAAAAGTAGAATTGAGCTTCTTTGGACTTTTACGCAATCATTTTTTAGCTATTAACCCCGATATTGACGAAACCATTATTACTACACCGGCAAATGCAGTGCTGATTCTTCAATCTGTCGTTACTGAAATGGAGCGGCGTTATGATATTTTAGCTTCTGTCGGGCAGAAAAATATTAAAGATTACAATACAAAAATAAAAGAGGGAAAATTCCGCGACACTACCAATCATATACATCGTTCAATGCCATATATCGTTGTTGTCATTGACGAATTGGCCGATTTGATGATGACCGCAGCCCGCGAAGTGGAAGAGCCGATTACACGGCTTGCTCAGCTGGCAAGAGCTGTTGGAATTCATTTAATAGTAGCCACTCAACGCCCGTCAGTTGATGTCATAACCGGTATAATTAAAGCAAATTTTCCGGCGCGGATTGCCTATCAGGTTGCGCAGAAAATAGATTCGCGCACTATAATTGATATGTATGGAGCTGACCAATTGCTTGGGAATGGCGATATGCTATTTTTGCCAGGCGGATTTCCAAAGCCAATGCGCATTCAAAATTCTTTTTTATCAACCGATGAAGTAGAGGCAATTTGCGAGTTTATCGGCAAACAAAAGGGCTATTCCGAACCATATATACTGCCAGTAGTTACAGTTAAAAGCAATGGCGGAAAATCAATTTCCGGCAGTGATTCTGGCGGACGCGATGAACTTTTTGAAGAAGCTGCACGACTTATTGTGCGCCATCAGCAAGGATCTGTATCGCTTATTCAGCGTCGTTTGAAGGTTGGGTATTCACGTGCAGGCCGCCTTATGGACGAGCTTGAAGCAGCAGGAATAGTGGGACCCTTTGACGGAAGCAAGGCCCGTACAGTATTGCTTGAAAGCGAAGCCGAGCTTGAAGCATATATTTGAGAAAATGGTAGAGTTTATTGGATTTGCTTATGTTTTCAAGTAATTTTGCAATATTCGCTGCAACATCATGCGATAGATCTACAAAAGAACATTACAACATAGTGAAATCTGGCATTTAATACGATTTAATTATTCAATAAATAAATATTCTATATTATGAATTCGTTTAGAGAAACAATACTTGCAGTTGCAAAAGGCATATCTGCATATGTCGAACTTTTAGAGCATCGCAATCAATACACACTTTTAGCTTCTCAATCGGCGATAGTAGATCTTTGCAGCGAGTTCTGCAACAGCCCGCTTACCAAATTCAATATGCTCATTGACATCACCGCCATAGATCATAATAAGCGCGGCAATCGTTATGAAATTGTCTATATGCTTGCATCATTATCCTACAAAACACGGCTCCGAATCAAAGTGCCTGTTTATGAAAAAAACCCACATTGTCCTTCGGTTGTAAGCGTTTGGGAAGCGGCAAATTGGTATGAGCGAGAGGCCTACGATATGTATGGCATCCATTTCGACGGTCATCCCGATCTGAGACGCTTTTATATGCCGGAAGATTTTGTTAATCCTGCAAACGGCGACCCGATCTATCCAATGCGCAAAGATTTTCCGCTTATGGGAATTTCCGGCTCGCTTCCGCTGCCTCCGCTGCCCGAGCGTATTTAAATACAATTCATACTTTTGAGCAGCGCCATAGCAAATTTTATTTGAGGTGGCGTTCTTTTTTATTTGAAGCAAACAATCGTGAATAATTTTCATATTAATCACGCATTTCTTCAATATTTTTCTATGCTTTGTTTGCATTGCAATATTTTCATCGTATTATTTTTATAATATATTTCAATTTCTCTGTAATTACTCTATTGGCTTGTCTGTAATTACTCTATTGGTTTGTCTGTAATTACTCTATTGGCTTGTCTGTAATTACTCTATTGGCTTGTCTGTAATTTTATTGCTCGCGTTATGACAAATATTTTCGACTGGCAACCCTATAATCCTAGCGAACTGCAAGTATGGGATAATTTCGTCGCTGAAAGCGATAATGGCTGTCTTTTTCAAACACAACGATTTCTGTCTTATCACTCGCCAGATCGCTTTATTGATGCGTCATTCATGGTTCGCAAAAATGGTAAAATCTTCGCCGTATTGCCTGCTTGTGTGCTTGAAAGAAATGGAACACGAGTTTTATCGTCGCACTCTGGCGCTAGCTACGGCGGCTATGCTTATAATTCTGCACTGAACTTGAAAGAATCATTCGAGCTAGTCGACATTCTCGAAGTACACGCTCATTCCTTGCAATGCTCGAACATTCATCTAACTCTACCCCCGACAATTTATCATGAGAATGTTTCAAATTACATGGATTTTGCTCTTCTACAAAATGGTTTTTCTTATTTGAAACGCGAACTCTCCAGCGTGGTTGCACTCTCCGCAGATGCGAACGTGATGTTGAACCGCTATCGCTCCGAAGCACGCACTGCAGCAGCAAAATCGTCGCGCGCCGGCATCGTAATTGCCGAATGTGAGCTATTCGAGGAGTTTTATGAGATTCTCAGCAAAAACCTAAAATTGCGTCATGGCGCAACTCCAACTCACTCACTTCACGAGCTACTTTTATTGAAAAAAATGTTCCCGACGAAAGTACGGCTTTGGGGAGCGTTTTTAAGCGATAAACTGATAGCCGGCGTTTGCAACTTTACTGTAAATAAACGTGTTGTTCTTGCCTTTTACATTAGTCACGATGAAGATTATCAAGAATATAGAGCTGTAAATCTCTTATTTAGAGAGATAATGAAGCGCTCGGCGTCAGAAGGATTTTTATGGCTTGATTTTGGAATTTTTACAGTTAACATGGAGCCAAATTGGGGCTTGGCGCGATTCAAAGAAAATTTTGGCGCGCGCGGTATTTTCCGCGACACATTTATAAAAGATATTTGAGCAACAATATTATCGCGATATTTTATACTTTGAGCCCCCTCTTAAAAGGGGGTTTATTTTATTGAAGGAAGTTAAAATAAAGATAATTATATTCTTTATTTTATTCAAAAGTCCATGCAAGACAGCAATATATGATCTATGATGATAATAATTGTCGGAGATTTGAT
>JBDHXA010000019.1:0-39946 GCA_039810485.1 Chlorobiota bacterium | reverse complement strand
TTAGCAGTTTTACCTCTTGAAAGCTAATATCTACAAGATAGGGGAGCAACTATAAAAATCGTTTAGGACAGGATTGCTCTTAGAAGAGATGTTTTTTTGAAAAACAGCGAATCTTTCGTCTGCAATTTTTATAAAATACCTTTTCGGAGTGGGCTCATTTTTATAACTTTTGCTTGTTACTAATTGTCAATCTGTGCACGCTGCAAGTGTCCACTGTAATCAACATAAACTGTTTTCCATTCTGTAAATATCTCAAACGCAGTCCATCCGCCTTCACGATGGCCGTTTCCTGTTCCTTTTATGCCGCCGAAAGGCATGTGCGCCTCTGCTCCGATTGTAGGCGCGTTAATATACGTGATGCCTGCTTCCACATCTCGTATCGCGCGAAAAGCTGCATCTACATTTGCGGTAAAAATCGAACTTGACAATCCATAATCGCATGTATTTGTAAGTTCAATGGCATTATCTAAATTCTTTGCTTTGCTGACAGCCAGAACCGGACCGAACACTTCCTCGCGGAATAAACGCATAGATGGCTCAACCCCGGTAAAAATTGTCGGAGCAAAGAAATTGCCGAAAGCATAATCATTCTCGTCTATGCGCTTACCGCCAAGAACGCATTGCGCGCCTTCTTCTGCGGCAATACGGACATGTTCTTGAATTTTATTGAGTTGGCGTTCATTGATAACTGGTCCGACCTGTGTATCGCCATGCAACCCATTTCCTACACGCAGTTTTGAGGCGCGCTCTATCAACTTGGCAAGAAAAGTATCGTGAATGGAATCTTGCAAAATCAAGCGCGAAGTGGCGGTGCAGCGCTGACCAGTAGTGCCGAACGCTCCCCAAAGAACTCCTTCGAGCGCAAGCTCCATATTTGCATCTTCCATTACAATCTGAGCGTTCTTACCACCCATTTCCAGTGAACATTTTTTATTTGTACGACCACATTCTGCCGCTATTGCTTTGCCAGTGATAGTAGAGCCAGTAAAACCTATAAGTTTCACATTAGGATGATTTACAAGCGCCGAGCCGGCTTCTACTTTGCCATGCACAACGTTAAAAACTCCGGCTGGAATTCCTGCTTCTGCTAAAATCTCGGCAAATATAATGCCTGAATGTGGCGCATCATCAGAAGGTTTGAAAACAACCGTATTACCGCATACAAGTGCAGGTATTATTTTCCAGCTCGGCACGGCTATAGGAAAATTCCATGCTGTAATAATACCGCAAACTCCTATTGGATTGCGAAAAGAAAGATTCATTTTATTGGGCATTTCGCTTGGCGCAGTATAGCCAAATAAACGTCTTCCTTCGGTTGCAGCATAGTAGCATGTGTCAATTGCTTCTTGAATATCGCCTTTTGTCTCGAAAATCGGCTTTCCCATTTCTCTTGTCATAACAGCAGCTAATTCATCTTTACGACGCTCGAAAATATCGCCTGCCTTGCGAAGAATATTGCCGCGTTGAGGCGCAGGCATAAGACGCCATAGTTTAAAAGCATTGTGCGCCGATTCTACGGCGGCGGCTATGTCGGCTGATGTTGAAAGCGGAAACTCTCCAATAATATCCCGCGAATCTGCAGGATTTACATTGCGAAATACTCGCCCGTCAAGCGCAGGTGTAAAAGAACCATTGATATAATTGCCGAATTGTTGCATAATTCCACTTGATAAATAAAAAGAACTATTTTTAAGTTTTGTAATTGCAAAAATATCGCTTATTTTTCACTTTACTGTATTTATCAACGGAAAAAGTAAGTCAATTTTCTATTATTCTAACTGCATAATTTCTTATTTATACATCATTTTAACAATTAATGAAGAAGTATGCCAACAGAGACGCAGCATGAAAATTTAACATCGGAACTTCAGCGATTGCGCGAGGAAAACCAAAAATTATGGGAGGAGAACAAGCAGCTTCGCGAAGAACAATTTTATCTTGAAGGACCAAAATCGCGTATTCAAGAATTTAACTTTGCCCTCAAAGTGTTTTGGGAGTTTATTCGCGGATTTAGAGCATTACATTTCGTTGGACCATGCGTTACAGTATTCGGCTCGGCTCGTTTTCCCGAAGGTCATGAATATTACGAATTAACGCGCAAAGTTGGAAAAGCACTAACAAAATTGGGATTTACAGTAATGACTGGCGGAGGTCCAGGAGTTATGGAAGCAGCAAATAGAGGAGCCACCGAAGCAGGCGGCAGTTCTGTAGGAGCCAATATAATTCTACCATTTGAACAGAAGCCAAATCCATATATGCAGAAATGGGTAAATTTCCGATATTTCTTTGTGCGAAAATATCTTTTACTTAAATATTCGTATGCCTTTATTGCAATGCCCGGCGGCGTAGGCACAATGGACGAACTCTTTGAAACGCTTACATTGATTCAAACCAAAAAAATCGTTAATTTTCCTGTTGTTCTAATGGGAAAAGAATTCTATGCGGAATTAGTGGAATTATTACAAAAAATGGTGCGCGAAGGCACGATAAATTCCGGAGATTTAGATCTGTTTCTTATGACTGACGATGTAGATGAAGCAATGACACATATTCAAAAATATGCAATTGAAAAATTTCATCTTAAGCGTTCAAAACTTCATCCTATATTAGGAGAAGGATAATTTTTTGAATTTTAATTATTACTTCAATTGCTATGCGTTTACATAACAGCTTTCTATTATAATATCTGATCTATAAATCATCTTTAATGTCAAAAAAACAAAAAACTGTATTTCGATGCAAAGAATGTGAAACAGTGTCGGCGCGTTGGAGTGGGCGTTGTCATCAATGTGGCGCGTGGGAATCTCTTGTCGAAGAAATTGAGCGTGATGATACGGTGCGACATCGCACTAAGACGACAAAGCTATCAACAACTCCGGAATCTGCAGGAATTATTCGACTTGGAGAAATTGATGGATCCTCCTCTCCTCGTATTCTAACAGGCATAGAAGAATTTGACAGAACGCTCGGGGGCGGCATTACTCCTGGCTCGCTTATTTTAGTAGGTGGCGATCCAGGTATTGGAAAATCAACCTTAATGTTGCAAATATGCGCGATGATTGAACGATGCAATCCTCTATATATTACGGGAGAAGAATCATTACAACAAATCAAACTTCGCGCATCACGTCTGCCAATCTCGCCAGATTCACTGATGCTTATGGCAGAAACCGATATCAACCTCATATTACCCGCCATTGCCGGCTCTCAAACGCAGATTGCAGTTATTGATTCCATTCAAACAATGTATTCTCAAAGCGTTGATGCAGCACCTGGCGGCATTGTCCAAGTGCGCGAATGTGCCGCTGCCCTTATGCAAATTGCTAAGCGTAACGGCATTGCAATTATCATTATCGGTCATGTAACAAAGGACGGTATAATAGCCGGCCCCAAACAATTAGAGCATTTAGTTGACACTGTGTTGCAATTTGAAGGTGAAAAATCCTATTCATATAGGATTTTGCGAGCATTGAAAAATCGTTTCGGTTCAACGAATGAAATTGGTGTATTTGAAATGATCGGAACAGGATTGCGCGAAGTGTCAAATCCGTCTGAAATTTTTTTGGCTCAACGCAATAGAAGTGATTCCGGCACGGCCATAGTTGCAACGGTAGAAGGCACTCGCCCATTGATAATTGAAGTTCAGGCATTGGTAACTCCTACCGGCTATAGCGTTCCTCAACGTAGTGTTACAGGTTTTGAGTATAAGCGCCTGCAAATGATTTTGGCCGTTTTAGAAAAGCGGCTTGGCGTTGACTTCCATCATCACGATGTTTTTGTCAATATCGCCGGCGGCATTTCTCTCAATGATCCAGCTATTGATTTGGGAGTTGCAGCGGCGTTAGTTAGCTCGCTTCGCGATGTTCCGCTTGATTATTCTACTGTTCTTGTAGGCGAAATTGGCTTAACCGGCGAAGTTCGCCCTGTTTCGGCAATTGACCAGCGGCTTACCGAATCGCATAAGCTTGGTTTCCAAACTGTGATGCTGCCTTCGCAAAATGCTGAGAAAGCTCAGCGTCCCAAAGGTTTGCATATAATCCCTATAAACAGAATTTCTCTTGCTTTGACACAGCTTTTTCAATAATACTTTCATACTCTATATCTCTGAAGTATATAAAAAAACCGCATCGAAGTGCTTAAGCGCTCCGTGCAGCTTTTTTGTTTTACCTTGCCTTTTATCCGCCTATAAGTTCTTTATATGCGGCAGCGCCTAACAAATTATCTATTTCGGAAGGATTAGATATATTTATTTTCACAATCCATCCATTGCCATAGCAATCATTATTGACTGTATCTGGTGCATCGTTTAAATCGCTGTTAAATTCAATTATTTCGCCGCTTAAAGGCGCAAATAAATCGGCAACTGTTTTTACTGCTTCGATAGTGCCAAATACTTCGTGAACCGCAACGCTTTCATTCGGATTAGGAATGTCAATATACACAACATCGCCAAGCTCGCCCTGCGCATGATCGGTTATTCCAATCACAGCCGTATTTCCATCAATCCGAACCCATTCATGATCCTTTGTATAGTACAAATCATTGGGGATATTCATGTCTGCTCCTTCTGAAAATAATAATAGTTTTTCAATTTTGTTATGCTTTCCAATCGTGAGTATCCACGTATTTTGTATCGAAAGTCCCTTCAATAAAATCAGGGTTGTCCATCATTTTTCTATGAAAAGGTATTGTTGTGTGAATTCCTTCGATGATAAATTCGTCCAACGCTCTACGCATTTTGGCAATTGCCTCAATGCGAGTCGGTGCAAAAGTTATCAATTTAGCTACGAGAGAATCGTAATACGGCGGAATGACATAACCTTCGTAAATGTGTGAGTCAACTCTGACTCCATGACCGCCCGGAAAATGCAAACTTGAGATTTTACCAGGAGACGGGCGAAAATCGTGATACGGATCTTCGGCATTGATGCGACATTCGATGGCATGAAGCGATGGATCGGTCTGCTTTATAGACAAAGGAAGCCCATAAGCAACGCGAATCTGCTCGCGTACAAGATCTGTACCTAAAGCAAGCTCAGTTACAGGATGTTCAACTTGTATGCGCGTATTCATTTCCATAAAATAGAACCTACGATGCTTATCCACAAGGAATTCTATTGTTCCAGCTCCTTCGTATTTTACCGCCTTTGCTCCACGGACAGCGGCATCTCCCATTGCAGTGCGAAGTTCAGTCGTCATAATAGGCGAAGGTGATTCTTCGATAAGTTTTTGATGACGTCTCTGTATTGAACATTCGCGTTCGTTAAGGTGAACTATATTTCCATGCGAATCTCCAAAAATTTGCACTTCTATATGCCGCGGTTCTTCTATGAATTTTTCAAGATATACATCTGGATTGCCAAAAGCTGTTTCTGCTTCATAGCGTGCCATTGTAAAAAGCTGTTCAAGATCATCTTCTGTCTGCACATATCTCATGCCCTTTCCTCCACCGCCGGCAACTGCTTTTATCATAACAGGATACCCTATTTCTTCGGCTATGGATTGCGCTTCTTCAAACGATTCGACAATTCCTTTGCTGCCGGGTACCACTGGCACGCTGGCTTCGCTCATTGTGTCTTTGGCAACAGATTTATTACCCATTTTGATGATTGCTTCAGCACTGGGTCCAATAAAGCGTATTCCACATTCCTTGCAAATTTCGGCAAACATCTCATTTTCTGCAAGGAAGCCATATCCAGGATGAATTGCATCGGCGCCGGTTACTTGAGCAGCAGAAATCAAAGCTGGAATATTGAGATAGCTTAGCTTGCTTTGAGACGGACCTATGCAGACGGCTTCATCTGCAAATCGAACATGGAGCGATGTTTTATCGGCAGTTGAATATACTGCAACAGTGCGTATGTCCAACTCTTTGCAGGCGCGTATAATACGCAGAGCAATTTCGCCTCTGTTTGCAATTAACACTTTTCGCAGCATTGATGTTTATCAGCTAGGTTGAATAATAAATAATGGTTGATTATATTCAACGGGCTGACCGTTTTCAACCAATATTTTTAAAACTGTTCCGGCGCAATCGGATTCGATGTTGTTCATAAGCTTCATTGCTTCGACAATGCAAAGTGTATCGCCAACCGAAACTTGACTTCCAATCTGTATAAATGGATCGGCTCCCGGGTTGGCAGCGCGGTAAAATGTTCCAACTATTGGCGAAATAACCGTATGCTCAGAAATTGCAGATTGGGCTGCCTGCTTTGACTGCTCGGCAGATTCTGAAACAGATGGAATTAAAGCAGAAGCGGTTGCAACATGCGGCAAAGACGCAGGATAAATCATGGGAGCAGTCGGCGTCTGCTGAATTGGATCATTGCGATAACGCGAAATATGAATATGATTTCCGTCGCTTTCTATGCTAAGTTCGGCGGCAGAACTTTCATCAAAAATTTTAAGCAGTTGACGTATATATTCTAATTCCATCTGACGGCTCCACAAAATTTATTGAAATAAAAAAGCGTGTTCCTCAACTCAAAATTAAAGAAGCACGCTCAATTTAAGAAAAATATTTGGCAACATTATTCTTTTACACGCTCGATGTATTCGCCGTTGCGAGTGTCAATGCGCAACATATCGCCTTCATTGACAAAAATTGGAACATTTATGACAGCACCTGTCTCGAGTGTAGCAGGTTTAAGCACGTTAGTAGCCGTGTCGCCACGCACTCCCGGCTCGGTTGCCGTTACACGTAAATGTACATGAGTCGGAAGTTCGGCCGAAAGGCAAGTAGTATCGTTGAAAGCAAGCTGAACCTCTTGACCTTCTTTCATAAACTTAGAGGCATCGCCCACAACTGTACCGTCAACAAAATATTGTTCATACGTATTTGGATCCATAAATACATACGCTTCGCCATCACGATAAAGATACTGATAATTGCTGCGCTCAACACGAACAAATTCTATCGTTTCGCCTGACCGAAAACGGTTTTCGAGCAATTTACCTGAACGGAGAACACGCATTTTCACTTGATAGAAAGCACGTAAATTGCCCGGCGTCCGATGCTCTGATTCTAAAACGGTGCATAATTCATTGTTGAAGCGGATAACTGCGCCCGGACGTAAATCTGCCGTCGTTGCCATAAATTCCTTGCTTATTTCAAAATCTTAAATATTTTAGAGGTCTCGGGCGGATTCGAACCGCCGTAGGAGCTTTTGCAGAGCTCTGCCCAGCCACTAGGCGACGAGACCATTCGTAAAAAGAAGTGCAAAAATACGAACTTTCCCGCAAACTCGGCAAACTTCGCCGCTTAACCAACTGTTTTTGCTTGCCAAATGCCTTGGGTTTCGTATTTTTGCCACGCTCCCTTAGCTCAGCCGGCTAGAGCAACTGACTCTTAATCAGTGGGCCAAGGGTTCGAGTCCCTTAGGGAGCACATAATGTAAGCCCTTTGCAAATCTTATACTTGCAAAGGGCTTTACTGTTGTTAACATGCTGAAGTCACCGCAGAATAGCAAGAATAAGCAACGATAATTATGAATTACGGTCTGCGAATAAAAGTTACCATCTTCATTACAATGATAGGCGCAATCTACGTCGAAAGGCACAACCACAGTTATTACAAACTCATTTTTGTTAGAAACTAGAGCGGCAAATTATGGCTCTTTATTGAGTGCAAATTATCTTTTCTTGCAATACAGAAGCTTCATTTTTTGTAGTACAAAACCCATAAGTTTAGGCAATATTATTGATGTCGAAGTATTATATCAACTACTTGCGCGATGTTTATGAATTTACCGACTATTTTTATAAGGATATGCGGCAGCACAAAAAGCACACGCTATTTCAGCAATTCTGTACAACCGCCGTTTGCAATTTCTAGTATTTTTGCATGAGTTATCGTTGTTATTCGCAGTTTTTCATGCTTTTTGCTCGCCGTTTCATATCGTTTGCTCTGACCATAGCAGTGATTGCCGGCTCATGTGGCATTCCTCTTGTTGAGGCGTATTGTTGCGATAAATTTGAAAGCATTTCCGCATACTCGCATCATTGCGACGGTTGCGACATGCCGCAAGATAAGCAAAACGGCGACTGTTGCTCTACTACCGTCATTATAAAAAAAATAGAGAATGCAGGTTATATTCCAACAAAAGACAACACTCTTTCCGCACTTGATTTTGAGTATGCAATCGCTGTCATACCCGTCGAAACAAGCCCGCTTTTTTCTTATGCTCTTCCCCATTTAGAATTGCCCGCAAGAGGTTCCCCTCACGATGGCAGGCATATACTTTCCTTAGTTTGCCGGTTGATTATTTAGCATATTCTCTCTTTTGAATAAGTGCCGTTGCACAATCTGCTTGCGCCGATTGTAAGAGCAGCGCATCAACAATTTTAATTATTCAAATTTTTAGTAATTTCAAGAGAGAAAAGTCATGTTAATCAAATATTTAACTATTAGCTGGCGGCATTTTCCGCGCATAGCGATTGCAGCGCTGTTATTTTCTGCATATTTCACCAATAAAGCACTCGCGCAGCCTTCGTCATTCATTTCTGGAATAGTGCAAGGAATTGATGCAGACGGCTCAAAACAATTATCGGGAGCAAGTGTGCAATGGCTTGGCTCTGTTACAGGAACTTTGACGGGCAAGGACGGTCGCTTCAACATCAAACGCTCTGCGGGAACCACAAAACTCATTGCACGTTATGTTGGCTATCGCCCTGATACAATAGAAGTTGCCACAAATACAGGCGATGTCGTAATTAAATTGAAATCTGTCTTTGAAACAAGCGCAATTACGGTTGAAGGCGAATCGGCTGCAATCTCGAAAGTTGTCGCAAAAACAGAAAGAATTTCAGCGCATGAATTAGGCAAATCCGCTTGCTGTAGTTTATCGGAATCTTTCGAAAAAAATGCGTCTGCAGAAGTGTCGTATTCCGATGCTGTGGCCGGCGCTAAGCAAATACAACTTCTGGGTTTGCGCGGTATATACACGCAAATCCTAACCGAAGCGGTTCCTTCAATACGCGGGCTTGCAGTTCCTTACGGTGCGGATTATTTTCCAGGTCCGTGGATGGAGTCAATCAGTATTTCCAAAGGAGCTGCATCGGTTGCTTCCGGCTACGAATCTATCACCGGGCAAATAAATGTGGAGTTGAAAAAAGCGGAAACATCCGATCCGCTCTATCTGAACGGATATGCGAATGATATGAAACGCTATGAATTGAATGTTATAGGTGCGCAAAAACTTAGCAAACATTCGGCAGGTGCAATCATGCTCCATGGCAGAAATTTTAAGAGCGATGTCGACCAAAATGCCGACGGGTTTTTAGATATGCCAAGCTTTCGGCAGCTTAATGGTCTCGCACGCTGGCATTTCAATGACGACAAGCATGAGCTTCAAGTGGTTGCGCGCGCTTTGAATGATCGCTATGACGGCGGGCAAACAAGCTTTAATCCTGAAACCGACCGCGGTTCGCTGCAGCGCTACGGCATAGGAACACGGACGCAACGCTATGAAGCATATATCAAAGCAGGATTGCTCGAAGCGACTCACGAACCAGACATCTCTGTAGCTTTGGTTCTCGGCGGCGCATGGCACGATCAGCTGTCGTTTTTTGGCGTCCGCGACTACGCCGGTCTGCAGAAGTCCCTCTACAGCAAAGCAGTGGCGCGCATTACTTTTGACAATGACCAATATGTTATGGCTGGAATTTCATGGCAGGGCGACAACTACAACGAAACATTTATGGATACAACGTTTCGTCGCGTTGAATCTGTGCCGGGCGTTTTCTTAGAATACACAAGCGATATTTTGCCTAAACTGACGGCAGTGGCAGGCGTCAGAGCTGATTTTCACAATCTTTACGGAACGGCAATTACGCCTCGAGTTCACCTGAAGTACGCGCTAACCGATTATACTTCGCTTCGCATTTCGGCAGGCAGCGGATTCAGAACACCTAATATTATAGCCGATAATTTTTCGGCATTTGCCAATTCTCGGCGCATTTTTATAGAAAAAGACATTCAAGCCGAAAAAGCATGGAATTATGGCGCTTCGTTTACCACAACTTTTGATGTGTTGGATATGCCGGCAACATTCGACGTAGAATTTTTCCGCACCGATTTTTTGCAGCAGATGGTTGTTGACTTCGACCAAAGCCCAAGAGAAATTCATATTGGCAATTTGCAAGGAACATCGTATGCCAACAGTGCTTTGGCTCAGATTACTATCACTCCTGCAAAGGGACTTGACGTGATGGCGGCATGGCGATTGACCGATACTCGCACTACAACTGGCGGCATGCTTCAAATGCGTCCTTTGATGAGCGTTCATCGCCTGCTTAGTACAATTTCTTACGAAACAAGCGACTGGCTTTTTGCTTCAACTCTTATGTGGAATGGTGGAGGACGCATTCCGCTCACAAAAGACAATCCGGACGGATTGCGGCTACAGAATTCATTTGACGGATATTTTCGAGCAAATGCCCAAATCAGTAAGAAATTCGGCAATTTCGAACTATATATTGGCGCGGAGAATATCACAAATTACATTCAGCCATCTCCCATCATTGACGCTCATAATCCTTTCGGTCAATTTTTTGACGCTTCGCTTGTGTGGGGGCCATTGGATGCGCGAACAATTTACGGTGGGTTTCGGCTGTCGTTTCCGCGTGGAGAGTAAGTAAAATATTTCATTAATTATCGCCAAGCATAAAAGAGCCGTTTTTTATGGCTCTTTTGTGCTGCAACTTGTTTGTTATCTAACACTTCTATTACACATCTGCTATTTTCTTGACAAGCATTAACTTGTTCGATAAATTTTGCTGTTGTAGTTTTGCTTTCTTAAATCTTTGCTCATTGAAGTATAAACGCCCATGGAAAAATCACCGCAGCAATCATTTTTTTTGGAACTTACCGATTCTTCGCTTGCTGCAGCCGAAGAGTTGCGAAAATTACGAGAAGAAATACATAGGCATGATCACTTGTACTATGCAAAAGCTGCCCCCGAAATCAGCGACCGCGACTACGATGCGCTGTTTCAACGTCTGCTTATGCTTGAATCTGAATTTCCCAATCTGCTTACGCAAGATTCGCCCTCGCAGCGCATAGGGGGCGAACCGCTTAAAGAATTTCGAACTGTGCAGCATGAAATACCAATGCTTTCGCTTTCTAACACATACTCAGAAGCCGAATTACTTGATTTTCACCGCCGCGTTTGCGAAGGGCTTGACGGCAATGAGCCGCGTTATGTCGCCGAATTGAAATATGACGGTGTTGCAATAAGCTTGCGTTATCGAAACGGAATTTTCACGCTGGGCGTTACGCGTGGCGACGGAGAAAAGGGCGACGACATCACGCAAAATCTCCGCACTATTCATTCTATTCCGCTTTCCATACAACCAATTGATATACAGAATGTTTCACTTCGTAATTTTGAAGTTCGTGGCGAAATATACATGCGAAATTCCGATTTTTTAAAAATCAATCAAGAACGCGAGGAAAACGGCGAAAAGACTTATGCAAATCCTCGAAATTTAACTGCCGGGACGCTCAAACTTCAGAGTTCCAAAGAAGTTGCACAGCGTCCTCTGCAAATAGTATGCTACTACCTTTTCACCAGTGAGGCGCGATTGGAATCTCAATCTGATAATTTGCGGCTGCTGAAAGAAATGGGCTTTCCTACAGGCGATTCGCGCTTATGTTCGACAACCGATCAAATTTTTGATTATATCGCATATTGGCACAAACACCGCAATGCTTTACCATTTAATATTGACGGCATAGTAATCAAGATTGATTCATTGCGGCAGCAGGATATTTTGGGAATGATAGCGCGTTCTCCGCGATGGGCTATCGCTTATAAGTATGAGGCAGAAAAAGCCCTTGCGCTTTTGAAATCCATTTCATTGCAGGTTGGGCGTACCGGTGTTGTAACACCTGTGGCCGAATTGCACCCTGTTTTCCTTGCAGGTTCTACCATCAGCCGCGCCACGCTGCACAATGCCGATTATATTGCATCTCTTGACATTCGTCCCGGAGATACAGTAGTTGTGGAAAAAGGCGGCGACGTTATTCCAAAAATCAGCGGTTATGTACAGAAACTGCGCCCGTCGGATTCTCAGCCATATACGTTTCCGATAACGTGTCCTTGCCCTCTGCATAATACGTTGCACAGACCTATAGGCGAGGCTAATTATTATTGCAATCACGCAGAATGTCCTTGGCAAATCCGCAGAAAAATAATACATTTTGCATCGCGCAATGCCATGGATATAGAAGGTTTAGGCGAAAAAATTACTGATAGATTCGTTGAGCTTGGCCTGCTGAAGACAATAGCCGATATTTACGAACTGCATAAACAATCCGATGCACTTAAGTCGCTTGATCGCTGGGGTAAAAAGAGCACCGATAATTTGTTGCAAGCAATAGAAACAAGCAAAAAACAGTCATTTGCTAGAATTTTGTACGCTTTGGGCATTCGTTATGTAGGCGAAGGAGCTGCCAAGATTTTAGCTAAAAATTTCTCTTCGATCGACGCTTTGTCTGCTGCAACGTTTGAAGAATTAACCGCGCTCAATGAAATAGGCGAACGAATTGCTCATTCGATACTTTCTTTTTTTAGCACAGAAGACGAGCGCGCTGTCATTGATCGGCTCAAAAAAGCAGGGCTTAACTTCGATCGTAAAGAAATTGAAGCGCATGTTTTCGCACCTATTTTTGAGGGCAAAACTTTTGTTCTTACCGGCGAACTTTCCACAATGACGCGCAAAGAAGCAACTGATGCCATTGAGCACCGAAGCGGAAAGGCAAGCAGTTCTGTCAGCAAAAAGACAAGCTATGTTGTGGCGGGCGAAAATGCCGGAAACAAACTTTCCAAAGCCCGCGAGCTTGGAGTTGCAATTATAAGCGAAGATGTGTTTCTCGGCATGCTCAAATGAGTTGCAGATTATTTACGCAAATAGCACAGCATCACAATTTTCTCTGCTCACAATAAATAACGTAATTTTGCAGAAGGGTTACTTAATTACGAATTACGAATTACGAATGATGAGTGAAAACTATAAACTAACAACTATAAACTAACAACTATAAACTAACAACTATAAACTAACAACTATAAACTAACAACTATAATCTAACAACTATAAATTAATTATGAAATCCATACCTTTATCTGCTATTGCTCATGCCCGAAGCGGCGACAAAGGAGATGCTGCCAATTGTGGAGTTATCGCATTCCGTGAAGAATGGTATCCGATGTTGCGCGACACACTTACAACCGAGCGAGTAAAACAACATTTTGCAGGTCTTACACTAGGCGAGGTTGAGCGTTATGAGCTTCCAAATTTATGGGCTGTCAATTTCGTCTTGCATAATACTCTTGGCGGCGGCGGCACCGTTTCGCTAAAACTCGACGCTCAAGGCAAAACAATTGCATCGGCTATGCTCATGATGAATATCGAAGTTTCCGACGATTTTGCCATTTAGTAAAAGTCTCCTCCGCCTATAATTTTCACCGCTTCGGGGCGATAATGAAGCGTTTTTTTCTGTTATTTCTTGCAATTCTGTCATCGCTGACGACCGTGTCTGCCCAGCAGTTCTACGTTAGCAGCCCCAATGCGTCGCAATTCCCTATTGTCGAATCAGCATTTTACGCCTTCGACAGTTACGGACGTTTGCTTCACTCTCTTTCTGCATACGATATAACGGTTAGCGAAGATAATCTAGCGCGGCCGATTACATTATTGAAATGCCCTCCTTCTTCACCTGTCCCACTATCGGCTGTATTGATGTTGGATGTGTCAAGCTCAATGAATGAACCGCAAGGCAATTCGCGACTCGACATGGTAAAATCAGCTGCTTCTGCTTTTATCGAATCGCTTGCCGACGGTATAAATGAATGTGCTGTTGGGAGTTTCGACGATGTTAGCTATATCAATCAGGATTTTACAACCGATGCCACAGCTTTGCTGTCTGCTGTTGCGCGGCTCAGACCATTAGTGGGCACAAACTACGATGAGGCATTACTTACTCCTCCGGCTGGAGCTTTGGCAATAGCTAAAACCTCCAAATACAAAAAAGTAATTATTTTCCTTACCGACGGACTTGGAACCGGCAATGAGCAGGCAATAATTGCTCGCGCTGCATCACTTAACACTACAATTTACTGCATTACGGCGGGACTTCCTATGCCTCTTGTGCTTCGCAATATTGCAGAAAAAACAGGAGGAAGCTGGTTCGAAAATATTAACTCAAAAGCTGAAGCAATCACCATCTTTCGAACAATTTTTCAACTGGCAAGCGAAATTCAACCTTGCATTGTTCGCTGGCAAAGCGGAGTCGGCTGCACCGATTCAATCAGACATTGCAAAATTTCAATTCCATCACAATCTTTATCTGCTGACGTTTCTTATTTTCCGCCGTCAGGTTCTACGGCAAAGCTTGATATTTCTCCTTCGACACTGACGTTCGGCGAAATACCGCCCGGCACATCAAAAACTCTTTCGCTTACGCTCAAAGCAATTGGCGCACCGATTAAAGTTCGCAACATTTCTTCTTCATATCCATCGTTTAATATACAAACACAACAGACGTTGCCATTTATACTTACAGCAGGTAGTTCAACCAGTATATACGCTCAATTTTCACCAATTGACTCCTTCTATCGCACAGCTGTGCTGATGGTAGAAACCGATTTATGTCCGGCAGAGGCATATTTATCTGGCGGATTTGACGGAAAATTTCCGTCGCCTCCTGATTTGAAAATCTTGCGTCCAAATGGCGGCGAAATATTTGTCGTCGGAACAAAAGAGACAATTCAATGGAAAGGCACTTCACTCAGCGACACCATAAAATTAGAATATTCTTTTGACGGTGGGAATCTATGGAATACTATCGCCTATGCAAGTGGATTGCAATATAAATGGCTGGTTCCAAACACGCCAAGCAAAGATTGCATTGCACGAATAACACACTCCGCAGCAAACTCCGTTAATGATGCCATAAAAGTCAGAACTTTGGCTGGGCATGCTAATACTATTCAAGATGTTTGCTTTGCTCCCGATGGTTCGGCGAGCGCGGCCACTGCTTCCAGCGATGGTACTGTCATTCTTTGGAACACAAACGATGGCATCGAGAAAGCTTCGTTGAAAGGTCATTCCAATATTGTGTATTCGGTTGCTTTCTCAAAAGATGCAACAAAAATAATCACCGGCAGCGCCGACAGCACCGTTCGAATTTGGGACAGCTATACGGGAGCGCAAACACAAATGCTTCTTGGGCATAAATCATCTGTTCTAACGGCTGCATTTTCTCCATTTGGACAAGAAGCGCTGACCGGATGCGAAGACGGCTCATTGCGAATTTGGAATATTCCGTTTGAATCAACAACAAGAATCCTAAGCGGTCATAAGCAACGTATTTATGACGCAGAATTTAGTCCTGATGGAAAATTGGCTATTTCTGCGGGTGGTGATCGTGCTGTTCGCTTATGGAACACAACTAACGGCGCTGAAATATCACCAGCTTTTATGCTTCATGGCAATTCTGTTCGCGCCTGTTCTTTCTCGCCTGATGGCAATAAAATTGCGTCCGGTAGCAGTGATAACTCCATATATATCTGGAATGTTTCATCACGGAAGCCCGATTTTCTCTTGCAAGGACACTCTGCCGTAGTTCGTTCGGTGACATGGAGTCCAGACGGGAAACGGCTGCTAAGCGGCGGTGAAGACGGACGAGTTATTATTTGGGATGCAATAATAGGCAAACAAATTTTGGCTCTTCCCTCCTATTCAGAGGCAGTTGCTTCTGTTGCTTGGAATGCACATGGTGATTCAATTATAGTTGCTCACGGAAATATAGCCGATATTTGGGCATTACGCACAATAGTGTCGCAGCAGGACACATCTGATGCCCGTTGGACTATTGCCAAACCAACAGTACACGGAAGAAATGTTGATTTTGGCAGAGTTGTCGTCGGCAGTGCAAAAGACTCCATCGTGCAAACATTATTTGTCAATTCAGGCAGTTATCCGGCAGTAGTAACCGGATTTGCCATACAAGGCGCTAATCCGAACGATTTCTCCATTATTTCCGGCGGCTCACCTTTTCTTCTTGATGCAGGCAAAACTTGTGCTGTCGAATTGCTCTTTCGTCCAAGCGACATAGGCAATCGCTCTGCCTTGCTTCAGTTTTTTACATCTTATGGCGACACATTAAACTGCTCTATTTGGGGAGTTGGAGCAAAGCAAGTTATTGCGCTTGAAACACCATTTGTAGATTTTGGCATAGTAGAAGTTGGATTGTCAAAAGATACTATAATACCTGTAATTGTTCGCAATACAAGCGACAAGGCAATTGAAATAATGCCGTCTCAACAACTTGGACCTGACGCAAAACATTTTTCCATTATCAATCCTCAGCCGTACATATTGCAGCCAAATGGCGTTCATCCATTAACTCTGCGCTTCCGTCCTGATGAGAATGGACGTGCATCCGGCAGATTTGCTCTTGAATTTCAGGAAATAGGTTCGCCGCTATATGTGCGGCTTTTCGGACAAGGTTTGGGCGGCATTGTGTCGCTGCCTAATGATTCGGCTTTTGCCGGCGAAAAACGCGAGTTTTCTATCATTTTATCTGGCGCAAAACCTTCGGAAACTCAAAGCAGCACTATTCCTGTGCGATTTACAGCTGAAATAGAATATGACGCATCTATTCTTTTCTGCAATAATTCATCGTACAATCCTCGTAAAATTGAGAAAAACGGCGAAATTAAAGAGCATATATACATAGACAAATCTTGGGACGGGTTTTCATCTGAACTTGCAAAAATTCCGGTTTTCGCCACATTAGGCACAGCTGAAACAACGCCGTTGACAATTTCTTCTTTCGCATGGCTTTCGGCTAAAGGCGATACTTTACCAATAGCGTCGGAAACCCGAAATGGCACATTCAAGCTTCGAGGAATTTGTGGAACCAAAGACGGAAAACGTTTTTTCAGATCTGAAGGAAAAACAGAGTTAAAAACTGTTATTGCTAATAATTCAACCATTTCTATTGATTTTTCTGCCGGAGAAACAGGTGATTATACTATAGAATTTTATGATATTCTTGGTCGCGCAATTCTAATCGACAGATTTCCGGTTGCTGCCATAGGAGAAATAAACCGTATAATATCATTGCCAATGACTTGCAAATCTGTTTGTTTTGTAGTTCTTCGCTCGCCAACCGTTTCGCTTGTTCAGCCATTTCTTTACAAGTAACAGACATAGCGCGACAATTTACGATTGATGCTCAAATGCAAGCCATACAACCCAAATAAAATAACACTTTATATAAAATAGCACTTTATAAAGCATCAAAGCAAATGATGAATTTAACAAAATATCAATTTGATCAACTTTTCCCATTTCATTTAGTTATTGATAATA
Source organism: Chlorobiota bacterium (assembly GCA_039810485.1). Classification (GTDB taxonomy): domain Bacteria; phylum Bacteroidota; class Ignavibacteria; order Kapaibacteriales; family UBA961; genus JADZAA01. Next base: position 22,564 of record JBDHXA010000019.1, on the reverse strand, counting down.
CTTTAACCATTATCAATATTGGTTCATCGTTAAAAAAAGCGATTGCCATAAGTGAAGATACAAAATTCACTGATTTATTTACATTCATCCGCCCACGAATTACGATTACTAATTCTTCCGAATTTGAATCATTGATTGATCAGCTTCTTATTATTAAATATAATTCCGATATAAAATGTTTGTTAAAAGGACAAATAAAAATTATAGACGAACAAAATAATTTTCTGTTTGTCGGTTCACTTTGGGTTGAATCCATGAAAGAAATGAAAGATTTAGGATTGGACTTTTCTGATTTTGCAATTCACGACACAACTTATAATTTACTTCAAGCGGTTGATATTCAAGAAAACAAAAATATAGAGATACAAGAGCTGTACGCATCGGTTAATAAGCAGAAATCTCAACTTGAGCAGCTTTCTTTAATAGTTGAGCAGACGCAAAACCTTGTAATAATTACAGATGCAAAAGGATATTTTGAATGGGTGAACAAAGCTTTCGAGCGCAAGACAGGATATCAGTTAGATGAAATAAAAGGGCGGAGCCCAAATGAAATTCTCAGCGGAAGAGAAACAAACACTGAAACAACAGAATATATAAAACAACATATAATTGCCGGCAAAACATTTACTTGCGATATTCAAAATTATGCAAAAGATGGCAGCGCATATTGGGTGAGAATTGAAGGACAGCCGGTATTCGACTCCCAAGGCGTATTAACTCAATTTTTTTCTATTCAAGAAGACATCACACATTACAAGCAACTTGAAAATCAGCTGCAAGCAAATTTAGTTTTGCTCAAAGCTTTAATAAATAATTTATATAGCGCTATACTTTTTGAAAGTCCTTATGGAACTATTGTTACAATGAACTCCGCTTATAGCAATCTTTTTAAAAAAATAACAGACGATTCATCATTGATTGGCAGGCAAAACAAAGAAAACCTCTATAAATTACGCGATTATTTTTTGGATGAAGAAAACTATTGGGAAGCAATTCAGCTCCTATATAAACAATCAGACAATAAATTTGACAAAGATTTTCAATTAAAAAGTGGAAAATGGCTTACAATTAATTGTTTGCAGGTGTGGAATGAAAAGCAATTTTTGGGACTTCTTTGGATATTTTTCGACATTACCGAAAGAAAACAAGCCGAACAAGCAACTGCATTGTCGCTTGAAAAACAGCTCGACCTTAATAATCTTAAAACAAGATTTATCTCAATGGTGTCGCATGAAATGCGAACACCGTTGAGCGCAATATTGTCATCAATACAACTTGTTGATAATTATTGGGATAAGCTGACAACAGAAAAACGTAGTGTGCATTTTCAGCGCATTGAAATAGCTGTTGAACGTATGACTGAGCTGTTGGACGATACTCTTTATATTAGTCGAAGCGATGCAAATAAAATCGTTTTTAGTCCGAATATTATAAATATTAAAGATGCTATTGAAAAAATAATTCATGAATTTAATATTGAAGACAATAATTCCAGAATTCAAATTATATATGAAGGTATTTTTTCCGGTATTTGTATTGATGTCAAAATATTAAATCATATTCTTACAAATCTCATATCTAACGCATTAAAATATTCAGATGCAAAGGAAACTATTATACTTCGAATAGCTGACGAAAATGAAAATATAACATTTACTGTAATAGACAAAGGCATTGGCATTCCTGAAGAAGATTGTAAACATTTATTCGAGGAATTTCATCGAGCAAGTAATGTTGAAAACATACAAGGCACCGGTTTAGGTCTTGCCATTGTAGCGCGATTAGTATGTTTGCATCACGGCACAATCACGTTTGAAACAGCCCTTGGCAAAGGAACTACTTTTTCAGTTACACTGCCCTCTGGAAGAAATCATGAAAATTCAAAAATACTTTGATTATTCGACTTTTTAAATGAAACTTGAAAGTACTATTTGATAACTTTAAGATTCCTCTGTTTACAAAGTAGATCAATACATTATGGCGCATTTACCACAGTTTATTTATGATCTTGGTCTGCTTCTTATTACCGCAGGCATTACTTCCCTTCTTTTTAAACTCGTTAAACAACCCGTTGTTTTAGGTTATATCCTTGCTGGCATTGCAGTTGGGCCACACACTGCATTTTTTCCAACTGTCGCTGATGCCGAAGGCATTAAAATATGGTCTGAGCTTGGCGTTATAATATTAATGTTCTCATTAGGGCTCGAATTCAGCTTTAAAAAACTCGTTAATCTTGGAATGTCTATTGCCATTAGCGCAATTACAGAAATAACGCTGATGTGTCTTACCGGTTTTGCACTTGGCCAGCTCTTGGGATGGTCGACAATGACAAGCATATTTTTAGGTGCCATAATGGCAATGTCATCAACAACAATTATTATACGAGCACTTGAAGAAGCGGGAATGCGAACGCAAAAATATGTATCGTTGGTTTTCGGCATCCTAATAGTAGAAGATTTAGTTGCTGTTCTGCTCATGGTTTTGCTTTCAACGCTTGCAGTCAGCCGCGAGTTTGCAGGCGCTGATTTACTTCTCCAAATAGCTAAATTGGGATTTTATTTAGTTGCATGGTTTGTTATCGGTATATTTTTGATACCGAGTTTACTCAAGCGATTTCGCAATTTTTTGAACGATGAATCATTGCTGATTCTAGCGCTGGCTTTATGTCTTTTGATGGTTATGCTTGCCGTTTATGTTGGTTTTTCTGCGGCTCTTGGTGCTTTTATAATGGGCTCTATTCTCTCAGAAACCACTCAAGCCGAAAAAATTGAATATATAATCAAACCGGTAAAAAATCTTTTTGCTGCTGTATTTTTTGTGTCGGTTGGAATGATGTTCGACCCTAATGTATTGATTGATTATACAATACCAACGCTGTTAATTGTTGTGGCAACTATTGTAGGCAAATTTATGTATGTTATTGCAGGCACACTGCTAGCAGGACAGCCATTAAAAGTTGCAGTGCAGTCAGGCATGAGTTTGGCTCAAATTGGAGAATTATCATTCATCATTGCCGCGTTAGGCATTTCATTAAAAGTAACAGATTCATTTCTTTACCCAATGGCGGTTGCCGGCTCTATTGTTACCGTGCTTACAACTCCTTTCATGGTACGACAATCTGAAAAACAATATTTGGCAATAGAACAAAGAATGCCGCGCCGATGGATGCAACGCCTCAAGCGATACGGCTCACGCTCGCTGTCGCCAGTTGTTCCAAATGATTGGAAACAATTGATTAGAGCATATACATTAAATACTATTATTCATACAGTTTTGGTAATTGTTATTATTTTATTGTCTTCAAATTACCTTCAACCATTTATATCATCACATTTTAACGATTCATACAATATCATTTCATTTAGCATAACTTTAATCGCTATGATCGCCCCTTTGTGGTCATTAGCAATAAGAAAAATTGAAAAAGACATTTATACCCGCATCTGGCTCAATCGCGGCTTGTGGAGAATCCTTTTAATTATATTTGACATTTTGAGAATTGTGATCATGATGGTTCTTTTAAGCAATGCCTTCAAAACATTTTTTACTGCAAATACAACGCTAATTGCCGCCATCATAGCAATTATAACTGTTATTTTTGTATTTTCAAGTTATATTCAAACGTTATACAATCACCTTGAGAAACAATTTCTATCTAATCTTTACGAGCGTGAGCGACGGCGAACTATTGTTGCGCCTTGGGATGCCCATATCGTTGAGTTTCATATTCTGCCTGAATCATCTCTTGCAGGCAAATCATTGAGTTCTCTTGCTATACGCGAAATTTACGGTGTTAGCATAGCAATGATTCGAAGAGGAAGCATTAAAATTATTCCGCCGAGCAAAGATGACCGTTTATTTCCGGGCGATAAAATTTCTGTTATCGGAGAAGATGAACAATTACTGTCTTTTAAAGAATTTTTAGAAAGCTGCGCATCTGCCGAGAAAAATGAATCAGACGAAAATGAAATTACATTGCAATCTTTTACAATTTCTGAAAATTCATTTCTTGTTGGGCAAACATTGCGAGATTCAATGATACGAGATAAAGCTTCTGCTCTTGTTGTTGGCATTGAAAGGGAAGGTCAGCGCATACTTAGCCCTGAGTCAACGACTGCATTTCATGCTGATGATATTGTATGGATTGTGGGAAACAAACAGAATCTTCAAGATTATATTAATAATAATCTTTGATAAATATTATATATTATTGCATTATTTTATTCAAATATATTATTATACATTACATGACAACGAATGCACAAATTATTGTTGGCGCGCAATGGGGCGATGAAGGGAAAGGAAAAATTGTAGATATACTTAGCGCCAAAGCTGATATAGTTGCGCGCTATCAAGGCGGTGCCAATGCCGGACATACAATTGTTATTGAAAACAAGAAATACATCCTGCATTTAATTCCTTCTGGAATTCTGCAGCCAAATGTGCAATGCGTTATAGGCAATGGAGTTGTACTCGATCCTGTAGCTTTAATGTCGGAAATTGCGATGCTTGAAGCGTCTGGCATTTCTGTAAAAGGCCGCCTTTTTATAAGTCATCAGGCACATTTGATAATGCCATATCATAAATTGCTAGATGCAGCGCGCGAAAAAAGCGCAGGAACACAAATAGGGACAACTGGGCGCGGCATCGGCCCTGCATATATTGACAAGTTCAGTCGTGTGGGCATACGCATTGTAGATTTGCTAGACCGAGCAAATTTTGAAGCAAAACTGCGCGCAAATCTTGCCGAAAAAAATAATATTTTGCGTAAAATATATGGATTCGAAGAACTAAACATTCAGCAAATTATTAACGAATACCTTGATTTTGACATTAAGATGGATCCATATATTACAGACACATCATTGCTTCTGAATAATGCTTTGCGCAATGGCAAGCATATTCTCATGGAAGGAGCACAAGGCGCTTTGCTTGATGTAGATCACGGAACATATCCTTATGTAACAAGCTCCAATCCAACAAGTGGCGGCGCTTGCACCGGACTCGGCATACCTCCCACTGCAATCTCCAATATTATAGGCGTGGCAAAAGCATATTCCACCCGTGTGGGAAATGGTCCTTTTCCAACTGAATTATCGGATACAATAGGCGAACAACTTAGAAAAGAAGGCGCAGAATTTGGAGCTACAACAGGCAGACCGCGACGCTGCGGCTGGATTGATTTGCCTGCTCTTCGTTATTCGGCAATGATAAATGGCATTTCAGAATTTGCATTAACAAAATTAGATGTGCTCAACAATTTTGATGAAATCAAGGTCTGCACGCGATACGGGCATCCAACAAAAAATATTAAATCTTTCCCTGCCGATCTTGAAACATTAAATACTGCAATTCCGCAATATGAAACATTAAATGGCTGGAAATGCGATCTTGATGGCATCGCAACCTATGAAGATCTGCCCATTGCAGCGCGCTCATATATTGAATACATTGAGAATTTTACGGGTGTGCGCATCTCAATGATTTCCGTAAGCCCATCACGGACAGACACAATAGTGCGGTAAGAAAATAAATCTTTGCTTATATGTGCCATTAGGCCTATCAAGCGACAACCAACATCAAATAAAAATATGCTAACTAACACAACATATAACACAACGCTAAATATATTGAATATTTTATTAATTATTACAGTTTTGTCGCAAAATTTGTGTAGTTTTACAAAGTTTATTTTTCGTGATTTCAATGATGAATAAATGAAAAAAGTTCTAATAATAGACGATCAAGAATATATACTTGAAAGCACTTCTATACTTCTTCAATTTGAGGGATTTGATGTTGCAACTGCCTCTAACGGATTTAAAGGCGTTGAGACAGCGCATGCTTTTTCTCCTGATATAATTTTATGCGATATCTCGATGCCGGAAATGGATGGCTATAGCGTATTAGAAAAAATTCGTTCTGACCCTCAAATTTCATCAATTCCTTTTGTTTTCCTATCAGCGCGCTCTGATAAATCAGATATGCGAATAGGCATGGTAAAAGGTGCTGATGATTTTTTAGTTAAACCATACTCGCGCGAAGATTTATTGGAATCGATAACTTCGGTTTGGCAAAAACGTAAAAGTATTGAAGTGATTTCGCATAAACGAGTTGAGGATATTGCGCGTAACGTTACCTATGCTCTGCCACATGAATTTCGAATAGTGTTAAATCAAGTAATGGGCTCCACCAAATATCTTCAAAGCATAGCCAATTCAGTAGCTCCTGACAGCATCGTGGAAATTACCGAAGATGTTTTAGTGTCAGCAAGGCGTTTATATCGTATTACCGAAAATTTTCTCACTTATGCTCAAATAGAATCATCAATTGCAGATGCTTCGATGCTTGCAAGCATGCGCTCTTATTATACAGACGAACCGGCAGCAATGCTCTGCGATTTGGTTATGGCAAAAGCGATGTTCTACAATCGAACCGCCGATTTAAAATATGATGAATTAATTGAAGGCGTTACAATTGAAGTTTCATCAGAAAATTTTGCAAAAATAATTTCCGAGCTAGCCGACAATGCTTTCCGTTTTTCTGAACTCGGCACTAATATTACTATTAAAATGTTCAGAAATTCCGATGATTTTATTGGATTTTCAATTCAAGATCATGGAAGAGGCATTTCTCAAGATCAGATTCAAAATATTGGAGCATTTAAGCAATTTGAGCGCAATACATACGAGCAACAAGGCGTTGGTTTAGGTCTGTATATTGCAAAGAAACTTACTGAATTGCACAAGGGCGCTTTTGCTATTCATAGCATAGAAGGCGAAGGAACTACAATTACTTTTACATTGCCGCTTGCGGTAAACAATACATATCTGACTTAAAAAACTCCTTCAATTCATATCTACAACGAAACTTAGATTATTTTCTTGAAAAACTTGCAAGCCGCATGCATATCAAGTCTTCAATATTTTCAGCAAGCGCAGGCGGTACTGTAAAGCCATTAATAAGAATAGAAAAAGCGAGGGTTTCTCCTTCGCGTGTAATAATATAGCCAGCCAATCCGGAAACATTATTCATAGACCCGCTTTTTGCATGCACGAATTTTTCAGCCCGCGTATGCAACATTCTATTGCGCAGCGTACCTTGTGCGCCGGGCACTGGTAGCGACATCCAGAAATCCTCTTTATTGTGAGAACGATAAACTCCTGCTAAAAGTCCGCACTCTGCCTGCGGCGAAATAATGTTCAATCGCGATAGTCCAGAGCCGTCAACTATATTGTAACTCTCGGCTGCTACTCCATTTTTAATGGCAAAACTGTTAACTATCTCAATACCTTTGACTGCGCTGCCATAGCCGCTCGATTCTTTTCCAATTGTTTTTAGCAGCATTTCAGCTCCAAGATTGTGGCTGAATTTATTAATGACTGCTATAATTTCTGACAATGGAGGTGACGCATGCTCATAAAATGGCTGTATTCCTCCATAGGTTATTTTTTCGTTCCAATCATCTGATGAAATAAGAGATCCGCGAACTCGAATACCATAATTCTCGAGAGTTTGTTTAAAGAGATTTAGAAAAAACAATGGCGGATTGTCAATCGTTGTGCTAATCCGAAGAACTTCGGACGGGCCTTTTGATTGCAAAGATATTTTTCCGCGCAATTCAATGGTATTCTCCGAAAGCTCGCGATATGGGAAAACAATAGTCGGCTGGCGAGCATCGGTTGTTGTTACATTATTTACCACCCGAACGTAGGAGTTTTCCGGCAGAACCCGAACTTTTGCCGATTCACCAACGTTTTGGCCGGGTAATATAATAATATCTACTGAATTGTCATTGATAGACAAAGCATTAATTTGGGCAGAATATGGATACACTGCGTCGTCAATTTGCCAGCCTTGTCCATAAGCAGCATCATCGAAATAACTATCGTCGGCAATAATATTTCCACGCAAGACCTTTATTCCTAAAGAATCGAGTTTCATTGCAACTTCTGTAAGAATTTCAAGCGGATCTGGATAGAAATATTGGTTCATTGACGGATCGCCGCCACCGCGAATAATGATATTTCCCACAAATTCGCCAGAAGGCAATAAATTGCCATCAAGATACCAGCGCGTTATAAATCGGAAATCTTTGCCTAAATAATTTATAGCTGCGGAAGTTGTAAATATTTTTTGCGTTGAAGCAGGTATAAAATTTTTGGTTTCGTTCTTGCGATAGAAGAATTCGCCAGTTTCAATTGAAAGCACTGATATACCTACGTTTGCATTGGCTAGCTCTGGAGCGGATAATATACCGTCAATATCAGCCTGCAATTCTCTTACAGGTGAAAATCGCACTATTCGTTTCTCTGGCGCTTTTGCAGAGTCGGAAGTGATTTTTTGCTGAGAAGGTGCAATTACAGTAGAGCTGGGCCTGATTTTTACTGTGTCTGGAGCAAAAAAACTAAAAACGCTCTGATGCGCAAGCAATGATAAAGCAACAATAAATATAAAACGGCAAATATTGCTCATTTGTAACGATGTAATATTTATAGGCAATTAGAATTCCATCAGTAGTGAAATTGTATTTGCAATGCCGGAGGAAGCTACATATTCACCGCTGATTGCATATTCTATTTGAAATTGGAAAGGAAGATTTTTTAAAGGCGGCAGTATGGAAACGCCTGCTCCCCAAGTTGTAAGCGGCAGAAATTTTGCTTTGCCCTTGTTATCTGACAGAACAGCCATGCCTGCGCGGACTGAAAACAATTCCGAATGAACATATTCACAGCCAAGCAAAAGAAAAGGAGTTTTATCGTATTGATGCAATACTACATCAAGAGAAACTAAAATATATTGCGTGGCAGGCAAAGCAATGGTTTCTGGTTCGCCGCGCACTGTCGAGCGAATTTGATATGTTTCTTGATTAAGACCTATTTCAGTGGCAACTCCGCCTCGAAAAGTAAATGGAATTACATCGTTATTTGTTGTTCCTGTCCAATGAATGCGTCCTCCTATATTTTGGATTGATGCGCCGAGCGTAAAGAGATCGAACATATTTATCTTTGCTCCAAAATCCGCCAATAGAGCGGTTCCTCTGATATTTGCGCCAGTCAGAGTATTGAGCAAATATTTTGCATTTGCTCCCAGCGATATATCTTCGTTGTGCCATGCCAAGTCGGCAACAAAAGCATATTGTTCATTCGAAAAAGTACCGGTTTCCTGACCCGCAGCATTGCGCCCTGTAAAAGAAGGATGTATAAGAGTATTCACACCGGCGCCAATGGAAATTTCAGATGAAACTGCCTGGCCGTAAGTTAGCGAGTTTTGAGTGCGTCCGAGCGCCAATGGAGATACACTTAAAGAAAATTGCGGCTTTGCTTGTAAAAAGCCAATTCCTGCAGGATTAAAAAAAATTGCATTTGGCTCATTAGAAATAGCAGTATAAGCTCCAGCAAGACTCAAAGCGCGAGCGCCTATCGGACGCTGCAAATATGATTCGGCAAGACCCGGCGATGTTGACTGCGCAAAAGCATAGCCAGATGCAACACAGAGTATAAAGAATATTTCAGCTAATCTTGCCATGAAAATATTTATCTCGAAATAACAAATTTTTCGGCAAGACGAAAATTATCGCCCTGCACTACGCAAATATAAATGCCGTTTGGCAAAGAGCTTACATTAAAGTTATAATCCTTGCCTTTTCCTGCTTTTTCTGAACCTTGATATATTTCTACAACTTTTTTTCCTAATAGATTATATGCGTTAATAGAAATATTATGCTGGTCTTCACCTAAATCAAAGAGCAGACGGAAAGTATCACCACCTTCACGAATTCCAACAATTCGTGTTCCAACAGTTGAATCGGTTGCTGTTCGATTGAGACGCGGCGTTCCGCTGCTTTGAGGCGTTGTTTCTTGCGCGGATGATTCGGAGCCGGGAATTGGAAACAGCGTTTTTGGTCTAAACTGTAAAGCGTAAACTTGCGCAGGTTTGAGCATTCCGTTTGTCTGTCTGGTCGAATAATAATATGATGCGCTGAGCGCATCAAGACATGTTGCTGCAAATATTATGAGTAAAGCGAATAGAATCTTCATGTATAATTATTTCGTTGCTATAAATAGCTGTTTTAGCATTGAAGCAAAATTTTTAATTTTGCACTAACACAAAAATACAATTTTCCTTTCACAACTTCTTTACTTGACTTCAAAGAATAAACAATTGTTCTTTGTAAATCCATGCTATTCTCCTATTTTGTACCGCTATTATTTGAATTGCCTTGTTAAAATTACTATTCACTTCTACTTTCTATAAGTCTATAATGAGCATAACTATAATTCCCGTTTCGACTTCAGCAGATAAAATGGCTTTTATTAAATCACAGTGGAATTTTTATCGCAACGATGCGTGTTTTGTTCCTCCAGTCATTGCAGATAGAAAAAAACTTTTGGACACTGCTAAAAATCCATTCTACAAACATTCCGAAATTCAACTGTTTTTAGCGAAGCGCAATGGCGATATTGTAGGCCGCATCGCGGCCATTACCAATGAAAAACATAATGAAATACATAACGACAATATAGGTTTTTTTGGGTTTTTTGAATGTGAGAATAATCAAGAAACAGCAGAAGCACTCTTCGCAGCCGCCGAAAATTGGCTTCGGAAAAAAGGAAAATCGCATATTCGAGGACCGGTAAATCCTTCGATGAACGACGAATGTGGTTTGCTTGTTGACGGATTTGACTCCGCGCCGATGATTTTAACAAGCTACAATCCGCGTTATTACGACTCGCTTATCTTTAATTCAGGATATCAAAAAGCAAAAGATCTGCTTGCATATATTCTCGACAATAATGATTATATAAGCGATAAAGCACGCCGCATAATGAAAGCTCTTTGCGAACGCTCCGGCATAACAATTCGCAGCGTTAATTTCAAAAACAAAGAGCAATTTAAACGCGATGTTGCCACGTTAAAAGAAATTTATAATGCTGCATGGCAGCCAAATTGGGGATTTGTCAAAATGACTGATGAAGAATTTGATTTTCTTGCGGCCGATCTAAAACAAATTGCCAATCCCGACTATACGCTCATATTGGAAATCAAAGGCCAGCCCGCAGGATTTGCGCTTGCACTTCCTGACATTAATCAAGCGCTCATTCACAATAAAAATGGATCACTTCTGGGCGCTGCATGGCATTTATTGACCAAACGAAAAAAAATTACGCAGGTCAGAATTATAGTATTAGGAATTTTACCTGAATATCAACGCAGCGGCGGCGATGCTGCACTATATTTTGAAATTGGCGAGCGGGGCTTTAAAAATGGCAATAAGTATGGCGAGGCATCTTGGATACTTGAAGATAATGTGATGATGAATCGAGCTTTGCAACATACAATGAATGGGAAAGTATATAAAACTTACCGTATTTACGAAAAATCACTTTAGTCAAGAACAAAGCAAGCTAATTACAATCATATTTAACATATTGATTTATGTGATATTCTCAAATATCATGTTTCCCAAACTACTCCATTTTCCACATAAAAATAAGAGGCTCCAAGCGGAAATACCGCCTTGTCTTTATCTGTTGTCGTGATAAATGTTTGAGCTTTAGAAACGCGAATCATTTCTAATACATTTGCTGAACGACGAGCATCAAGCTCGCTGAAAATATCATCGAATAATGCAATTGGCGTTTCATTGCGAATATCTTTCAGATAGGAAAATTCAGCAGTTTTAAGACCTATTAACAATGATTTATGCTGTCCTTGCGATGCGGCATCACGAGCAGAAGAATTGCCGATAGTGATCAAAAAATCATCTTTTTGCGGACCGAAAGCCGTTACTCCTCGGCGCAACTCTTCATTTCGTACAGCAATTGCTTTCTCATGCAACATACCAATTATTCTCTCTTTTGATGTGCTAAGTTCCGATATAGCATCCGGTTGATAGACGATATTCACCTCTTCCCTTCCTTCTACTACAGTCCGATATGCTTCTTGAAAAACAGGAAGAAACTCGCGAGTAAAAGCAGCGCGCCTGATAATAATTTCAGCACCGGTTTTAATAAATAATTCAGTAAAAGAACTCAGCAACTCTGCATCATACACCTGATTATTTTTTGCATTGGCAAGAGCTGCATTTCGTTGCTTTAGTATTTTTTTAAGATTGATGGCCTCTCCAGCATATAGTCGGCTTGCTTGCGAAAGCAAAGTATCAGCAAAACGACGCCTGTCCTGCGGAGCGCCAAAAGTAATTTCTTTAAAATCCGGCGATAAAACTACAATCGGCAGTTCGCCAATTAACGCTTTTGGCGTAAGATTGTCCCCAATTGACGAGCTAATCTGCTTGCGTCCGCCATTGCGATATTGCACGGATACTTTATAGGGAATTTCTACATCAGAGGAAGCACTCGCCAATACGCGATAGAAGTCAGAGCCGTGCTCGATTAACCCTGCGTCAGGCGTAGGCAAAAACGACTTGGATAGTCCCGCTATAGACACTGCTTCAAGGATTGTGGTTTTTCCCGCGCCGTTTAATCCGTAAAAAACATTAACTTCTTCTCCAACTTCTACGTTTGTATGTTTATGATTACGAAGGTTTTCAATCTGAACTGAGCGAAGGATCATAGATGGATTTTAATGAACTAATACAGTTTGAGCGACAGATTGTAATCTGCAAACACGGAATATTCGTCGTTCGTATTTGAAGAAATTACGTTTAATTCAACTATCTTTCAAATTATCATTATTCTTTTCAGCAATGCTAAAGAGTATAATGCCTGCAGCTACAGATGCATTTAGAGATGGAATTTTGCCATACATTGGAATTTTCACACGCTCATCACAAAGCCGCCGCACCGAAGGCGTCATACCCGTTCCCTCGCTTCCTATGACAAGCACTATCGGAACTTCGGTATCAATTTCGGAGTATTTTTTAGAACTTTCGGAATCAGCGCCAATAAGCCGAAATCCTGCCGCTTTGCAATCTTTTAATGCAGGTTCTAATGTTCCAGCTTTTGCAGTTGGAAGGTAAGCCAAAGCTCCGGCAGACGCTTTGAAAGCTATAGGTGAAATCGGCGACGATTTTTCTATTGACAAAATAAGTCCGTGCGCGCCAGCGCATTCAGCTGCGCGAGCAATTGCCCCAATATTATGAGGATCGTTAATGCCGTCGAGAGCAACCAGAATTGGTGTGTCGGTAATCTGATATGCTGCATCAATGAGCTCGTGCACATCAATTGTGTCGACTATGCGCTCAAGAGCAATAACTCCCTGAGCTATACCGCGATTCGCAGCAATACGCAGCTCAAGATCTGCAAATTTTCGCCGGTCGGTCTGAGCGACGCGAACTCCTTTTGTCTTCGCCAATCGGCGTATTTCATCAATCGAAACTCCCTCAGTGCCATAAGCAATATATATCTTTTCAAGCGGATGGCCAGCGTTTAACGATTCTACAACAGCATTGCGTCCATAAATGTATGAACCGGCTATATTCTCGTCATTGTCGGTGTTAAATTGGGACGCAGTATTTCGGTTATTCATAAATAAATCGTCTAAAAAGCCGTAATTTTGTTTGTTTGAAATCTTGATTTCGCACAAATTTACCTAATAATACTAATAATGACTTCTTCTCAAATTGAAACTTTCCCCAACCCGCGACCCGGGCGCCATTATACTATAATACATGTCAATCACGAGTTTACTTCCGTTTGTCCCAAAACTGGACTGCCCGATTTTGGAGTAGTTACCGTTCGATATATTCCAGATAAATTGTGTATGGAATTGAAAGCTATGAAGTATTATTTTCTCGAATACAGAAATAAAGGTATTTTCTACGAAGCTGTAACAAACTCTATTCTTGATGACTTTGTAGCTGCTTGCGAACCTATTGAAATGACAATAACTGCTGAATGGGGCGTTCGCGGTGGCATGACTTCTGTGATAACCGCTGAATACAAGAAATCTGCATGAAAACTCGAATAGCCAAAGATTTTCGTTGGGAAATGGGGCATCGCCTGCCATTTCATAGCGGCGGCTGCCAAAATTTACACGGACATTCCTATCGTTTGCGTGTGGAAATAATTGGCGAAGTGAACGAATATGGCATGGTCATAGATTATTTTGACCTAAAAACTATTGTCCAACCACTCGTTGACACTCTCGATCATGCTTTCATTTACAGTGAAGACGATCGCGTTATGCACAAGTTTTTCGATGCTAATCCTATGAAAACTATCGTTGTTCCTTTTTCGACAACAGCAGAAAATATTGCCGCATATATATTAAATTATTTGTCTGATGTATTTTCTTCCAAAAATGATGACAGACGAATCTCTGCGCTTATAGTTCGACTATATGAAACTGAAACAACTTTTGCTGAATTGCAGATGGAATTTTAGCAGATTTTGCAGCGCTTAATCATATAATTCACGTTAATATCCGCGATATGAATACAAGAAAACGCAGATATATAATCATCTTGGCAATTGCTGTTTTATATGTATTTGCAACTAATGCGTTCGGGCAGAATGTAGCAATAAATCCAGGAGTTGACTCAACTGATAAAGATATAAAAACAGTTATCACTCTTTGGACAAATTACTTAGAATCTAAGCCAAGCAAGGAAAAAATTAAAGACAGTCCTTTTTGGGCAGATACCGAGAAAAAGAAATTTCCAAAAGTCGACCAGCTTTTAAATGCAATCAACACGGAAGTTCCAACATATTTAATGGGTAGGCCGACAATTTTGTATGTGAAACCCAATCATGATTATTTTGAAATCAAAACTCTGATTGGCTGGACAGACAGTTTAAAAAGCGTTTACACATTATGCATTGCATCCGTGTTTGCCAAAAAGGAAAAAGAACAATTCAAGCTTTACAATGCTTTGACAATAAACAGCAAAAGCTGGAAAACCAAAAAACTTGGCAGCGTAACGTTCCATTATCTGCCAACTCATAGTTTTGACAAAAACAATGCAAATAAGTTATTGCAATCCATTGACAGATTAACCAAACAATGGAACTTGCAAATTATACCAATTGACTACTATTTTGCGGACACATACGAAGAAATTCAACATTTGCGAGGGCTTGACTATTCTATTGGCATGGGCAATAAAGACAAGCCAAGCGGAATGTCTGACTTCGATGCCAAAACAGTTTTTGCAGGCGGACTTGGCGAAAACTATTTTCACGAAATGGTTCATATTTACTTGAACAGACTTTTTCCAAATTCTCCGTTAACTGAAGGTTTGGCAGTTTTCTACGGCGGTTCTTTGGGTCATGATTTGAAATGGCATTTGACACGATTAGACGAATACTTGCATCAGCACAGCGAAATAAATCTGAGCGAACTTGATAAGTTTTGGTTTATGGACAACTTTACAAATCCCAACAGCTCCATTCAAGGTTTGCTTTGCACTATTGCTTTTAAAAAAGGCGGACTTGACAAATTAAAGAACCTAATGTCGCAGGAAAACACTTATGTTGCAATAGAAAAAGAATTGGGAGTTAAAAGGGACGGATTGAACCAATATTTGCGTAAGCAAATAAGTGAATACAAAAATTGACGGCAGTAGAAATACTGATTTGAATCAATCTCCTTGGCAACTAAGGTGCAAAGTGAAACTTAATTTTAAATTGAGCTGCTACGCTTAAAATTTTGTCAAGAGTTAATAAGTTAACCATTGCAATAAATTTATAAATTAATTGTTGCGTTGACAATATGACATTTTCAATTTTTCAGAACGTTTCGCCTTTTATTTCTTCACGTTACCTATTATAGTAATTTATAAAAATTTATGACCGTTAGAGTTCGTTTTGCTCCATCGCCAACCGGCTATCTCCATGTGGGAGGTTTGCGCACCGCATTATATAATTTTCTATTTGCTCGTCATCACGGAGGTGTTAATGTTCTTCGAATTGAAGATACAGATCAAACGCGACTTGTTGAGGGCGCGGCACAAAACTTCATTGAAGTATGCCGCTGGTCAGGAATTGAATTTGATGAAAGCCCAGAAAAAGGTGGAAATTACGGTCCATACGTTCAGTCTGAGCGCACTGAAATATATCGCCCACACGCTCAGAAACTGTTAGAAAGCGGCGCAGCATATTATGCTTTTGATTCTGCCGAAGAGCTCGACGCTATGCGCGAGCGCATGCAAAAAGCGGGAATTGTCGCTAAATATGACCGCTCATCAATGCGCAACCAATATACGCTAGGCGACGAGGAAACTCATCGGCTCATCAATGCCAACACGCCAAAAGTAATACGATTGAAAGTGCCGTTAACTGGTGAAATACGCTTTCGGGATTTAGTTCGTGGCGATATAATCGTGCCGGCGCGCGATGTTGATGATTCTGTTTTGCTCAAATCAGACGGCTTTCCCACTTATCACCTTGCAAATGTAGTCGATGATCATTTAATGGAAATAAGCCATGTGATTCGCGGCGAAGAATGGCTTCCCTCAACGCCAAAGCACGTGTTATTATATCAGGGTTTTGGCTGGCAGCCCCCGGAATTTGCGCATTTGCCGCTGCTTCTCAATCCTGACAAATCCAAACTTAGCAAGCGTCAAGGCGATGTTGCCGTTGAAGATTACCGTGCCAAGGGTTATTTCAGTGACGCTTTGATAAATTTTTTAGCGCTTTTAGGATGGAATCCGACAGCCGATCGCGAAATTTTCTCTTTAGACGAGATGATTTCAATGTTTGACTTGAAAAAAGTCAACAAAGCCGGCGCAGTATTCGATATAAAAAAATTGGAATGGATGAATGCGGCATATTTACGTTCGAAATCGGTTGAAGAGCTCGGCGAAGCTCTTATTCCAATGCTTGAAGAGCATGGGTTTCATGGAATTACATCAGAATATGCCAGCAAAGTTGCTGTGCTTTTACGTGAAAGAGTTACATTGTTAAGTGAAATACCGACGTTTGGCGACTATATGTTTTCAACGCCGGCTGAATTTGATGATGCTTATCGCATAAAGCATAGAACGCTCGCCACTTCGTCGTTGCTTGTAGAATTGATTGCAAAGCTACCTAACGAATGGTCGCAAAAAAGCTTGCATGATACAGTGCATTCATTTCTCGAAGAAAAAGGTATTGCATTGAAAAATATTATACATCCTTTGCGCCATGCCATCACAGGAAAATCGGTCGGCGCAGGATTATTTGAAACAATGGAATTGCTTGGGCGCGATATATGCGTTGAGCGTATCAAAAATCAAATTCCTGACTGATATTTTCTAAACAACAGAATGCAACACATATTTAACGCCATTATACTTTTTATTTTGTTTTTGGCATTATCGTGCTCAAGCTGCACTCACGCTGATACGAATATGCCGTCGTGCATCAATGAACGAACACGACAAACGATTATCAGATGGGGCAATTACGATGTAAATAGCGGTAAGCTTCATTCTTACCAATTTACTGGTTCTCTTGCTCTTGCAACTGTGCATCGCTTGACGTACAGAGAACAGCCAGTTATTGATAATATTGGCGCAATAAAAGGCGAAGTGTTTTGCAAATGGCTTGCTAAGACCATTGAAACTTTTGAAGACATTCAAACGTTGAATGCTCCGGGCGAAACAGCTCGGTATGTAGAATATTCTTCGTCTAAAGCCACAATACGCGCAGTATGGAATCCAAAATACCAGACATTCGGCAGCAAAGAATTCCGTGCGCTTTACGATTCTCTTATGACTCTGATTCCCGATAGAAACCTTTGGGAAACTAAATAATTTTCATATTGTATTGTGTTTGTTCATTTATCTGCATAGTAATTCCAACCATCAATCGTTTTTTTTCGTATTTTCATAATTATTTATCGGTTTTATACCAATAATATGCATGATTATCTTTTGCAGCAAAGATTTTCATGAATGCGCAAATACACTCGCCTAATCATTATATTTTAATTCAGAACTCATCAAACAGCGCAACGCATGGCAGTTTGACGAGATATATTATGCCGGATATTCTATTTCCAGCATTTAATAAAAGCAGTGTAAGAATATTGTAATGATCACCGAAAACGGAAATACTAATTTGTCATCTCAAATCAAGCTGTTGGTAGTTGACGATAATGTCGACTTTTGCGCCACTCTGTCCGATATAATCAGCGATTTGGGGTGGCAATCTCATCAATGCTATACTCCAGAAGACGCCCTTGCATATCTTGAACAGCATTGCCGCTCTTTGTCAATGATGCTTTTAGATATTGAGTTTACAACTTCATCGCTCAGCGGAATTGATGTTTTAGCACAAGTAGGGCGCGCATATCCTGCTATTCCTGTCATCATGATTTCTGGAAAAGGCACTATTGAAAATGCTGTAAAAGCCACAAAATACGGCGCAGTTAACTTCATTGAAAAAAGCTCGCTGAGCCATACAAAACTTAAAGAAGTATTGTCAAGCGCCATTGAGCGAGTTCAGATTAAATCAGAAAATCAAGAGTTATACCGTATTATTGAAAGTCAAGGCATTGTTGGCAAAAGTAAGGCGATGATGACCATAGCCGATAAAATTTTACGCTACGGCAAAACAGATTTGAACGTATTGATAACAGGCGAAACTGGCACAGGCAAAAAACTTGTCGCCCAAGCTCTTCATTATGTAAGCAGGCGCAATAAATACCCGTTTGTAACGGTTGATATTCCAAATATTCCGCGAGAATTGTTCCAGAGTGAATTATTTGGACATATCAAAGGAGCTTTCTCCGGCGCTCTTGAAACTAAAAAGGGATTATTTCACCAAGCAAATAAAGGCACTCTTTTCATGGATGAAATAGGCGATCTGCCTATAGAATTACAAGCAAATCTACTGCTTCCTATCGAGGAGCGAAAGGTGCGGCGCGTCGGCTCTGTCGAACAAGAAACAGTAGACCTGCGCTTTGTGTCCGCTACCGACCGAGAACTGCTGGAAGCAATTAAAAATAATAAATTTCGTGAGCAGCTCTATCATCGTTTGCGTGAATGTGAAATACAGCTGCCGCCTTTGCGAGAACGCCGCGAGGATATTCCTCTAATTGTTGAGCGCTACGTTCATAAGCATAACACAGACCGTGGAGAAACTAAAATAATTTCAAGCGCGGCAATCGAATACTTGCAAAATCATTCATGGCCTGGAAATGTGCGCGAACTTGTCAGCTCTGTGAGAGTGGCATTGCAAACCGTAACTGACAATAGTGTAGAAGTCGCTGATTTGCACCGTATTATCTCATCGGAACATCAAGATACCGCCAATGAAGGCGCAAGGCAGTTTGCCATTTCAACCGAATTGACATTGCGCGACGACATTGCGCGAGCCGACCGCATGAAAATTGAAGCCACATTGGAACGCTGCAAGGGAAATGTAAGCAAAGCATCAGCTCTTTTAGGAGTAAGCCGTGAAACTCTTCATAACAAAATTCGGCGCTATGGCATTAACACTCACGATTTCCGCTCAAAATGACTATGAAAAACATCTTTTTTATTTTCTTGCTTTTTTGTGCCGGTTTCATTGTTTCTTCCTGCTCATCCGGAGATATTGCACCATGGAAAAGCATGGATGTTTCCAATAGTTCTATCTCGCTCCGACGCTCCGGCTGCTTTGGCACTTGCCCTGTGTATGAGCTTTCAATTTCCGGCAATGGAAACGTTGAATTCAACGGCAATAATTTTGTAGAATTTCCCGGAAAACACACGATAACAATTCCTCTTGATTCACTTCGCATTTTGCTCCATCAAATTGACACATGCGGATGGTTCAATTTGCACGACGAATATACAAATATGTCAGTTTCCGATGCTCCAAGCGCGATTATAACTGTTGTCATTGGAAGCAAAACAAAAACAATAAATCACTATCATGGCGACATGTCATCTCCGCCCATTCTTAAATCAATCGAGCGTCGAATTGATGAAATAGCTCGTTCAGCACAATTTATCGGCAATGGTATGATGCCAAAACAACCGCAGGACTAAATTTACTGCAATACTTCTAATCGTTTTTTTTATGGACTTTAAAGATTATTACACCATTCTTGGCGTTTCAAAGACCGCTACTGCCGATGAGATTAAAAAGGCATATAGGAAACTTGCACAGCAGTATCATCCAGACAAGAACCCGGGCAATAAAAAGGCAGAGGATAAATTCAAAGAAATAAATGAAGCTTATGAAGTCCTGAGCGATGCAAATAAGCGCAAAAAATTTGACCGACTTGGTTCAAATTGGAATTCTTATCGTCAAGATGGTGCTCCAACGCAAGATTTTAACTGGCAGCAATGGCGCAATACTTCAGGCGCAGGACAAAAACAAAACCCTTTTGCTGATGAAGGAGGCAGTTTTTCGGACTTTTTCCAAAATATCTTTGGCGGAAGCGGCGCCAAAGGCGGCGGAAGAACATCATCTCGAAAAAACACTCTTAAAGCAAGCGTTTCGATTACTTTAGAAGAAGCATATAAAGGTAAAACTGTGCGGTTAGAGCAAGATGGAAGTGCTATAGATGTCAAGCTGCGACCGGGAATCGCTCATGGACAAACTCTAAAAATACACAGTAAAAATCCAGAATTTGGTGAAATTCATTTGACAATCACTGTTGAAACAGACAGAGTATTTACAAGAAACGGCGATGATCTTAACGCCAGTTTATCGGTAGATCTTTACACGGCAATACTTGGTGGAGAATTGCCATTCAAGACGTTAAAAGGAATGTTGAATGTCAAAATTGCTCCTGAGACTCAGCAAGGAAAAGTATTAAAAATATCTGGAATGGGAATGCCGCGTCATGATCGCAGCGGCGAATTTGGAGATCTCTATTTAACTGCCAACATCAATATTCCTACAAATCTAACTACAAAAGAAAAAGACCTTTTTCAAAAATTAGCCAAAATACGCCGGTAATTATATGAAATATCTGAAACATTGCTAATTTGCTCTAAAAGACCGATTCATTTTATTCTGTAACTTTATTGTAATGTATGAAGCTGCAACAAATGGAAATGTTAATGCCGCAACGTCATGCTTTATCATTGTCTGCCACAACAAAACTGATATAAACACAGCAATAGCCGCCCATAATATATTTCCTATTTCTTTTCCCGCAAAGACTATAGCGCAAAGCACCGCATTGTAGCTTGCCAATCCATTTGCGATATTCTCTATTGGAGTAGTTAAAATATAAGCTGTTATTGCGCTAAAAACAGCGCCAACCAATCCATAAATTACAGCAATTCTAGATTTTAATGCTGTTCCGCAGATAAATAATATACCAGACAATATTCCAGTTTGAAAAACAATTTGACCGAACCCTTTTATTGGAAATGTGTAAAAGTCTAATTCTGCAGAAGTAAAAGAATGAGACGGCAGCGAATATTCGGGAAATGCTTTAAGCGCAATGGCAATTAACCACGTGATTATAACGAAAGGCAATGTAAAAGCAGCTATTTTTTTTGTCATAAAAAAATGCTGTAGAAATGTAACAGACACTGCTGCAACAATAATGATCAGAGCGCTAATAATTGATAATTTAACAAACAATACTATTGCCACACCTGCCAAAGCAGCGTTAAAACCATATAGACCTTGATTGATTTCACTTTTACTATATTTTGCAAGAATAGCCGTAATCGTGCCAACAATTGATGCAAAAAAAGCCGCCAACCCCATTGGTAATGAACTTATTGAAATTCCCATCAAATAGACAAATCCTGTTATTGCGCTTTCTTGAAGCATGATTTGACCAATACCTCTCAAAGCTGATTTTACAATAAACTTTGCATACTGTATTATATCAATCATTTGCAGCGTTCAATATTGTCACGTACATAGCATATTTTGACTAATCAATTTCGTCTGCGCCTGCATCTAAGTTAATTAAGCTTCTACTTTTACCATCTATGTCTGTTGATGGAAAATGAGCAGCTGCTGCAGCTTTATTTCTTTCTCTTGATGTTTCTAAAATATGCAAATCTCTTCTTATAAAATCAATAAATCCCATATACGCAGCTACCATTATTGTAAATTATATCAAATATTGCATTTCTCTCGATTGTAACATTAAACCATTGAAAATAAATACCGTGATGCGGGCTTCCAAATATGCTTGATATGGTTTGAGTTTCCACATGATATATTTTATTATTTTGTATCAGAGTATTTGTATTGATTTTCAGGTGCAATCATGCAATTATCTCCTATGCTATATATTTCATTATTCAGTATTTTAACGTTGTTAGATGATCCGCTGCTTCTAAATTTTATTCCGTTGCCAGAGATATTTCTAAAAATGCAATTTTCTATCACCACATTATCAACATCTCTTATCTGCAGACAGTCGCCGCTAATATTTTCAAACATACAATTCTGGATAATTGCTTATCATTTTTATGTCCTTCTATCAAAAGTGAAACTGTAAATGTTTGATTTTCAGTTACGTTGTTTCGTACATTATTAATACCGTTTTTATCTTTGCATGCATAGAACGAACTCAACGCCAGCAATATTAGCGCGTATATTTTAATGTATTATTATGCAGTTTTATTTTTAATAATAAGGCGGATTCAACACTGAAGTGCAACACTTTTGTAATTATCAGTAAATACTTGAATTGGAGTTTTCCATCCAAG
>JBDHXA010000018.1:0-40144 GCA_039810485.1 Chlorobiota bacterium | reverse complement strand
AATGTGTTGTGAAGCAGTTCTTCGGTGGCTTGCGCCTTTGCGCGCTCTACGGCAAGCTGCTTTTCGCGCTCTGCTTCCTTGCGCTCTATATCAAAAAGCTGCGCTTTCTTTTTAGTTTCTTCATTGTATATTTCTTTGTCAAGCTCATAGTATCTTTTCAGATGAAAGGCATATTCTTGCCATTGCTCTTGCTTTTCATATAATTCGGAAAGATTTTGATGTGCTTCGTGTTGTAAATCTAATGCGTCAATTTCTTCAGATATAATAAGGGATTTATTCAAATATTCTTTTGCACGCGGATAATCGGTCAAATGAAAATATACATCTCCTAAATTTCCTGTGACTAATGCAATACCATATTTATCATTAATTTCTTCATTAATTTCAAGAGACTTACGATAATGCTCCAATGCGCGGGGATAATCGGATAATCTTTTATAGACTATTCCTATATTTCCAGTGACTAATGCAATACCACGTTTGCTCCCAATTTGTTCATACATTGCAAGAGCTTGACGATAACACTCCAAAGCACGGGGATAGTCGGATAAGACAGCATATATATTTCCTATATTTCCAGTGGCAGATGCAATACCATCTTTGTCCTTAAATTCTTCATTAATTGCAAGAGTTTGACGAAAGTACTCCAATGCGCGGGGATAATCGAACAAACTCGCATAGACAATTCCTATATTTCCGATGACTATTGCAATGCCATCTTTGTCCTTAATTTCTTCATCTATTACAAGAGCTTGACGATAAGACTCCAATGCGCGGGGATAATCAGACAAGCTTTTATAGACATTTCCTATATTTCCGGTGACTGTTGCAATACCACGTTTGTTCCCAATTTCTTCATGCATTGCAAGAGCTTGATGATAATACTCCAAAGCACGGGGAAAGTCGGGCAAAATAATATAGACATTTCCTATATTATTAAGCGTCTTTGCTTCGAGATTCTGATATTGCAATTTTTTTGCTATCTCGAATGCTTGCTCTGCATAAGGCAGAGCATCTTTACCTATTCCTCGCCGCCAAAGAGATGCTGAAAGAACTAAAAGCGTCTTGCAATACAAAAGTGGATTTGCACTAATTTCTGACATTTCTAACATTTCACGTACTTGGCGTTCTGCCTCGATATAATCGGAGCCGGTTTCAACTAATTTTCCCAATTCCTCTATTTTTGTCGTTAATTCTTGCTCTGTCATGGCTTGTGTTATTTATAAAAAAATAATAACTTATCATAATTTACAATTTTTCTAAAAAATATGTATTCATTACGCCTTTGCCTTTAATTTCAATTTCTCCGCGTAAAGACGACTTAAAATTGCCGTTTTCTCCAAGCTTTTCTATAAATCCCTCTGAGCAGTGTATTCTTCCTGCTACGCCGTAGCTTTCCATGCGCGATGCTGTATTCACGGCATCACCCCAAAGATCATAAGCATATTTGCGTCGCCCGATAACGCCGGCAACTGCTGCGCCTGAATGTAAGCCAATGCGCAGTTGTATCGGCTCGCCCGTTGCTATTGCACGGAATTTCGACGCTGCTTCTATCATCTCTACTGCCATTAATGCGGCTACTTCGGCATGGTTTTCATTTGCAATAGGCGCTCCTGCAATTGCCATATAACAATCGCCAATCGTCTTGATTTTCTCTAAGCCGTATTTCTCTGCAATGTCGTCGAATGTAGTAAATAAAAGATCAAGCCCTTTTACTAATTCTTCGGCAGTGATATTTTGCGAAAGGCGGGTGAAATCAACAATATCGGCAAATACTACGGATACGTCGGCGTGATGGTCGGCTATGCGCTCGCCGGCTAACAGGCGGTCGGCTATGGATGGCGGCAATGTGTTGTGAAGCAGTTCTTCGGTGGCTTGCGCCTTTGCGCGCTCTACGGCAAGCTGCTTTTCGCGCTCTGCTTCCTTGCGCTCTATATCAAAAAGCTGCGCTTTCTTTTTAGTTTCTTCATTGTATATTTCTTTGTCAAGCTCATAGTATCTTTTCAGATGAAAGGCATATTCTTGCCATTGCTCTTGCTTTTCATATAATTCGGAAAGATTTTGATGTGCTTCGTGTTGTAAATCTAATGCGTCAATTTCTTCAGATATAATAAGGGATTTATTCAAATATTCTTTTGCACGCGGATAATCGGTCAAATGAAAATATACATCTCCTAAATTTCCTGTGACTAATGCAATACCATATTTATCATTAATTTCTTCATTAATTTCAAGAGACTTACGATAATGCTCCAATGCGCGGGGATAATCGGATAATCTTTTATAGACTATTCCTATATTTCCAGTGACTAATGCAATACCACGTTTGCTCCCAATTTGTTCATACATTGCAAGAGCTTGACGATAACACTCCAAAGCACGGGGATAGTCGGATAAGACAGCATATATATTTCCTATATTTCCAGTGGCAGATGCAATACCATCTTTGTCCTTAAATTCTTCATTAATTGCAAGAGTTTGACGAAAGTACTCCAATGCGCGGGGATAATCGAACAAACTCGCATAGACAATTCCTATATTTCCGATGACTATTGCAATGCCATCTTTGTCCTTAATTTCTTCATCTATTACAAGAGCTTGACGATAAGACTCCAATGCGCGGGGATAATCAGACAAGCTTTTATAGACATTTCCTATATTTCCGGTGACTGTTGCAATACCACGTTTGTTCCCAATTTCTTCATGCATTGCAAGAGCTTGATGATAATACTCCAAAGCACGGGGAAAGTCGGGCAAAATAATATAGACATTTCCTATATTATTAAGCGTCTTTGCTTCGAGATTCTGATATTGCAATTTTTTTGCTATCTCGAATGCTTGCTCTGCATAAGGCAGAGCATCTTTACCTATTCCTCGCCGCCAAAGAGATGCTGAAAGAACTAAAAGCGTCTTGCAATACAAAAGTGGATTTGCACTAATTTCTGACATTTCTAGCATTTCACGCGCTTGGCGCTCTGTCTCGATATAATCGCTGCCGGATTTGACTAATTCTTCCAACTCCTCTATTTTTGTCGTTAATTCTTGATGTGTCATGGCTTGTGTTATTTATAAAAAGCTAATAATTGATCATAATTTACAATTTTTCTAAAAAATATGTATTCATTATGCCTTTGCCTTTAATTTCAATTTCTCCGCGTAAAGACGACTTAAAACTGTTGTTTTCGGCTAGTTTCTCTATAAATCCCTCAGAGCAATGTATTCTGCCTGCTACGCCGTAGCTTTCCATGCGCGATGCTGTATTTACGGCATCACCCCAAAGATCATAAGCATATTTGCGTCGCCCGATAACGCCGGCAACTGCTGCGCCTGAATGTAAGCCAATGCGCAGTTGTATCGGCTCGCCCGTTGCTATTGCACGGAATTTCGACGCTGCTTCTATCATCTCTACTGCCATTAATGCGGCTACTTCGGCATGGTTTTCATTTGCAATAGGCGCTCCTGCAATTGCCATATAACAATCGCCAATCGTCTTGATTTTCTCTAAGCCGTATTTCTCTGCAATGTCGTCGAATGTAGTAAATAAAAGATCAAGCCCTTTTACTAATTCTTCGGCAGTGATATTTTGCGAAAGGCGGGTGAAATCAACAATATCGGCAAATACTACGGATACGTCGGCGTGATGGTCGGCTATGCGCTCGCCGGCTAACAGGCGGTCGGCTATGGATGGCGGCAATGTGTTGTGAAGCAGTTCTTCGGTGGCTTGCGCCTTTGCGCGCTCTACGGCAAGCTGCTTTTCGCGCTCTGCTTCCTTGCGCTCTATATCAAAAAGCTGCGCTTTCTTTTTAGTTTCTTCATTGTATATTTCTTTGTCAAGCTCATAGTATCTTTTCAGATGAAAGGCATATTCTTGCCATTGCTCTTGCTTTTCATATAATTCGGAAAGATTTTGATGTGCTTCGTGTTGTAAATCTAATGCGTCAATTTCTTCAGATATAATAAGGGATTTATTCAAATATTCTTTTGCACGCGGATAATCGGTCAAATGAAAATATACATCTCCTAAATTTCCTGTGACTAATGCAATACCATATTTATCATTAATTTCTTCATTAATTTCAAGAGACTTACGATAATGCTCCAATGCGCGGGGATAATCGGATAATCTTTTATAGACTATTCCTATATTTCCAGTGACTAATGCAATACCACGTTTGCTCCCAATTTGTTCATACATTGCAAGAGCTTGACGATAACACTCCAAAGCACGGGGATAGTCGGATAAGACAGCATATATATTTCCTATATTTCCAGTGGCAGATGCAATACCATCTTTGTCCTTAAATTCTTCATTAATTGCAAGAGTTTGACGAAAGTACTCCAATGCGCGGGGATAATCGAACAAACTCGCATAGACAATTCCTATATTTCCGATGACTATTGCAATGCCATCTTTGTCCTTAATTTCTTCATCTATTACAAGAGCTTGACGATAAGACTCCAATGCGCGGGGATAATCAGACAAGCTTTTATAGACATTTCCTATATTTCCGGTGACTGTTGCAATACCACGTTTGTTCCCTATTTCTTCATGCATTGCAAGAGCTTGACGATAATATTCCAAAGCACGGGGAAAGTCGGACAAAATAATATAGACATTTCCTATATTATTAAGCGTCTTTGCTTCAAGATTCTGATATTGCAATTTTTTCGCTATCTCGAATGCTTGCTCTGCATAAGGCAGAGCATCTTTACCTATTCCTTGCCGCCAAAGAGATGCTGAAAGAACTAAAAGCGTCTTGCAATACAAAAGTGGATTAGCACTAATTTCTGACATTTCTAACATTTCACGTACTTGGCGTTCTGCCTCGATATAATCGGAGCCGGTTTCAACTAATTTTCCCAATTCCTCTATTTTTGTCGTTAATTCTTGCTCTGTCATGGCTTGTGTTATTTATAAAAAAATAATAACTTATCATAATTTACAATTTTTCTAAAAAATATGTATTCATTACGCCTTTGCCTTTAATTTCAATTTCTCCGCGTAAAGACGACTTAAAATTGCCGTTTTCTCCAAGCTTTTCTATAAATCCCTCTGAGCAGTGTATTCTTCCTGCTACGCCGTAGCTTTCCATGCGCGATGCTGTATTCACGGCATCACCCCAAAGATCATAAGCATATTTGCGTCGCCCGATAACGCCGGCAACTGCTGCGCCTGAATGTAAGCCAATGCGCAGTTGTATCGGCTCGCCCGTTGCTATTGCACGGAATTTCGACGCTGCTTCTATCATCTCTACTGCCATTAATGCGGCTACTTCGGCATGGTTTTCATTTGCAATAGGCGCTCCTGCAATTGCCATATAACAATCGCCAATCGTCTTGATTTTCTCTAAGCCGTATTTCTCTGCAATGTCGTCGAATGTAGTAAATAAAAGATCAAGCCCTTTTACTAATTCTTCGGCAGTGATATTTTGCGAAAGGCGGGTGAAATCAACAATATCGGCAAATACTACGGATACGTCGGCGTGATGGTCGGCTATGCGCTCGCCGGCTAACAGGCGGTCGGCTATGGATGGCGGCAATGTGTTGTGAAGCAGTTCTTCGGTGGCTTGCGCCTTTGCGCGCTCTACGGCAAGCTGCTTTTCGCGCTCTGCTTCCTTGCGCTCTATATCAAAAAGCTGCGCTTTCTTTTTAGTTTCTTCATTGTATATTTCTTTGTCAAGCTCATAGTATCTTTTCAGATGAAAGGCATATTCTTGCCATTGTTCTAATTTTTCATATATCGTGAAAAGCTTTAGATGGCAACGACACTCCATAGATTTAACGCCTTGATTAACTGCCATGTTAAGCGCTTTGTGCAGATATTCTAACGCCTTTTTATAGTCAAATAATCTATAATAAGCATCACCTACTCTAATAAAATTATTTACCAAACCGTCTCTGTATCCAATATCTTCGGCCAATTCTATGGATTTTAGAATGTATATTAAAGCTTTTGAATAATCATCCAAGTACATAAAAACCAAACCAAGATTGCCGATATTATGAGCAATATTTCTTTTATCTGCCAAATCCTCGGCAATGGTAAGTGATTTAAGATAATAATTTGACGCCTTGTTGTAGTCATTTAAGCTGCAATATACTATGCCAATACTTGAAGCAGCAACCATAACAAGTCGTTTGTCATCAATAATTTCACCGTAATTAAGAGCCTTGTTGTAATATTCGATTGCTCTATCATAGTCAGATAGTTCAGTGTATATCGCGCCAATATTGCTTAGTATTATCGCTGTGCTTTTTTTATTGTCTAAATCCTCGAATATTTTCAATGTTTTTTTATAGTATTCTAATGCGTTTTGGTAATCAGACAAAACGCTATATATCAGCCCAATATTTCCCGTGCAGCTTGCTATATGCTTCTTGTTGTTATGTTTTTCTGCTAACGTTAGAGCATTTTGAAAACTCTCCATTGCAGCAGAATTTTCAGATTTGAAACAATAAATACTGCCTAAATTTTCGAGAGCATTCAATTCAAGCATAACATTAGAAATTTGTCTGGATATATTTAGCACTTCTTGGCCTAAAGGCAGAGCATCTTGCGTCAAACCACGCTGCCACAATGATTCTGATAGTATTAACAGCGATCTTCCATATAGAAATTTATTTTCAGCAAGCTCATATAATGCGCACAATTCTCTTGCTCCTTGCTCTGCCTCCAGAAAATTGCTGCCTGATTTTAATAATTCGTCTAATTCTTCTATTTTTACTGTTAATTCTTGCTGTGTCATGGATTACTCCTCAAAGTAAAAGATTCTGTCATTTTTCAAATTATGCAAAATCTTTATTACGATAAATAATTGAACAAAATAGGCACTATCTCATTTGAATGGCGTTTTAATGCTGTTATAAGCGTCTTTTAACCATATTTTATTTGCCATATAATATTTTATGCTTGTTACAATGACAAAAATACATGAGAAAAGCAGAATAATGAAGGGCTATTTATTTTGCTGTATTATTCAACTCAATAAACATTCTAAAGTATTTTTAGAATTTTACTGTGAGTTTATTACAATTTCCGTGAGTATGTTTTTAGGATGTTGCATGGGCGGACAATGCCTCGCCAACGCATTGGAGAATTGATGCAATACGAGCGTAATTCATGCGTTTTGGACCGATAACGCCAATGGAAGCCGATGAGGCGCCGAAAGTGTAATTAGTGGTTACAACACTGTAATCGCTAAGTAAATTATGATCTATTTCCTGCCCTATAGCGATTGAAATCGGACGTGAATCAGATTCAAGCCGATCAAGTACGTGAATAATTACATCGTGATTTTCAGCAAGCTCTATAACGCCTCTCATTCTATCAGGAGAGTCGAATTCTGGCTGTGAGAGAAGATTTTGTGTGCCGGCTATATGCAGACGCTCATCAGCGTTGTTATAGCGGTCAAAAAGAATGTCAACCGAATCGGTGAAAAGACGAAGCAAACCTTTGTTTAGATCGCCGGAATCTTGAAATAAAGAGCCGAAGTGCTCACGAATGAATGAAAGTCGCCTGTCTGCTATGCGCTCATTGAGAAATGATGCAATTTCATCGAGAGTTCGCCGATCAAAATCAAGATCTGTTTCGAGTGTTATAGTGCGCACCAAATTCGAATCTAGCTCAATTACTGCCAAAATTCTCGCAGAAGACAATTCAAAGAGTTGAATGCGGCGAACTACGGCATTGAGCAGGTGCGGCAATTCTACCACACTCAGATAGCGCGACAGCGAGCCGAGTATCTTAGAAGCTTCGCGCAATGCCTGATCTGATGGCTTATGCAGAATGTTTTGACGGATTTCAACTGCTTCTTTGGGTGATATTCCTTCATTGTGCATGAGAGAATCCACATAGATGCGATACCCTTTATCCGTAGGAACTCTGCCGGCTGACGTGTGCAGATGTGTAATAAATTCAAGATTTTCCAGCACACTCATTACATTGCGAATTGTGGCCGGACTGAGCTTAAAATGCTCTTCAAGATATTGAGAAAGCTGCTTTGACCCTACAGGGTTGGCCGTAAGAATGTACATCTGCACTATTGAGCGCAAGATTGTTCGTTCCCGCTCATTGAGTGCTTGCGGTTCGGAGTTTCTATATGCAGAGCCGCTTTTCATCACGATATATACTGTAGATTTATTTTTTTATTTCCCAATACATTGTCTTGCGAAGCGAGGCAATCCACTCTTCAAATAGGCGATTTTGTTTATAAAGAGTTGCCACTTGCTCAACTTTTTTAAAATCATTCACAATATCGGGCTTGTGCTTTTCAATTAGTTTTTTTCGATAGATTATGTGGTATGCCGGTTTTGTTGGATCCGCTGTGTATGGCAAAGGATCGGACACTCCGCCATCGGACAATTTTTCGATTATTGTCCGCATTTCGCTTGGAATTCTACTCAATTCCATAGTGCCGAAAGCACCGCCAAAACCTTGGGTTTCCTTTTCATCCGAATATTTTCTTGCTAGTTCCTCGAACGATTCTCCATTTTCTGCGCGTGATTTCAAATCAAGAAGTTCCTTCTTTGCCCGCTCATTGTCTGTGTCCGAGCGCCCAACCTTAAAAAGTATATGTTTTGTCAGAATAGCGTCTTTTCTTTTGTCGACAGTCAATATAATGTGATAGCCGAATGGCGATTCAACAGGTTGCGACAATTCACCGGGTTGAAGCTCATACGCGGCTTTTTCATATTCGGGCACAAATTTCCCCTTGTCTGTCCAACCAAGTTCGCCGCCGGCAAGCGCCGAGCCCGGATCTGCGCTATAACGCTTTGCAAAATCTGCAAAATTGCCTCCATTTTTAATAGAATCACGTATTTTTTTGGCAAGTTCGAGAGCTTGCTTTTTCACGTCATCACTTGCAGCAACATATTTAACAATGTGATATAGATCAACTTGTGGTAAAATATCAGGTATTGAGTCCCTAAAATTTTTATAAAAGTCCTCGACTTCTTTCGGCGAGCATTTTACTGTAGAAAATTTTTGTTGCTGCAGCCGCTCTGCCAGAATTTGTTTGCGAATATCTTCCCGTGCATCTTTGCGAAGTTTGGCAATAGAAGTGCCGTACAGATCTTCAACGCGTTTTTCACTGCCGTATGTCTGCACAAGATTGCGTATAGTGTAGTCAATGCGCTGCGTTATTTCATCATCGCTTACTTGTACGCTGTCTTCTATTGCCTTTGTAATAATCAACTTTTCGTTTATGATTCCATCAAGAATTTTTTCGCGGACTGCCGGATCGGAAGGATTTATGTCTTTCGATTGTTGCGCATACATTGCGGCGCGCGCTTCCACATCGGATTGCAGGATAATTTCTTTGCCTACAACTGCAACAATTTTATCAAGCGACTGACCGGATACCGGCTGGGCTGACGCTTCATTGAAAATAAATGGCATGGCGGCTATCCAAGCCGCCATGCCTAATAATATTGCAGTATAACGTGTCATTTTTTCTCGAACATAGCGTTGAAGACCGCAGTATTTATTGAAGTTGGAAATTTTCTCCGAATACGGTCCAACCACTGCTCTGTAAGTTGTTTTTGCATAATATCTTGGAATGCAGGCGCAAAATCTGGAATTGCCTCTTCAAATGTTTTTGTACGCTGAGGTATAATTTCATGAAGTTTTATAATGACATAACCTTGTTCGAGGCGTTCTGGTCCAATTATGCTACCTTGACCTGCCTTTAATCCCATGCGCTCGATTATGGCGGCTGCTTTATTTTCTTTAGCTGAAAGCGGAATATTATAATGCCCTTTTTTCTCTTTCATGGACGGACGCTCGGTATAAGTTTCAGCTAGATCTCCAAATGATTTACCGGCATCTATCATTTTGCGGATTTCATGCGATAGCGAATCAGATTTAACAAAAATCTCGCTAAAGTCGTATTTCACATCAGTTTTCCAACGCGATTTTGTTGAGTCGTAGTAATGATGTGCGGCGGCTGAGTCGAATTTGAGCTTGCCCCACACTTCTTTTTCTTCTACACGAAACAGCAAAATTCCATCGCGAAAATCTTTCATTAATGAAGCAAATTCAGGATATTCACGCTCAAGATTTTCAGTTGCTTGTTTTGTGATTCTTGGCTCTAAAATTTTGTCTATTGAACGAAGAATACCTGCTCTGTTTAGAGAAGTAGCGCGCATATCCGGACGCTTTGCTATTGAATCTGCAAAAGCTCCTATGGTTAAATTGCCTTCGGGCAGCGAGAATAGAGGCAATGCCTTTTGACCGATGGTAATGCGCTTATTCCATGTAGTGTCCAACGTGGTGCGCATAGTGTCAACCGACTCCAAGAAGGATGTAAAACCTGAGTTGTTGAGCTTATAGCCCCATGCATTTTTCAACGAGTCAAGCAAAACTCGCTTGTCGTCTTCAAAATACAATCGTTTATAATCGCGCTTGATTTGTTCTTTTTCTTCGTCGCGCGACACGTTGATTGTGGAATCGCGTCGAATGATATGAATGCCGTAATCTGTAATTACTTTACCGGAGAATTGACCATCTTTCAGCTCGTAAAGTGCGCGTTCAAATTCCGGCATTAGGAGCTGCTCGCCGCTTTTATCGAATCCAGTAGAGCGACAATACGGCTGCATTTGTCCGCCTCGCTCTCGGCTTGACGGATCGTCCGAATTCTTACGCGCAAGGTCTGCGAATGATGCTCCGGCTTTCAATAGTTTGAGCAAACTGTCGGCTTTATGCGTGGCTTCATCAACGGAATTGCCGGCTGTAGTTGTTACAAGTATATGGCTTGCAATTACTTTAACGCGAGGTTCGCTTGATATAAGCTTAACGATGAAATAAATTCCACGAGAGCGAATAATTGTTGGATAAATCTCGCCCGGCTTCATTGAATATGCCGCATCTTCCACGGGCTTTAATACTCGTCCGCTTGTTATATACGGCAATTCTCCGCCTTTACTTCCTGTTTCTTTGTCATCGGACGAATCGCGAGCAATTTTTGCAAAATCAGCGCCGCTTTGCACAAGTTTTAGCAGGCGATGCGCACGCGCTAATGCTGTTGTTGTGTCATTATTTACAGGGGTTACAACTATAATGGCAACTTTCATTTCCTTTTTTCGCCGCTCTAAAATTTTTTCTATTTCCGGCTCGACAACTTTTTTATCGAAAAAAAATGTTTCGGCTAGAAGTCGACGATTTTGCGCCAAGTCAGCTACCACAGCGGAGTCCTTATCAAAGCCGCGATCTATAGCATCGGCTACTTTTAAGCGATAATTAAGATAGAGCTTCAGAAAATCCATCACGCTGTCGCGCGGAATATCGGCAAGATTTGCTTGCTTGCGATTCATATTTTTTCTGTAAGCCGCTTCAAGTTCGCCCACAGTTATTTTATCTTGTCCATAAGTGGCTACAACTGACGAAACATTGCTTTTAGATGGTGGTGAAGATGCTTTATTGACTTTTTTTTGAGCCGATGCGGCCGAAGGATAAGACGCCAAAAATCCAATTGAAATTGCAAACAGCAGAAAACTCCGCATTGCGAGTAGCTCCATGAATTGTGTATAGGATAATTTGTGTATGCGTATGCTAGAACGTAATTGTAACGTAAAAATGTAAAAATAATTTTGAACTGCCGAGAGTTATGAACGAATTTTCACCTAGCTATGTTAATTAGCATCAGCAGCAGCATCACTCTAAATTTTTTTTAACATTGCTCGATGCTGAATGCCTACTTCTATAAACGGAACACCGATAATAAGATAGCCCAATTTTTCATAGAATGGGACAGCTGCTTCTCGCGCATTTAGCACAATTTCTTTGTAATCGAGGTTTCGCACGCAGTCCTCACAGAATTTTACCAATATTTTGCCAATTCCCTGACCTTGTTTTTCCGGCATTACCGCAACTTGCCGCATTTTGACTTTATCGTTATCAACTTTTGAAATTATAAAACAGCCTGCAAGACCTTGGGCATCATACGCTGCAAAATGCTTGTCATTATTTTCGGATTCTAACTGCGCTTCGTCAAAATCTAATCCTAAAGGCAATCTTAACACTTCTCGCCGAAGCTGCACAACCTGCCAATATTCCGAGCTGTTATGCTTTATCTCTTTGATTGATAACATTCGTATGGGAAATCATCCAGCAATCTGTAGAAAAACAATAATTGAGTGACAATCAACAAACAGTATCATCAGCAATTAGTAATAGCATCAGATATGTTAATCATGCATTTTATTCTGAATACTTCTTGAATTTCACTGAATTGAAAGTATTTTTGGACAAAAATACCGATATTCTCAACAAGGGCAAACCCAAAGTCATTTTGCATATCTGTCAGAAAGCCATACAAAAGATATTTGTGTAAATTGCATCTTCAATGTTATTATACCTCTTAGTTTATTAGTTTATGACGGCAGTCAGTTCAGTACAAAGACCTTGGTGGAAACCATCTCTTACGGTACAGATTTTTATCGGACTCATTCTTGGCGGACTAATCGGCTGGCTTGGCTCGTCAAATATAATTCCTCCAGAATTTGCAACTTCTCTAAAATTTCTGCGCGATATATTTCTCAATCTTATAAAATCAATCATAGCTCCTTTAGTTTTCGCGACAATTGTCAGCGGCATTGCCGGCGGCGGTTCAGTAATGTCGTTAGGACGCATAGGGCTTAAGTCGTTAATTTATTTTGAAGCCGTTACAACGACTGCTCTTTTCATAGGTCTTGCCATCGTCAATATCACTCAGCCTGGAGCAGGTCTTGTGCTGCACCAAACAGCAACCGATGCTATCGCCAACATTCAGCAAACGCATCCCAAAACATTGATAGAAACGATTGTTCACATTTTTCCAAAAAGCATAATAGAATCAATGGCTAATGGCGATGTATTGCAAATCGTCGCATTTTCTACTCTTTTTGGCGTTGCCGCCGCTTCTGTAAAAGAATATTCATCGCCCATTGCAGCTTGGTGCGATTCTCTTGCAAATGTCATGTTTAAGTTTACTGAGTATGTCATGATGTTTGCGCCAATAGGAGTTGGCGCTGCCATGGCCTATACAATTGGCCATCAAGGGCTTGGCGTTTTGATTAACTTAGGCGGCTTGGTTTTGTCGCTCTATGCAGCACTAATCATTTTCGTAACTATTGTCTTTGGGTCAATTGCGCTTTTCGTTCGGCTACCTTTGCGCCAATTTATTGCCGCGGTGCGCGAGCCGTTCGTTCTTGCATTTGTTACCACCAGCAGCGAATCTGCGCTCCCGAAAGCGATGAAAAACATGGAGCAATTCGGTGTTCCAAAGCGAATTGTCGGATTTGTAATGCCAATGGGTTACAGCTTCAACCTTGACGGCACAACGCTTTATTTGGCAATGGCTTCAGTATTCTTAGCTCAAGCCGTAGAAGCCACCACTGGCATTCATTTTTCGTTTGGTCAACAAATAATGATGATGCTTGCATTGATGATCACTTCCAAGGGAGTGGCCGCCGTACCGCGTGCTTCATTAGTGATATTGCTCGCTACAGCAGGATCGTTTATGGATCCGGCTTTGGCGGCATTTGGTGTGATGATTATTTTTGGCGTAGATGAATTTATGGATATGGCGCGCACTTCGGTCAATCTTTTAGGCAATTGCCTTGCCACAGTGGTAATTGCACATTGGGAAGGAGTGTTCGACAAAGAAAAAGCGTTGAATTTCTCATTATTAACACCTGATACTTTTAACCAGGCAGAAACTCTTACTCAGCCGCAGGAGGCGTAATTGGAAACAACTCTTTCCGGTTCAATATTCGACGTAACAAATCGCCATGTTTTTCGAGGTCATGTCGTTATAAACTCCGGATATATATCCGCTGTTATCGAAGATGCCAACGTTCCTTCCTTCCCTTTTATCATGCCGGGTTTGACAGATGCTCATGTGCATATCGAAAGTTCAATGCTTGCTCCATCAGAGTTTGCACGGCTGGCAACTATGCATGGAACTGTGGCTACTGTTTCTGACCCGCACGAAATAGCAAATGTATTAGGCGTTCCTGGCGTTCAATTTATGGCAGAAAACGGCAGGCAAGTTCCTTTTAAATTTTGCTTTGGCGCACCATCATGCGTGCCGTCCACTACATTCGAGACAGCCGGAGCAGAAATCACAGCCAACGATATTCGCAATCTTTTTGCAAATGGCGACGCATCGTACCTAAGCGAAGTCATGAACTTTCCCGGCGTTCTCAACAACGATGCGGCTTTCATGGAAAAGTTAGCCGCTGCCAAAGAATTCAATGCTCCAATTGACGGGCATGCTCCGGG
This sequence comes from Chlorobiota bacterium, assembly GCA_039810485.1. Taxonomy (GTDB): domain Bacteria; phylum Bacteroidota; class Ignavibacteria; order Kapaibacteriales; family UBA961; genus JADZAA01. The sequence continues at coordinate 25,884 of JBDHXA010000018.1, read as the reverse complement.
TTTGCTCGGTGAAGCCGCCCGAAATTATGCAAAAGCAGGAATTACTACCGACCACGAATGTTTCACGCTTGACGAAGCTCTCGATAAAATTGCTTGTGGCATGAAAATCATTATTCGCGAAGGGTCGGCCGCAAGAAATTTCGACGCTTTGCATCCGCTGATACAAATGCATCCTGACAGCTGTATGTTTTGTAGTGACGACAAGCACCCTGATTCTCTTGAAAAGGGGCATATCAACGACATTGTGCAGCGAGCAATTTCCCTCGGTTATTCGCCAATGGACGTTGTGAGAATCGCATCGTATAATCCGGCAATACATTACCGGCTGCAAAATGGTCTGCTTCGCATTGGCGATCCGGCTGACTGCATTGTTGTAGAATCTCTTGAAACAATGCGCGTTTTGAAAACTTATATCAACGGTGAGCTTGTTGCCGAAAATGGTCGAACCCTTATTAAAAGAATTCCATTAAATATAATCAACAACTTTGCGACACAAGATATTACGCCGAAACAGATAGAAGTTTCAGCATTAGGCAACACATTGCGCGTTATAGAAGCGTTTGACGGACAAATAATAACCGGAGAAGTATTGCTGCCCGCCCGCATCAAAGATGGCCGTGCAGTTGCAGATATTGAACATGACATTTTAAAAATTATTGTGGTAAATCGCTATGCTTCTGCGCCGCCTTCAGTTGCATTTATTCGTAATTTTGGATTAAAGCGAGGAGCAATAGCGTCGAGCGTTGCGCACGATTCACACAATATTATTGCCGCCGGCACAAACGATTCCGATATTTGCTTGGCCGTCAATGCTATAATAAAAGAAAAAGGCGGAATATCTGTTGCAAATGATAATAAAATTGATGTTTTGCCTCTGCCAATAGCCGGAATTATGAGCAATTGCGACGGATTCGATGTTGCACAACGATACGCGCTGCTTGATAGAAAAGCGAAAGAATTAGGCACCACTCTCGAAGCGCCTTTTATGACATTATCCTTTATGGCTTTATTAGTAATTCCCACACTAAAACTGAGCGATAAAGGACTCTTTGATGGTAGAAACTTTTGTTTTACCGGTCTTTTCGCATAGATGTGAATTGCAATTAAATATGCTGTTTCCTAACAACATTAATTATATCAATCATATGAAATGAGCCCACTCAGAAAATGTATTTTACAAGAATTACAAACGTAAGATTAGCTATTTTCTAAAAAACATATCTTTTAAGAGTAAAAAAAGTCGCTTTTTTGTCGTTTTTCACTTTTAAAGCAAGTAAAAACTGTACTTTTTTCATATGTTTTTTTGATTTGAAATATTGCTCGACTTTTCGTAGTGGGCTCATGAAATATAGATTTAAAAACTTTTTGCAATCGTTGCAATACTATTAAAGAAACGAAATAAAATAGATTTATTCTGTATTTTATCAACTAAAATCAGGAAATTAAATAATGCCAATTATCAGCACAAACAAATTAGTAACTATTGAGCGGCATATTGCGGAAGGCGAGCAATTGCATCCGGGAGCCACCGGCGAATACTCTGCATTGCTTCGCGATTTAACGCTTGCATTACGTTTGATTGCCCATGATGTGCGTCGCGCGGGTCTCAACGATATTCTTGGAATAACCGACATGAAAAATATTCATGGCGAAACTGTAAAAAAGCTTGATGATTTTGCTAATGATGTAATCTTTCGAGCAATGGATCATGGCGGACATTTATGCGTTATGGCATCGGAGGAATCACATGGATTGATACATATACCATCACGTTACAAAAAGGGCAAGTATGTTTTAATATTTGATCCTCTGGACGGTTCCTCAAATATTGATGTGAACGCAACAATCGGAACTATTTTTTCCATTTATCGCCGCCTCAATGCAAACGATGTATCCGACGGAGCTTTAGCAGATGTTTTGCAGCCGGGTTACAAACAGGTTGCAGCAGGATACGCAAGCTATGGCAGTGCTACAAATTTGGTTTATACAAGCGGCAATGGCGTTGATGTTTTCACGTATGATACAACAATCGGCGAGTTTCTATTGTCACGCGAGAAAGTGCGCATTCCGCAAAGAGGTAAAATTTACAGCGTCAATGAGGGAAATTACAATCGCTGGGAACCGCATTTGCAACAATATATAAACTATCTGAAAGCACTTTCCGAAGATGGAAGCAGACCATATTCACTGCGTTATATAGGAACAGCTATTGCCGACATACATAGAACTCTTTATTACGGCGGTATTTTTATGTATCCGGCAGACAGTTTATCGCCGAAAGGTAAATTACGCTTAATGTATGAGCTAAATCCGCTTTCGATGCTTATTGAACAAGCGGGAGGGCGCGCTACCGACGGTGTGCGTCGAATATTAGACATTCTCCCAACTGACATACATGAGCGTGCTCCTGCATTTATGGGCAGCGAAGATGATGTTTTAGAGCTCGAAACATTTTTGCGCGGCGAACACCCGTCACAATAATATTTTCACTTTATTTTACATTGTACATAATATCGCAAATGAAATATCTACAGTAGGCAGATAACTCTATATTCATGATGAAGCATGCCGCATTATTTGAGCATTTAATTTTTCACAATTTTCACACATTCAACAATTAAATATTTTAAAGATGAGTTCATTTATTCGTTTGCTTGTTAATTATAGACATGGCAATTATATTGTAGAATATTATTTTAAAGCAGAATAATTTATTGTGTGAAATTATTATCTTGTCGGTTATGAAGCATAAAATAACAGCAGCCAATATAAAATTAATCTCTTTAATATTTATTGTCTTTTTATTTCTTACGGTAGAATCAATCGCTCAAATATTTCCATCGTTTGGCGACGAGCGAGCAGGAGTGTCACTGGCATCTTCGCTTAAAATCGGCATTGGTGCTCGTTCAGCAGCACTTGCCGGCACATATACAGCCATTGCGGATGATGCCTCGGCGGTTTATTGGAATCCGGCCGGAATGCCTGAGAATAAATCTAGCAATGCACTATTCTCGCAATGTTTCTGGTTCGGAGGCATAACTCATAGAAGTGCTTCTGCCGTAGTGCGCTTAGGCGATGGCGAACATGTTTTGGGTTTCCAAGCATCTGGTTTGTCAATAGATCCAATGCGAGTAACAACGGAGTTTCGTCCGTACGGTACAGGTGAAATCTTTCACTATCAAAGCATGCAATTCAGCGTGGCCTATGCCAAAAAGTTCACCGACCAATTCAGTGCGGGAATTACAATTCGTTATCTCAATGAAAAATTAGGGAAAGCATCGTTAAGCGGCGTTTTATTCGATGCGGGAACTTTTTATCATACAGGGTTGGGAACTTCTAGATTTGCCGTTGCCATCTCAAATTTTGGCCCGAAGCTCATGCCCGATGGAATAGTTCCAACAGCAGGGGCTTCGCCAATATTTAACGGAGGAAAAACTTCATCTTTTCAATCGTTCGATCCTCCAATTACTTTTCGCATCGGCTTTGCTATGGAACCAATTCTCAATGAAACACATAGGTTAACCGCAGCGATACAATTAGATCACCCAAATGACAATGCTGAAACAACATCATTAGGAGCAGAATATGCTTATACATTTTCATCTGCAACTCCGGCTCAATTGTTTTTTCGCATTGGAATAAAAATAGGCGCCGACGAAGAAAAATTTGGTCTTGGCTCCGGATTTTTCGTTCCTTTCGACGATGCGTATGGCATCACCAGCGAATATTCATACACATCGTATTCTACATTAGGCGGAATACATCGCTTAGGCGTTGCATTAAAATTCTGAGTTTAGTATATATTTATCCAACCTCCCATCAACAATTTTTAGTTATTTCCTCTATTGCACTTCATAGTTGAATCTGCGTTAGATAAATTTGACTTTGATAAATTACAAACCACGAACTTTTTCTGAATTAGATACGTCTTCGCGCTCTACATTCGCATATCCTATATCAATACTCAGTATGTTTCTTCAACTAACATCTACAAAACAAAAACTCTTGCTTATTCTCATCGTACTTTTGTCTTTGTTTCCGTCCATAATGTCAGCACAATGGATTTTGATGAAATCAGATGCCGACAAACTTGTTCAGACGGGTGCACGACAAGTTTACAATCTGCAATTCGACAGCGCGTCCGCTAATTTTCGCAAAGTAATTGAGCTTTATCCCAATCATCCGGCTGGATATTTTCTTGATGCAATGGTTGGTTGGTGGAAAATTCAAACAAATCCAAGAAGCGAAGCTTTTGACAACGATTTTCTTGCAAAAGCTGAAAAAACTATTGAAGTTTCAGACAAGCTGCTGGAAGATAATACTAACGATATCGTCGGTCTATTTTTCAAAGGAGGCGCTCTTGGCTATCGCGGCCGATTTTACGCCTCTCGAGAAATGTGGATAAAAGCTGCCAGCGATGGCAAAACAGCCCTCGATATTCTAACACGATGTCAAAAACTTGCTCCTAATAATCACGATATAATGCTCGGCACTGGTATTTACAACTATTATGCCGCCGTATTACCCGAACGATATCCGCTTTTGAAAACAGTTATGTATTTTTTGCCTCCGGGTGATAAACAGTTGGGAATTTTACAATTGAAGGCGGCAGGAAAAAGTGCCCGATATGCTGCAACAGAAGCAAAATCAGTATTGTTGCAAGTTTATTATCAATTCGAGCAAGATCCTGCAAACGCTCTTCCCCTTGCCCAAGAATTACACTCGCAATTCCCAGACAATGCATACTTTCATCGCTATCTTGGCAGATGCCAAGTTCAGCTGGGAATGTCTTCCGATTACGAAGCAACATGGCGCGATATATTAAAGAAGTGTATATTCGGCAAATTGTCGTATGACAAGCTAACTGCCCGTGAAGCTCTTTATTATGTGGGACTTGCAATAATGAATAAAGGAATGTATGATCTTGCGCTTAAATATTTTTACAAATGCGATGAAGGCAATCGTTTCCTTGATTCAGACGAAACCGGTTTTTTAGTGATGGTGAATCTTAAGATTGGCAATATCTACGACATTCAGGGAAAGCGCGATCTAGCTATAACACAATATAATAAAGTACTTGGTTGGGGCGACCGGCAAAATTCGCATGAGCTGGCCAAGCAATACATTGCAAAACCTTACGGCAAATAAAATAGTTTTCTTCAACCTTTCATATTCAATCTCTTTTTCACTTTTCTAATTTATGGATTTCATACCATATTCCAAGCCATTTTTACCGGCTTTCACTGCAGATGCTTTATGTTCGGCTGTAGCATCCGGTTCTCTGTCCGGCAATGGACAGTATTCCAAGCGCGTTAGCAAACAACTGCAGGATATCACTCACTCTCGGTTCGCCATGCTGACTACATCATGTTCCCATGCTCTTGAACTAGCTTGTGCAATTCTTGCCGACAATATTAGAGAATCAGGGCACAATGAAGTGATTGTGCCGTCATTTGCCTTTTCATCGTGCGCAAATGCAATACTCAATGCCGGATTATTTCCTGTATTTGCAGATATTGAACCGGACACCCTTAATATTAGTCCAGAAGATGTATTAAAAAAGATTACTTCAAAAACAGCCGCTATAATGCCGATTCATTATGCGGGCATTGCTGCTGACATGGAGTCGCTCTGCAGTATTGCCAAAGATGAAATTATGATTATTGAAGATGCTGCACAAGGAATTGGAGCATATTGGAATGATTCGCCTCTTGGATCAATTGGCGATATGGGTTGCATCAGCTTTCACGAAACTAAGAATATTACATGCGGCGAAGGCGGCGCGTTTCTTACTTCAAATAAAAAATTTGCAGAAAAAGCAGAGGTCTATATAGAAAAGGGAACAAATCGCTCGCAATTTATTTGTGGAATGGCAGATAAATATACTTGGGTTTCTAAAGGTTCCAGCTATGTTTTAGCCGAACCTCTTGCAGCGCTTTTAGAAATTGGCTTGCCTTTCACTGATGAGATTGTCAAGCAAAGACAAACCTTATTTATGCGTTATCTACGCGCATTTGAGGAGCTTGCAATAGAAAATCGAGTGCGATTGCCGCATATTCCAGAATATGCCAAGTCAAACGCCCATATTTTTTACCTTGTTCTGCCCGATAATTCCGAGCGTGATATGTTAATGAATTATCTGAGATTAAAAAATATAGACGTACGTTTTCATTACATACCGCTGCACTCATCGCCTATGGGTATTTCTCTTGGTTTTCAGCCAAACGACTGCCCTGTTGCCGAAGAATATTCGGAGCGGTTGCTTCGGCTTCCACTCTATCCGCAAATGTCGGACAATCAGCAAGAATATATAATCGAAACTACTAACAACTATTTTCTGCAAGATGCGCATGCGCCATTATGCGCAAAATTGCAGACGAAACGCTAATTTTTCATAACTTTAATTTAGAGTTGCAAGATATTGAAAAAAACAATCATTGATTAAAACATTCGATTTGAGATTCAAGTATGATTGATGAGCCGATGCGAACTAAATATTCAGTAAAAAATCCTGATTACCGTCAAGTTAGCTTGGTGATTCCTTTGCTAAACGAGGAGGATTCTCTCGTTGAACTAACAAAAAGAATTGACGAACAATTTGCTCTCTTACCTGATTACGATTACGATATTTTATTTATAGACGACGGCTCAACCGACAATTCTTTGCAAATTATCAAAGATATGGCGAACTTGAACAGCCATGTTCATGCTGTCAGTTTTCGCCGTAATCAAGGAAAAGCTGCAGCTTTGGCGGTTGCTTTTGCAGAAGTACAAGGCGAAATTGTTTTGACAATGGATGCTGACCTGCAAGATGATCCGGCAGAAATTCCTCATCTTTTAGCTAAGTTAAACGAGGGATACGATCTTGTTTCCGGCTGGAAAAAGAAACGATACGACCCTATTCATAAGACGCTGCCATCACTTTTATTTAATTATGTTACATCGCGTGTCAGTGGTGTTGCGCTGCATGACTTCAATTGCGGTTTGAAAATTTATCGCCGAGAAGTTGTAAAAACACTCAAGGTGTATGGTGAGATGCATCGCTATCTCCCTGCTCTTGCATTTTGGGAAGGATTTCACGTAACGGAGATCCCCGTACAACATCATCCGCGCAAATATGGATACTCCAAATATGGATTTAGCCGCTTGTTCAAAGGATTTCTTGATTTGCTGACAGTATTGTTCACAACTCGCTACGTTAAACGTCCATTGCATTTATTTGGCACTGTGGGAACTTTATTTGCTTTGGCAGGTTTCTTTATTGATCTATACTTGTCAATAGAGTGGACTTTGAACAGAACATCACTAAGCAACCGACCGCTTGCTCTTTTTGGCATTGCTTTGATAATAGTAGGCGTTCAACTGATTTCAATTGGTTTAATCGGCGAGCTAATTGTTAAAAATTCCAATAAGATTACCGAATACAGCGTCAAAGAACGTTTCTGACCTATTGCATATATTCACAGAGAATTAATTTGAAGAATACTTACTTTCTTGCTTTACTTTTGCTAACATTGATTTTACCTTCAATGAGCGCAATATCTCAAAATCCAAGCAAATCATCATGGTATATTGCTGGCGGTTTGACTACGCTTTGGATCAATAGAGATAACGCGGCAAGCAAGCCGATTTTTCCCAGCAATGACACTTCTTTTGTATTGGGTGGCGGCATTTATGGTCAACAGCCCGGAATCTCTCTCCAAGCTATTTATATGTTTGATTCAAATAGAACATATAGAATGACGTTTGGAGGCGATTATTTTTTCGTTAATGGCGCACAAAGAATCGAGCAAAAATATTTTCAGCTAATAGTATGGCACAGCTTAAACATATTGTCGCTTTCATCTGGCTTTGAGTATTCATTTGCAACTTTATCTCTTGCAAATGCAAAGATTTATGCAGGTCTCGAAGGCCGAGCTTCGTTTATCGAAAACACACAATTTAAGAGATATTTGAATTATCGGGATTTCGACAGTTCTGAAACTCGCCTTCTTAACGTAAAACAGCCGACAACACGGTTCGGCGCAACGTTCCGATTGGGCGTTGAAGGCGAATTGCTCGATCCGTTATATGTTAATATGAGCATTTCATACAATGCCATGAATTTATTTAATCGAAACGATAATCGGGGCGAATTGTTGACGCCAAACAAATTAGATGAAGTTAAAGAACATATTGTGGGAAATATGTTCTTCTCTTTTTGGCTGCAATACCATCTTTAACCACAGAACACTCTCTTGCATAACCTTCATATAGTTCATGAATGTAGATGTATCTCATTACCGTCCGAACTGTTCGCATTTTCGAGGTGATATTCCCTGTAAACCACACAAATTATACGGTGTACACTGTGATGGCTGTCAGTATTTTAGCTCGCAAAAAGGAACTGTTCTCATTATAAAACTTGGCGCAGTTGGCGACATTATTCGAACCACTCCTCTTTTGCGGCGCATATCACTAGAATATACAGAATCGCCAATTTGGTGGCTTACTTATACTCCCGATGTATTGCCGGATGGGATTTCTGTATTTACTCCTTCCGCATTTACATTCGAAACGTTTCGCTCCATACATTTCGCGGCGGTGATTAACCTTGACAAAGATTTGGAAGCATGCGCAATAACATCACAGATAAAAGCTGATAAAAAATTTGGCTTCACATTGCTGGACGGCAAGCCGTCCCCGTGTAATGATCTGGCATCTTCAAAATTTATTCGCGGGATCTTTGACGATGTCAGCAAAGCTAATTTCGAATCCTATCCAAAGGAAATTTTTGACATTTGCGGTTGGCAGTTTTCAGGCGAAGAATATGTGATGCCACATTTTCCAGAGGTCGAAATTCCATCGCTCAATAATGTCCAGCCGGTTGTCGGTCTCAATACCGGATGCGGTGAACGTTGGACATCACGGCTTTGGGCTGTTGAAAATTGGGAAGAGTTAATAGTCCGTATTCAAAATGCCGGCTTGACGCCGCTCTTATTGGGCGGCAAACAAGAAGAAGCTCGCAATAGAGAATTGCAGTTGCGCACTGCATCTGCGTTTGCAGAACCTGCATCATTGCAGCAATTCTTTGGCGTAATGAATAATTGCGACATTGTTGTTACAGGCGTTACCATGGGATTGCATATTGCAGTAGGTCTGCGAAAGCGCGTAGTATTAATGAACAATATTTTCAATCCTCATGAATTCTATCTCTACGACAGAGGCGAAATTGTTGAACCTCAAAAGGAGTGTCATTGTTATTATCGCCCTTCGTGTCAGCATGATGCTTACCGCTGCATGGAACATCTATCGGTCGCCTCCGTTTTCGAAGCCGTCTTGCGTCAAACGTCGCTGATTCCTCGCAAATAAATTTTATTTTTTGTGTTTCCTTTTGCTTCATTGATATGGAACGACAATTCATTTTTCTGTTAAATCTCAAGTAATTGCAACAAACTACATTAATTCGAAATGAATGTAAAAGCTAACTTTATTAAAGGAGCAGCTTCCATTGAAGGTTTTCCGGTGAGCCGACTGCCTGAAGCAGCGTTTGCCGGACGTTCAAACGTCGGCAAGTCATCGCTTCTCAACAGCATAGCACTTAGAAGTAATTTAGCCAGAATTAGCGCTACTCCGGGAAAAACTCAAGAAATAAATTTCTATTCGGTGGAGGACCGTTGGATGTTGGTTGATTTGCCCGGCTTCGGCTATGCATCGGCTCCGAAATCGCAAAGAAAGCAATGGTTGAAACTTAATTACGATTATCTGCTTCAACGCGAGCAACTGCGCGTAGTTTTTATTCTTTCCGATGCTCGCCACGATCCGCAGCCATTAGAGCTTGCGCTCATTGAAAGCATGGAAAACGCCGGACGCAAATATGTAATTATCTTAACGAAATGCGATAAAATTAGTTCAATTACAGAGGTTGAGCGCGAGCAGCAATTACGCAATATAGTAAGCAACTGCACATTTTGCATTGATGTACTGCCTTATTCCTCCCAAACTCATAAAGGTCGGGATAATCTTTGGGGAATCATCAAACGTGAAGTTGCATAGCCGGCTGAATAACAGCGACATCCATTTATTTACTAGTAATTTTTGAGAATTATATTTTCTACAATGAATCACACGCGTTTTATTATTGCAGATCATCCGCTCGTAGGAATTATTATGGGCAGCGATTCTGATTTATCAACAATGAGCGAAGCTGCAGCTATATGCGATCATTTCAATGTGCCGTATGAAATTCGAATTGTGTCTGCGCATCGAACGCCAGATGATATGGCTGAATATGCGACCACAGCACATCTTCGCGGCATAAAAGTAATAATAGCCGGAGCAGGCGGGGCCGCTCACCTTCCCGGAATGACTGCCGCTCACAGTCCTTTGCCTGTGATAGGAGTTCCAATTCATACTAAAGCGCTTAATGGGCAAGATTCATTGCTTTCAATCGTGCAAATGCCTGCGGGAGTGCCGGTTGCGACTGTCTCTATTGGCGGCGGGAAAAACGCCGGAATTCTTGCCATTCAGATACTTGCAGGTTCTGTTGTGGGCTTGTCTGAAAAAATTATAGAATACAAAAGAAAGCTGGCGCGTGAATCACAACGTAAAAACGACATTTTCAAATAATCAGATTTACCTCGCTAATCATAATTCTTTCTTCGAAACGTCTGCACTACAAAACCATAGTTTTTTTATTTTTTAAACTCCGTCTATGAAAAACGGCTTGTTGTCTCAGCAGATTACGCGCCTATTTTCGATGGGAGCAATCTGCCTATCATTACTGCTTATTGTGTCTTTTGGGCCTGGCAATACGGCAGAGAAACCGAAAACAGCTGGAGTCCGGTATGTTACCAACGATGCTTTTGGTCTCGGCGAACAGCTTGAATATAATATTGGCTATAAATTTATCACAGCCGGAACAGCATCATTTCGCATTCTGCCTCAGTCCATAGTACGCAATGACAAAAAGTGTTTTGACATTCGATTCGAGGTTCGTTCTCTTAAATCTCTCGACTGGCTCTATCGCGTGCAAGATCAGTATCGAAGTGTGCTTGATATTGACGGCATTTTTCCACATGAATTTGAGCAACATATACGCGAAGGCGATTATAGACGCGACTTTGCAGCCAAATTTGACCAAGTAAATAATATTGCAACAGCCGGCGAAAAACAATATCAAATTCCGCCATTTTGCCACGATATTGTATCTGCTTTTTATTTTGTCCGCACTCTCGACCTTAAATCCAAAAAGAAAGGCGATATCATTCAACTTCAGAATTTTTTTGGAGACACAACATACTCTCTCGGTGTTAAGATTCTTGGTCGTCAAACAGTTACGGTTGATGCTGGTACTTTTCGCTGCATTGTTGTCGAGCCAATGGTTGTAGAAGGCGGCTTATTCAAATCAGATGGGAAAATTTACATTTGGCTGTCAGACGACGATCGCAAAATTCCCGTAAAAGTAAGTTCTAAAGTTGTTATTGGCTCAATTGACGCCGAATTAACAGCTTATCAAGGATTGCGCGGCTCTCTCGACGCTCGAAACGAAAACGACTAAATACATAATTTTTCTATTTATAATCCTATTTCCTTCCAAGGATTAAAATCAATCTCAAATCTTCCCCAAACTAAAATTATATTTCTACTTTTTAATAAAAGCGCATTGCATTTGCTTTTAAAGGCATAATATGTCCTTCCCTATTTCGCGCTCAATCGCAGATTTTTTTTATCTTGAAATATCCGGTATATTATCAGAAAATATAAATCCCGATGAAAAAATTATAAATCTGCGACAAATACTGGATAATATTTTATCCGAAACAACTTCGCAGGAATTACAGTTTTTTTCAACCGCTTTTGCTCGATGGAAATACGTATGCGACCGATACCAAATACCTTCGGGTTTATCTCATGATATTGATGCAATTCGCAGATTTGAGCTGGTAGTTCGCAAAAAACGCTTCACTTGCAATGAAGCGATTATAGAAACAAGTTCTTATGCACTTGCACGATTGCTCTTACATTTTTCTGGAGTAGAAATTCCGTTGGCTATCAGCCAATGCATGCCGGTAGCATCGCTTGAAGCGTTCCGTCCGATTCATTCAGAAACAATACCCTTGCTGCGCGCTGTTGTCATTGGAAAACCATCGCTTCTACATACTCCATTTTCTGCGATTATTATTTCCGTTGCAACTGAAGATGAAAATAATGTTCGCATTGCATTGACCGAAAACTTAATGTATTTAGGCAATATTGTCTGGAATGGCGCGGTTCTGCATCTAACAAATTTAAGACGGTCAAAAAAAAACAATACATTATTAACAACAACATCAGAAACATTAGCGATAATAGAACCTGATGTATTGCTTGATGTTACAAGCATTGCAGAGTGCTTTCAAAGTTCAGGTGTCAATTTCAAGCTCTATTTCCTTCAACGTTTTAAACGATCTCACGCATCACTCTCACTACTTCTCGGCACAATTGTTAATTCTTTATTCGACGCTTTATTAGAAAATATTGAGGCAAATTTTGAAGTAAAATTTGAGGAAGCTCTTAGAAGCAAGCCGCTCTCGACACTCGCTGGATTAGGCGATGCACCAGATGCGCTTGATAACCTTGCCTCGATAGCTCGCCGCCATTTTGAATCATTACGCAGCGTCGTCTGTAGCATGAACATAGTAAAATTCACAGTTGAACCGAGTTTTATTTCGCCATTATACGGACTTCAAGGGCGGCTTGATCTATTGCTTGAATACGTTGATGATCCGAAAAGAAAGACAATTATTGAACTAAAATCCGGCGCTGCGCCGAATGCTGATGCGGCTTCGAAGCTTTTTGAAGGGCAGCAATCACTTCCACTCGGCATGTGGTCAAATCATTATGCGCAAGTTACGGCGTATAATCTTTTGCTCGACTCAGCTTTTCCTGGGCGTACAGGAGATAGTTCTACGCTGTACTCAACTGATTTAAAACGTCCCTTGCGCAATGCGCCTAATATAACTCAATCAAAATCGGCCGTCCTAAATGTTCGCAATCTTATAGTTGCAGCTGAATATGGGCTTATGAATCGGAAATTTGCCCTTTTCGACAGCTTTTCCAAGGAAAGTTTTGGTGTAATACCCACGTTTTTAGTTGATGAAGTTAATGTATTTAGTGGAGCTTACAACAATGCAACAACCGTTGAGCGACAGTATTATCAAGCATTTACGTCTTTTCTTCTGCACGAACAATATGCAGCTCGGGTTGGTTTAGGCGAACGATACGGATTTGCTGCATTATGGCAGCAATCGATCGATGAAAAGCGAACGAGAATGACTGCTTTGACAGATTTAAAATTACTACCAGAGGAGTCTGACTTTGAGCAGCTTCATTTATCATTTGCTCGCAATGCTCTGCCATCACCATTTCGCGTTGGCGATATGATTGTGCTTTATCCAATAGGAGCAAACGCCGGAGACAATCCTATAGAGCGGCAAATTATTAAGGCGACAATAAGAGAAACTACGCACAATCGCGTTAGGGTCAGCATAAGAAATAAATCATTTGATGCTGATTTTTTTACATCTTCAAACGATGATAATAATTGGGTGATTGAAAATGACCACATTGATGCAGGATATGAACATTTGCATCGAGCGCTAGGAGCAGTATTGCGAGCATCATCCAGCAAAAGAAAATTGTTGTTGGGACTTACACCTCCTAGACATGAACAGCGAGAAATTTCTTTTTCAGCAGAAACAGAATCTTTGTTGCAGCCAAATCAACGAGAGCTTGCGGTTAAAGCGCTTTCATCGCGCGATTACTTTTTATTGCAAGGACCGCCTGGGACAGGCAAAACATCGGTCTTGCTTAAATCTATTGCCGAATATCTTTATCAGCAAACTGATGAAACCGTTTTACTTCTGGCTTATACAAATCGTGCTGTAGATGAAATTTGCACAAGTTTGAATCGAATATCTCCCAAAATTCCTTTTATACGCATTGGCAGCAAAGAACAGACAGAATTTGAAGAAAACATGCTGTGGAAAATCGCAGAGCGACTTTCTCCAATTGAATTGTCATCAATCATCAGCTCAACGCGCTTTTTCGTTTCAACAGCTACATCCGCTCTTGCTAATCCTGAATTATTTAGCGTTAAAAAATTTACTATTCTCATTGCTGACGAAGCAGCGCAATTGATTGAGCCATATCTGGCCGGACTATTTGTTAGGGTTGACCGCTGCATCTTAATTGGAGATGAAAAGCAGCTTCCTGCTATTGTTTTGCAGAATGAGCGAGAGGCATCAATCAACAGCTCGGCATGTACTGAAATTTGCTTGAATGATCTTAGAATGTCGCTTTTTGAACGCTTGCTTCGATGTTGCAAAAAAAATAATTGGGACAATAGTTATGGCATGCTGCAAGGGCAAGCTCGAATGCACAAAGCCATAGAGAATACAGTCAATCAACGCTTTTATGATAATAATTTGCGAACTATGCATGATTGGCAGACAGCTCAAACTGCGTCATTTCCTTTCGGCGATTCATTAATTTGCTCTATATCTTCTGTAGGACGAGTTGTATTTATTCCATCACCGCTTGAAAGGTATGCTAAAATACATCGAACGGAAGCTTGCAGAGCTTCTCGCATTGCTTCAAGCATTGCAACCGCTATGAAAGATAACTTTACATCAAAAACGCTTGGAATTATCACGCCTTTTCGCTCGCAAATTGCCGAGATTATTCGAATGTTGCCGTCACATATTCAAAGTTTTATTACAGTGGACACTGTAGAACGATATCAGGGAAGTGAGCGCGACATTATAATTCTCTCAATGTCAATCAGCTTTGTTTCACAACTATCGGCAGTGCAATCAATTACAAATTTCGACGGACGTTTGACAGATAGAAAACTCAATGTAGCTCTCACTCGCGCACGAGAGCAAATTATAATACTCGGCTGTGAAGAAATACTTCGGCAGTCACCAATATATGCCGAGTTATTAGATGAGATTCCACGATGGGATTGGAATGAAAATGTAGGGTGAGGTTTTTTAATCGTAGATATGATTCATATATTACTATTGCTCATACCGCTTATACTTGTTGTATATCCAATAAGCCAAACCTGACACAACTGTAATAGGAAGCAACGCAAGCAAGAGCGTAGTACTTTTATAGGCGGTTACTGTTTCGGGTGCAACCCCTTGGGCGCTTTGACACAAAGGGCATGGAATAGCAATATCAGGAATGAAAACAAGAAAAATTATTATAGCAAATATAAAGATCATCTTCATAATTATTACCTATGAAAGATATACAAGATAATAAAGAATCGGCCAGATTGCCACGACAAAATACCAATAAGCTCCAGTAAAAACAATTCTATCCTTTATTCGCTCGACTGAAGCATCTGAATTAACAAAAAACAACAGATATAGCAGCAGAGCGAGACCGACGGCAACATGCAAAGCATGAATACCAATAATCATATAAAAGTAAGCTCCATAGAGATTTGCTCGCGACGTCAAACCAAAGCTCAATAATTGAATCCATTCATACCCTTGAATTGACACAAACGCTGCGCCAAGCAACGCTGAAACAATCAAATATATTTGCGTTGAAGTGTTTCCAACGCTCGCTTTGTATTTGCGAGCAAAAAACGTATAAATAATGCCGCTGGCAATCAAAATAAGAGTGCTAATAAGAGTTACTACTATTGGTAATCTGGGCTGACCAATAGGTGGCCAAATCGTTGTTGCCGATTTATTAACAATAAAAGAACTAATAAAACCTGCAAACAACATTGCTTCTGTTGCGAGCAGAAAAATCATTCCCAACAGTCCGCTGCTTATAGGACGTTTGGTTTGTTCAAGCGATATATTTGAAGTTGTATTCATTATCGTTTATTATCTGGGCACAACATCCAATGGATGTGCGGAAACATCGGGATAAACGCCAAAAAAGAAGGCAAGCAAACAAAAAGCAACTGCAAGCACAGTTACCCAAATTAAAACAGGCTCAAACTTTAGATGCATAAAGTTTTTTACAACCAATATTACTTTATACAAAGCAGTGCCAAATATAAGGGCGACAGAAGCAATTGTTAACGGGAAATAACCAACAATCAAACTAATCGCAAAAAAAGCGAATAGCATTATCAATACTTTCAAATACTTTGGATGTCCGTGATAATCCGTAGTAGGATCAGGAAAATGAACAGCATCGTTTTGAGATAGTAATTGAGTATCCATAGAAAAAATATTATTGTTTATGATAATTCAAAAAAATTCATCTATTTGGCAATATAGAGAAGCGGAAAAAGAAAAATCCAAATGAGATCAACCATGTGCCAATACATACCGGCTAATTCCACGCGATATAGTTTCTGCCCTTTTCTAGCATTTAATAAAGCCAAGAACATAATTATCATGCCGACTATGACATGCAACCCGTGCAAACCGGTTAAAAAGAAATAGAATGACCAGAATAGCGAACCGATAGTATCGCCGCTTGTTTGAAGAGTCGGACTTGCAAATGTGAATCCATGACCAATTTCAGTTGAATATTCTATTGATTTAAAAACAAGGAATAACAACCCGCCGCCGATAGACGCGCTCAGCCAAAGAGTAACTTTGCCAATATCTAATTTATTTGCCGCCTCATGAGCTTTTACAACGGTAAAGCTGCTTGTAAGAAGAACAATTGTGTTTATAGCTCCAATTAATGTATTTGTATGAACAGCTTGATCAGCCCATTCGGGGAAGCGCAATCTATATAATACATAGCAAGCAATAAGACCTCCAAATATCATAAGTTCGCCGGCAATGAGCATCCACATAGCCATTCTGCCTTGCGGCACACGGAGAATGGGAACTGAAAGTGATCGTTGATTTTCCATGTGATTTTATCTGTTAAATATAATATAAATTACTAAGGTTGAACATTTTGAGGCAAATAATCAGCATCTGTTTCTGGCGCGCTATATTCGTAAGGACCTCGATAAACAGTAGGGATATTATCAAAATTGCCATGAGGTGGAGGAGAACCGGCAAGCCATTCTAATGTATTTGCCTGCCAAGGGTTGCGAGCAGCTTTTTTACCCGACATCCAACTCATAATAAAGTTAAAAATAAATACAATTTGAATTGAAATTAAACAAATCGCGCTAATCGTGGCAATTTTTTCAAAAGTAATATATGGCTCAATATTTATACTATCGAACATCCCGTAATTGAAAATACGCCTATGCTGCCCGCCGAGTCCATTGAAAAATAATGGGAAAAAGACAAAATTGAAGAAAATAAAAGTACCCCAGAAATGAATATAGCCAAGCGTTTTATTCAATTCTTTACCTGTAAACTTAGGGAACCAATAATAGAAAGCAGCAAAGAAACCGAAGAAAATAGAAGGGAACAATGTATAGTGGAAATGTGCTACGATAAAATATGTGTCATGAGCATAAATATCGAAAGCGTTAGACCCCAAGAACAATCCGGTAAAACCGCCAACTAAAAACAATCCGATAAACCCTAAAGCCCAAATCATCGGCAATTCAATCCTGATTTTTCCACCCCAAAGCGTAGCCATAAACGCCAAAAAAATACCTGAAAAAGGTATGGAAATCAAAATTGTTGCAACGCTAAAAAATGTAGCCATTCTTGGATCTATTCCGGCAATAAATTGATGGTGAGCCCATACGACAACTGACAGTATAGCTGCCACAATCGTTAAATAAACTATAATTTTATATGCAAACAATGGTTTGCGGGCAAAAACCGGAAAAATCTCGCCTAAAACACCAAGAGCTGGCAATAATAATACATATACTTCGGGATGACCAAAGAACCAAAATAAATGCTGGAACAGAATTGGATCGCCGCCTCTAGAAGGATCAAAAAAACCGCTTCCTAAAACAATGTCGAACAACAGCATAAATGCGCCGGCTATCAGCGGACCTACAGAAAACATAAAAATTACGGTGGCAATATTAATCATCCATACAGCTAATGGAATACGCCATGGAGTCATGCCAGGAGCGCGACGATTTATTGTGGTAACAATAAAGTTAATTCCGCCCATTAAAAGAGATGTAAACTCTAAAGCTACGGATATAATCATCAAGCTATTGCCATAAAACAGCGCTTTAAAGAAGGACGGATTCGGATTTAAATAACCGTTAGCTGAAAGCGGCGGGTACAGCGTCCAGCCGCCGCCGAATGCTCCGCCGGGTACAAAGAATGAAATTACCAATACTATTGCGCTGAACAGAAAAATCCAATACGACATCATATTTAGCTTGGGAAACGCCATGTCGTCAGTGCCAATCATGATCGGTATCAAAAAGTTGCCTAAGCCTGCGACAAGAATAGGCATTCCAACCCAAAACACCATTATCATGCCGTGACACGTAATAAAAGTGTTGTATTGACTTGCTGTTAATTCCCCAAACAATGGAATAGCATCACCCGGAAAAGCCAAATTGTAACGGAATACATACGCTAGGAAGCCGCCCAACGCTGCCATGACAAGGCCAGTAATAGTATATTGTGCGCCGATTGTCTTATGGTCTGTCGAAAAAATATATTTGCGCAGAAAACTTTGAGAATGTACTGTGTTTGACATATCAAATAGAATAATATTAATACTAATTGCCGGCTACTGCCGAATGTTGTTTATAAAGGCTGTCTATATAATGATTATATTTTTCTTGTGACTCGACAACTATGAAATTCCGCATTCTCGTATGCCCCACACCACAGATTTCTGCACAAGATATATCGTACTTCCCTTGTTTTGTAAAATTTATCCAACGTGTGATTGTTCTTCCCGGCACACAATCTTGTTTAAGTCGCGTATTAATAACAAAGAAACTATGCACAACATCTTTTGCCTTTAAATGAAAAAAAGCATTCTTATTTAGTGGAACGTGCAGTTCAGAATCAGGAGCATCAATAACAACATCATCGGAAGTGCCTAATTTTCCATCGGGGCCAGGATAAGTAAAAGCCCAATTCCATTGACGGCCTATTACGATATATTCTACGTCTTTGACTTTGGGAAGCGATTCTATTGTCTCCCATGTATCATGTTCGGCAAACAGAATAATAAAATCGCTTAAAGCAAGAATGCACATCGCAACGGCAACTAAAAAAAACTGTGATTTTTTTTCACCAGTAATATAACTCGCACGTTTAACTCTCGAATGATGGTTTTTGTAGAGAGGATAAAGCAAAATAAATAAACTGATAAAAAAAGCAGTGCCGGCAAATACCAATATCAACCAAAATAATTGATCTATGCCCTGTCCATACGTGCTAACGTTTTCGGGAAAGATATTCATTGCAGATTTTACAAAATAGTGCCTAAATAACAAATAAAATTATTTACTATTGAAAGTGACGCGCTTCCATTCTTGCTTTTCCCCACAAAAAGAGAGCAAATGCAACTATCGACAATAGCAAGAAAACCAAGAAAATTATAAACCAAGAAAAGCCCCAAGAATTAATCAGATTGCCATGATCTTGTTGCAAAGTGAAATGCGTGAGCGGGTTTGCAACTTTAGTACCGTGCAGCCCAACGCCCGTCGGAAGAGCAACGGCTGGTTTTGAGCCGTCTTGCACAGTATGCAAGTATTCAATCACTTTCTTAATGTCGTCAGAACTTATGGGGGCATCAGGCATAGGAAATTCATTGTTTTCCTTAAAAAGCTTAACGGCTGCCTCATCGCCTGATTTTATGAGAGTTTGAGAAGATGTTATCCATGAAAGCAACCACTTATCGTCATGACGTTTTACGACTCCTAGTAAGTCAGGCCCCGTTAATTTTCCTTTGCCGATAGAATGACAAGCAGTGCAATTTGCTTTGAACAGAGTTTCGCCTTCATTTGCAGATAATATGCTGGTAAAACCTGCTAAAGATATTATTGTACAGAGTAAGTATTTTATCATAATTCTCCTATGAAATTTTACGTAATTTCATTTATAACAATGACATTTGCTTTAAATAAAATATCTTGGACAATGAATAGCACCCTGCAAAGTACGTATTATTGTATATGCATGCATTAATGATAATGCAATATAAACATTTTAGATAAACTAAATAACCTCTTTTAAGCTAATCACTAATTTTTCACTATTCGTTTTCAACATTTGAAGTAAAATATGGCTTCTGTGGCTACCAGCTATATTTACAACTAGGTGGCAAGCAAAACCTTAAATTTACTGATATATATAAGCGCTAACTGAATGTATGGAAAACTCATCTTACCTAAACAACTGTAATATATCTTAAATCAAATCAAATTTCATGGTTGTCAAAACAGAACGGTCGGTTCTTCTAAGATTTAAAATGATAAATAATCACCGTCAATTGCATACACTCTCACCATAGTCCATGCCCATCAATATCTTGCAATAGCCATTCAGCTGCCATATTATCCATTCTATACTTAATTATAAGATAACTAAGCGCTTCAGAAATTCTCATGGTAAACTTTCTAATTTTTTAAAACTATAATAAGAAAGCAAAGTTCCAAAGGAGCCGCAGCTAAATTTCTTCGTGTTTGTCTGATATCATTGAAGGAAACCGTATTCTAAACGCCAATTTATCTTGGCGATAGAGCACAATCTCAAACTTTGAAAAATAATATTTAAGCCCACTCCAAAAAGTCGTATAATATTTCAAATCAAAGAAAACATGGTGAAAAAGTACAGTTTTTACTCATTTTATAAGAGAAAAACGGCAAAAAAGCGACTTTTATAGCTCTTAAAAGATATGTTTTTTGAAAAATAGCGAATCTTCCGTCTGCAATTTTTATAAAATACCTTTTCGGAGCGGGCTCATATTTTAATTTCTACATTTTAAATGTGGCTAAATCAGCGCAATATCGCCACTGTCTGTGAAATGTTGATAATATTTCTATCTATTTACAAATTTATTTGCTTGTTTAACAATCATATTATGTATTTTTGTGGAAAATAGTGGGAGAAAGTGGGGGATTTTCTAACGCTATACCGGATAAGTGGGGGAAACTGTGCGAAGCAAGGGGGAAGCATCGGCAGTTCCTCCCGCTTTCCTTCTAAAATGAGTTTTAACTTACAACATAATATCCACTCCCCGATGTCATTCTTTAAAGGTCAGGAATTATATTCAATTGACAATAAAGGTCGTGTCAATGTTCCAGCCAAAATGCGAAAGATTCTTTCGCCCGACGCGAATGATACTTTTATTCTCACCCGTGGCGCCGATTGTTGCATAGCAGTTTATCCTCTTAATACGTGGAAACTACATGAAGAGCGTTTTGCCAATCTCGACCAAAACGATCCTAACAGCAGGTTTCTTTTGCGAACACTCCTTTCATGGTGCGAAGAAGTTGAAATTGACTCACAGCAACGTATTTCTCTTGCTAAACGCTATATTGACTTTGCAGGCATTGAAAGCAAAGTACTCATAGTTGGCATGATAGATCATATCGAATTTTGGAATCCAGAAGAATTTAACCGATATATTAAAGCGAATGACGCCTCGTACGAAGAAGTTGCGGCTCAAGTAATGAAACGCTGAAAACCATATTTCTCATACATAAACTAACAATCTGTTATCAAAGAAATTTATCCGAGCTTCATCAACTATTTGCTACTTCGTTTGTTACACTTGAATCATTGATTTGCTCAGCCTGCATTGAAACTGTCTTCAGCTTCAATTTGCGAAATAGCCTTTCGAAGATTATTCAACATTCCAAAGATTTTGCCTTTTATCGGACGTACAAAAAAGCGTCGCATCATTAATGATGCGACGCTTTTTATTACAAGGCGGATTCAACATTAAATAAAGCATAAACAACTAATCCATTATTCTGCGCAGAAAAGCTGGCCTTTCAGATATTGTCGAATAATTCCTTGAATTAAGCGGAGTATCAGTATTTGCATTGTAGATGGTAGGCTGCTCGGCCGCTTGCTGAATTGGGATTGAACCATTGCTTCGTCTGCGGCTTACAGCTGGTTCGTCATATTTCTGTAATTCATTTATTCCTATTGGACGTACAGCAGGAATAATCGTTGCTCCTCCGCTACGCGGCTGCTCGATGTTTTCTTTCATGGCAACAGGTGCGGCTGAAGGCGGGAGCGAACTATTGGTATTGATGGTAATTGGGCGAATAGGTTGCGGTGGATTTTTTTGCGAATTTATCGGTTGTTGAGCGATTTGAGGCGGCTGACGCTGTTCGGACGTAGAATTAACTATTCCAAGAATAGATTGTTCTTTACGCTTAAAGCCAGTGGCAACCACAGTAATCATGATTTTATCGTCCATTTGTTCATCAATAACTATGCCGTGTATAAGATTTACATCGCTGCCGGCAGCATTTTCAATAATATGGACGGCTTCTCCGATTTCATGCATTGTAAGATTGCCGCCGCTGATATTGATAAGGATGCCTTGTGCGCCAGCAATAGATATCCCTTCAAGCAACGGAGAATTAAGAGCATTTTGTGCCGCTTCTATTGCCCGATTTTCGCCGGTTGCAACACCGATACCCATCAAAGCGTCTCCCATGTCCTTCATAATAGTGCGAACATCAGCAAAGTCAACATTGATATAGCCATTGCCATTGATGATATCCGATATGCCGCGCGTAGCATTATACAATACGTCATCTACTCGTTGAAAAGCCTCTTTGAATGAAGTGTTTCTGTCAATTATAGACATAAGTTTTTGATTGGGAACAACAATTAGAGCGTCAACATGTTTGCGCAATTCTGTTATTCCTATTTCAGCAATATTCGAGCGACGCTTAGCTTCCCAATCAAACGGCTTTGTTACAATTGCAACAACCAAGGCGCCAAGCTCGCGAGCTATGCGCGCTACGACGGGAGCTCCTCCTGTTCCAGTGCCTCCGCCCATTCCGGCAGTTACAAAAACCATGTCGCTTCCGGAAAGAGCGTCACGTATTTCATCAATATTTTCTTCGATAGAGCGCTGCCCGATAGCAGGATCAGCGCCAGCTCCAAGTCCTTTGGTAAATTCGCGGCCAATTTGAATTTTGTTTGGCGCTACGCTCATGGTCAATGCTTGAGCATCGGTATTGGCTGCTATAAAATCTACTCCGGCTAAACCTCGCGCTATCATACTGTTGATAGCATTCCCGCCGCCGCCACCCACGCCGACAACTCGGATTTTTGCACCGTAATTAATGGAAGTATCAACAACAATCACACTTTCCCCCGTAGATAATTATTGAAAATTTGTTTTATAAAATTCCTATTCTTATTACTGTAATTTATAAAAAATATTTACAGTTCTTCGAAAAAATTTTTAATTCGTTTGATTATTGAAGGTTTTTCATTGTCAACAACCTCTGTTTCTTCTAATACCGGCAGTTTCGAGTCAGTTTTTTGCATCTTCTCTAATTGGCGTTTTTTACGTGCCAAGCCATGCAATACTAAACCAACAGTGGTAGCATACATCGGATTTTCTATTTCTTGCGCAAGTCCGCCGTAGGAAATGCCGCTTGGCATTCCAATTTTAACGGGCATGCCAAAAACAATACGCGCCAGATCTTCTGCGCCTCGAAGCAAGGCGCTTCCGCCTGTCAGAACTATTCCTGCTGAAAGACGATCGGCATAGCCTGATTTTTTAAGCTCGGCGTATGCAAATTCGAAAATCTCCTCCATGCGGGGCTGAATAATCTGACACAGCATGCTTTTGCTTACTTCAAGCGGTTGCCTCCCGCTAATACCGGGAATCATAAATATCTCATCGCGCATCATGCTTGATTGCATTGCGTATCCGAACTCTCGCTTAGCAGCTTCTGCCTGCCCTTGCAATATGCCAAGCACACTACACACATCTTCTGTAACTTTATGTCCTGCAATGCCAATTACCGATGTATGACGAATGATGTTATGCTGAAATACGGCAATGTCCGTTGTGCCTCCGCCTATGTCTATCAGGGCCACGCCAACTTCTTTTTCGTCATTGTCCAATACTGCATAGCTGCTTGCCAGAGGTTCTAAAATAATGTCGGCAACTGACAGCCCGCATCTTTCCACACAGCGATAAATGTTTTGGACAGCAGTAGAGAGAGCGGTTACGATATGAATATTAGCCTCCATGCGCACACCGCTCATTCCGATTGGGTCTGTTACGCCGTCTTGTCCGTCAATAATGAATTCTTGAGGAATAATGTGGATGATCTTGCGGTCGCTCGGCAGAAGTATCTTTTGCGCTTCTTCAATTAATCTGTCAACATCAGATGCGCATATTTCACGTGAAGTGCCAGGAATTGTAATTATACTCCGATTTCTAAAAGAGTCAATATGATCGCCTGCTATTCCTACTATCACTTCTCGAATCTCTACGCCAGACTGCGAAGAGGCCTGCTCAATAGCTTGTTGTATGGAGCGAACCGTTCTATCTATATTGACAACAACGCCGCGGCTCAGCCCTTCACTCGGGGCTTGTCCTATTCCAAGCACATTAATTTTTTCATTGGCGTCGTCGACGGCGATCACTAAACAGCATACTTTTGCCGTTCCAATATCAAGTCCTACGATGATATTGCTTGGTACAAGATTTGTATATGGATCGTTTGGCGTTTGCAAGGAAATTCGCAGTTTTTTTTTACATAAATTAATTATTTATTCTTCTTTTGGTCGGAGACTACCACTTTGTCCTGCCATCGCAAATCAATCTGTTTATTCGCAATAGTGCTGTTTTCATGAAGCATTGCGTTCAATTTATTTATCTGTAATGCTATTTCACGTTCAGGTGAAATCAACAGTAATATATTGTAAGTGTCCAAATATACAACCCAGCATCGTTGTGGATAGCTCCATTCGATGCTCCCTATTTGCCGAAACAGTTCCTCGCCTGACACTGTTAATATTTGCTTCAGAGTGTATACGCCGTCACGAATTTTTGCAATGCTGTCTTTAGATAGCGAGCCATAGATAATCGGCACATTTGTAATAGCTGCAAACAAGCGATAAGGCAAAACTTTCCCGCTGCTGTCAATATATTGCAAATGACCTTCATTAGGGCATACCACAGCGAACGGTATGCGCTCTCGAATTTCAATTGCAATCGAATGAAGCCCTTCTCTCCATGCCTGCACTTTACTGACAAATTCATGCTGTGCAACGTTTTGCT
This sequence comes from Chlorobiota bacterium, assembly GCA_039810485.1. GTDB lineage: Bacteria > Bacteroidota > Ignavibacteria > Kapaibacteriales > UBA961 > JADZAA01. The sequence continues at coordinate 771 of JBDHXA010000018.1, read as the reverse complement.
CGATTTTTGTCAAAGATGCTCTATTGAGAGAAACACCTAATGAATCTTTTATTCCCGTATATGCAATAATCTCTTGCACGGTTAAATACTTGGCTCCATACACTTTAATATCGGCAATTGTTTGATGCTTTTTCCATGACTTTGCAAATAGAATCAAACAAATCACAATTATCAGCACTGTCAAAATTGTACTGCCATAATATTTTGATGCAGAATCTGAAATATTGAATGCCATACTTTTCAGATATTTGTTATGACCTGCATTTTAAAGTCAAACAATAAACGCAAATAAAAAGCATAACGCACAAAAATCTTATAAACAATCGCCTTATACATCATATCGTTAATAAAGTAACGATGCGACGATCTGTTAATCATCAAAGCATCATAGCATCTAATGTATCTGCTGCAAAAATACCAGAAGGGAAGGCATTTGGGTGCTGCCGCCAAAAACCAAGTTCAAAACTACAATGATTAATGCGATTTTTCAAATATTTTTTTAATCTGACAACTATGGACACACCTACGGGATTAAGGAATACATTTTTCTTATCAATAACAATACAGATTTATACAGTCATCAAACAAAAAATGCAGAGCGTTTTTGTTGGTATTTTGCAATAATCTTTATCTCGCAGATACAACAGTGAAGTGCAACGGATGAAATAAATAAAGAGTTGGTTTAAGTGTCATAGTGCAACAACCCAACGACGAGTTTATCACAAACGGAGCACAATATGCCCAGCGGCTATACACACCTAACGCAAGAGC
>JBDHXA010000017.1:0-40564 GCA_039810485.1 Chlorobiota bacterium | reverse complement strand
TTGGATGGAAAACTCCAATTCAAGTATTTACTGATAATTACAAAAGTGTTGCACTTCAGTGTTGAATCCGCCTCTTACATAAAAAGTAATAGTCGGAAAAATAAAAATAATTACTATTCGCAGTGAGATTACTCATTGATAAAATATCTTAATTTTCCTCCTTAAAGATGTGAAAGTCAATTTTACTTTTGCATTTTTATGCTGTTTTATAGCTGCCGAAGCACAAGAAGCTTAATAGTCAGCGTTGAAAACTTATATTTTACAAGCTGAAGCAGATCTGATTACACCACGTGATTTACATTTTGTCGACCTCTTAGGTTTATCAGCAGGCGAAGAAATTGGATTGAGAATTTGGCCGAGTCGTTTCTGTTCTCTATGTTGCGCGATATAGCGGCGTGCCTTATGATGCCATTACAAGCAGTATTCCATTGCAATTTGATTCGATAAAACCAAAAGTAAGATCTGAAAGTGATCTTACATTCAGAATCCTTGATTTATCTCTCGAAGGACAATATCGTTTTCAATATAATCCGAGCGAATCATCGATCTATATTATTGGAGGCGTGAATTATATCTCTATTTTTCGTCAGAAAATGAGAGTTGAAAATTTAATAACTCATGGAATTAAAGAAATATCCGAACAAATTGATAACAGCTGCGGCTATACGCTTGGATTCGGAATTGATTGGCCTTTTCAACGTGAACGTACTGCGGTATCTGTCGAAGCGCGATTTTCAAAAGGAGTGATTCAAATTGACAACATCAATATCAACCAGCACTATATTCATACTTTAGCCGGAATTCGAGTGAATTTATAGAGATTTTTCGCAAACGGCATATCTTCAATACAATCAACTACTAACAAAGAGAGAGTCGCGATGATTCTTCCTTTTTATTATCTATAATTGAACTTTTGCTGCAAATACGAAGTATTATTGTCAGAGAAACAAGCAAAGATCATATATGAAAAGTGATGAAGAACTCATAAGCGATTTTAAGAACGGCAACAGCGATGCTTTCGTCGAAATCTTGCGAAGGTATCAGAATCAAGTATTTGGTCTTGCTTACCGGTATGTAGGAGATTATGATGAAGCTGTAGAGATAGCACAAGACACATTTGTTCGTTTTTATCGTTACTCTCATTCGCTTTCACACATTAATCGCCTTCAAAAATATTTGTTCACAATTGCAGCTAATCTTTCAAGAAATGTTTTGCGACGTTATAAACGCAGAGAATCGCTTCCAGATTATGACGATGAATCTGACAATGATATATATGACGCTATGGTTGCTGGCAGCGAATACAGACCGGATGCTCGAATTGATCGCACCGAACTTGCACAGCAAATTCAACACGCTTTAATGAAACTTCCGGCGGTTTTGCGCGAAGTAATAATTTTGCGAGATATTAAAGAGTATTCCTACGAAGACATTGCTGAAATTACAGTAACTAAATTAGGAACAGTGCGCTCGCGCATTAACCGAGCAAGGAAAATACTGCAAATACTCTTGGCAGACGCTCATAGCGAACTGTCTAAATAACGATAATTTTAGCACTTAAATGCCGGAGAAACGACCGGCGCTGATTATGGAAAAAGATAATTTTCTACAGTTTTTGAATAAAGCTCGCGGCATTGATGCAGAGGAATTGCGAACTGAACTTAATAGAACGCCGATACCAGATGACTTTCAGGCTGCAATACTATCTGCTGTGTTATTAAGCAATGTCAGCGAGAATAATCCGGCTGATTTAATAATTGGCGATGGCAAAGTTTTTGAAACGCTTAATATTTCACCCAACGAATTTGAGCAAGGCGTTTTTATGAAAATAAAGCTTAAAACGCTGCCTGAAGCTACAGTTCCGCCGAATTTTACAGAGCAAGTTTTAAACAGAGTTTCAGCGCAGAAAAGCTCTGTTTCAATATCGAAAGTATCAAAAAGAATAGCTGCGGCAATAATTGCCAGCACAATTTTAATCTGCGGAATAACACTTTCTTTTTATACATACAAGCAGAATTCTGAAGAAATAAAATATGAAAATAAGATAGAAAATAAAGTTGTAAAATTGCCTGAAATTAAATCAGAGACAATTCAAGAATCTATGCAACCATCAAATCTGGTAAGCAGGCCCGCAATGCCGAATTCAAAAACAAAGGATGTGAGAGTCGAAAAGAAAAATGCGCGTGTCCCGCCGGAAAAAGGCGATCCTACTCTGCAAAACACCGATGGACCAACACCGGAAGATTGAATTGTATATGAAAACCATAAAGTCCTAATGCACTCAGTTGCTTAGGGCTTTTTTATCTCCATAAAGCTCAACTTGGTTGGTTTTCTAAGGGCAGACTAAAAAATCTTATTATGAATTTTGATTCATAATAAGATTTATTGTTGTATATTTGTATGTTCATTTCGATAAGTGCATTCATGCGCACACTCCGAAAAGTCAAGCAATATTTCAAATCAAAGAAAACATAGTGAAAAAGTACAGTTTTTACTCATATTTAAGTAAAAAACGGCAAAAAGACGGCTTTATTAGTTCTTAAAAGATATGCTTTTTGAAAAACAGCGAATCATTCATCTGTAATCTTTACAAAATACCTTTTCGGAATGGGCTCGTACATTATGTTTCCGACAGCCGATATTTTTTAATAGAACACTTCTTTTACAAAAAATAAAACACAATATGCAATAAGAACAACTTATCGAATGAGCCCACTCCGAAAAGTCGGGTAATATTTCAAATCAAAGAAAGCATAGTGAAAAAGTACAGTTTTTACTCATTATATAAGAGAAAAACGGCAAAAAAGCGACTTTTTTAGCTCTTAGAAGATATGTTTTTATGAAAAAAAGCGAATCTTTCGTCTATAGTTTTTATAAAATACCTTTTCGGAGTGGGCTCATCGATTTTAATATTCACTTATTCTTGTATAAATTTATGTGTCATACTTATGAAATCTCTAACTTCAATCGTAGTTTTTGTCATTCTCTGCTTAGGATTATTTCCCATATCTTTCTCCTTTGTAAAAGCCCAATGTCCACCTGGTTGGAATTATGTTTCAATGCCTTTTGGACCGGATCCTAATGGGTGTGCTTGGACAGTGGAATTTTGTTATAAATGCGGTATAACAGGCGGTTCTCCTGCCAATTTAAAAGTAATTGCTGTAAAACCGATAAATCCTTTCAATTCCCCCTGTACTTTGCCAACTGCTGATAATTTATGGCTCATACCACAATTGCAAATTATTTATAATAATATGTGTACAGTGCCTCCCTGCTCAGAGGGCTGTCGTACATTTGTATTAGAAATGCCAATATGTTATCAGTGGGTTACGTATGGTTGGCAAAATCCTGACAACTCGTTTCACTATTCATCATGGAAACAACCATGTCCGACTGGCGATTATTGTTTGATTTCTTGGAAATCATGTCTTGACTTTGATCCCCCGCCTCCGGAAAATGGAGAAATTGTTCCATGCTCCATTGATCCTGGACCTGGATATACTTTAGTTCCCAAAGTTTGTAACCAATCATCGCTATCAGAAAATCCACCCGGAACGCCAAATATAGATTTTGTTGGAATACGTTTTCGCACCGAGTGTCATAAGTTGTATGAATGCCCTTAATTATCATTTTACAAAAATTATAAATATGAGTACACAAAGTAAATCGTAACTTATATGCTTGACACTTAAGATATGATTAGTTATTCATCAATATTTATAGCAGTATATATCACTATATGAATTAATGTTCGTATTAACTCATTGGTATAAGTATTATGAAAGCTATTTAATCCAGATGTTTGATTTGCAGATTTTAGTTTTCAATCAAATTATAAAATAATATTTAACTTTAAAGGAAATAAATATGAAAATCTTTATTGCGATATTTGTTACTATTCTATTTCTATTGCATACTGTGCAAGCTCAAGACAATGGTTTAAATGTTGAACGGCTTATCACCGATTATCGTGGATGCTCATCGAACGGAAAATCAATACTCTGTTATGGCGATTATGGCATTATTACACATACCGATGATTTTGGCGCAACATGGAAGCAGACAAATATCGGCGATAAACAGCATATAAAAAAAATACTCACAAAAGACAATCAGTATTTTGGTGCTACTGGAAGTTCACTTATAAATTCCACAAATAACGGATATAATTGGACTGTAAAACAACTTGATCTGGAGTACGACATTACTGATGCTACATTGGCGGGCAATGATGTATATCTACTCAGTAAATCCGGCATTTATGCGATTAATATAATTGAGCAAAACAATTTTAAAAAAGTATTTGATTTGGATACAAACAATAGATATAGTCAAGTAGAAGCAGACGATGTAAATTTATGGATTATTTATAATGACAGATACATTTTGCATTATGATATTATATCGGGCAAAGCTGATACTACAGATTTATTTAAGATTATCAATTTACCTAAGGACTTACAAGCAAATTCAAAATTATCTAATATGAAAATTGAAGGAGACAATCTTTATGTGGGATTAAACCATGGAGGAACCTCATCATATAAGATTTTACAATCTAATGATAAAGAAAAAACATGGAATATAATTTCACCGTCTATAGCAAAGGGCGGCTGTTACCAGATTATTAACAACAAAGTTTATGTGCTTCGCGATACAAGGTTTTCATTACCCAACGAGCGATCTTTACTAAAAACCGAATATATCACAATTGATTCCTCTCATTTTTCATTGGATTCAACCTATGAAACAATTATAAATCCTAATGACAGCATAGAATATCGCCTGCTTGCGTTAAGCGATATTTATGATTCACAGTATAAATCAATTCTCCGCATCAATTCCGACACTATGATAGGCGTCGGAAAAAATAAGCTTATTGCAATGACTTATAATGGAGGCAAAAACTGGAAATTTATTTCATATTATTATTATTCATCAATGTCGCCATCGGATATAATTTATATAAATAAAGATACGGCATATACTTTAAATATGTCATCCTTTTATCGAACTTATAATGGAGGCACAACATGGCTACCTCAAAAATATACAATACCCTATCTGAAACCTTATTCAACAATAAGAAATTATTTTTTTGATGATATTGGAAATGGCTGTGTAAATTATTTTTCTACACCCTACAGTACTCCTAATGTATTTATTAGTCATGATTATGGCGACACATACTCCTTGCGCCGCGACGCCTATTTTCAGGATGACAGCAATAGAATATCTCTGAATAAAAATGGAATTCCTGTCGACGATAAAATCCTATTTTTTGTAAAAATGTACAACCAACCCAAAACTTTCATGGCTGTATATGACAAAAATTATACTCTTCTTGATACTCTCGAATTAAAAGCTCAACAGATTCTTAGCACAAGTATTCTGCCTGACAAATCAATTATATGTCTTGGGTTGAACGAAACTGGGAGAAATATTGCCGACAGCAATGGGAATGCCCCCAACTATTCATATTCATATTTTTTACTCCGTTCTAGCGACAAGGGTAAAACATGGGACAGCATTAGCTTGAATATACATCAGACTTTACGGTATATTGAAGCATTCGGCGCGTATTACTATTTTAATACAGTTCTTGGTTTTTCGTTTGTTGAAGACGATTATCTTATCCTGCCGGCTTATAATGTGCTTTATCGGTATAATTATAAAAACAACAAATTAGATTCGTTGCTATTTAATGCTATACCTAAAATGTCTTTTCGTTTGCAAGGAAAGACATATATCATTTCCTATAACAATGTATTTTATTCGACAGCAAATTTACATGATAAAGCGCCAATTTGGGATTCTGTCAAAGCAGAAGATCTTTTTGATGGGTGGGAGAGCTATAGTTCTACAACGAGAGTAGATAATTCCAGCTCAATTTTTGCCGCATGGATAATTGATGACACCACATCTATGCTGGCAATTGGCCGTTTCAAACAACCGGTATTGATATACCCTGAATTTAACATGAATATTGTAAAACTAACCGTGAAGAATACTCCCAGCGGCATAGAGCATGGTCTGGTTGAAGAAACGCCGGTTTGGACATGGCGCAACGAACCGTATCCCAATCCAGGACATGATATCGTGCGATGCAATATACTCTGGAATCCTAATTATGATATTGACAACGCAGTTATATCGGTCAGTGATATCTCAGGCATAATATTGTCTAACGCTGTGCAAACGGTAAAAATAGTTCGTCAAGAAAGATACAGCGGATTTGTAGAATGGAATTGCAGCAATGTTGCAAAAGGTTTGTATTTTATTACTATCGTGCATCATGGAGAAACCATGAATATACCCGTAATAGTGCGCTAATTCCTTTATTAAACTTTTGCTTTACCCTTATAAAGCATATTCTTCTATTAAATGAACTTGCACATATTAAATCAGTTGCATTTCAATGTTGAATCAGCGTATTGTCTATTATGCGAAAGAAAATTTCAAATAACAATTCAAATTAAAAATTTCAATAATAATGCGAATTAAATGATATTTTTATTGAGATAGTGGACAGGAAAGTTGCTGGCTGAAGCGACAGCATTTTGATGGTTGAAAAATAGAGTTTCGGTGCGCCGACAGATGTTTTTAATCATGAATATTATTTGCTTTTATATTGAACAGAGTAATATAAATATCCCATATTATTATTCATTCATTCATACTCGCTAACTTTATTGGTTTATATATATATGCCGAGATAATTTCCTAAATGCGCCGTTCAATTAATTGATTATTGATTGACAGCAAAGCAGTTTTAGCTGGTGATTCGTTAAATACATGAAGAAATTCTGCTGCTTTCATTGCATAATGTTCTATTGATTTCTGTGCATCTTGCACAATTTCCAATCTTTTAAACATTTCAATTATTATTGGTATATCGTTGGGAGGGAGGCCTTGATTTTTATAGAATTTATCAAGTACCAGCTTGTCATTATCGTTAAGAACGATTTCGGAGGCGCGAACTATAAGATATGTTTTTTTTCCTTCAAGAATATCGTTGCCAATCGGTTTGCCAAACTCCTTCTCATCGCCAATTAAATCTAGCACATCATCTTGAATTTGAAAAGCAATACCTAAAAATCTGGCGAACATTTGCAAAGCTGTAATCTGTTCAGAGCTGCCGCCACCAAGCAAACCGCCAATTTCAACGGCTGTTTCGATAAGTTTAGCAGTTTTCAATTCTATCATCGTAATATACTGAAGCATAGACACGCGAGATTCTCGTTGAAAATCTATGTCGAGCGCCTGACCTTCGCATACACCAATCAAGCCATTGGTGAAACATTCAATTATCTTATTAAATCGTGATGATTTAGATGAAGAGTGCAAGAGAAGCCGATATGCAGAGCCAAGCATGGCATCGCCAGAAAGTATGGCGGCAGCATCATTCCAGCGACGATGCACAGTTTGCCGTCCGCGTCGCATGTCAGAGCTATCCATGATATCATCATGGACTAATGTAAAATTGTGCAATAGTTCTACAGCCGCTCCCGCCTGTAATGCCGATTGATATTCATATTGACCGCCTGCAATATCGGCTGCAAGAGCTGTAAGCACAGGCCGCAGACGCTTGCCGCCGCCTTCAAGCATGTAGCGAATAGGTTCATAGAGCGAATGCGGCTTCATCGAGGCAAAATTATCGCTCAACACATATTCTATATTGTTTCGGAGCTGTTCTAAGGAATTTGGACGCGATTCTAACATAATTAAAAAATTGGATTGTATGCTTAGAAAGCAGAAAGAATATTAGTTGAAAAATTTGCAATGCTTGGAGTGCCAGTTAAAAACATGATGCGGCGCAAATCTAATTGCCATTGTTGGATTGTTTTTTCAAGCATATCAATTCCGCCTTTATGAAGCGCAAAAAGCAAAGGTCTGGCAGACGCTGTAATATCTGCCCCAAGCGCAAGAGCTTTTGCCATATCTATTCCATTACTGACGCCACCGGAACCAATGAGCGTAAATTGTCTCTCTCTTTTTAATGTTGCAAGATCTTTAATACATTCTGCGGTTGGAATTCCCCAATCCCAGAAATACTCACGAGATTCATGTTCATGCCCAAATATAGATTCAGTTTGGCGAAGAATTTCAACGCCCGCCCAGCTTGTGCCTCCTGCTCCTGCGCAGTCAATTGCAGCAACTCCGATATCTAATAGTTTTTTCCCCACTGTTGAATTAATGCCAGCTCCAACTTCCTTCACTATTATCGGAATTGGTGAGAGCTTGGCCAACCGTTCAATACCTGCTAACACACCACGATAGCATGGATTGCCTTCCGGCTGCATAAGCTCCTGCAGCGGGTTGAGATGCACAGATAGAGCATCAGCGTCTATCAGCCGTATAATTTTTTCAATATCCGTAAATTTACCGGTCAAGCAATTGCCGCCGATATTGCCAACAACAGGAACCGTTGGCGCATTTTTACGCATGACTGAGAATGTTTCGTGATATTTTTCATTCTCGAGCGCCTGTTTTTGCGAGCCAACGCCAATTGCAATGCCGAATTGCTCGGCAGTTGCTGCCAACGCTTCGTTAATTTCTAATGCGCCTTCAAATCCACCGGTCATACACGAAATCATAAGAGGCAAATGAATTTGCTTGCCTAACAATGTTGTGTCTGTGGATATTTCATGAAAATTTAGTTCGGGAAGGGCATTATGGACAAAAGAATAACGTTCAAAACCTGTTGTTTTTTTTGAAAAGCCAACATTTTCATTGATGCATAATGCAACATGTTCTTGCTTTCGATTGCTTGTCGCTGTTTGATTGCCTTCAAATTGCAGCATAAAGTAAATAATAATAAGGGCGAAAAAGTTTTATTCACGAGTATTATATTGCTTATGAGCAACAAACATACGGAGATTAACAGAGCAAAACAATATCTATGAGCATAGAAGTATTGTTGCATAAAAAAGCGAAAGCCGCAACGCCAACGAATACAAGCTCTGTATTCCTTTTTGCATTGCGGCAATTGCGCTTCCCCGCGTTAATAACTTAAAATTTCTTTTTCAATGTTTCATAAGCTGTGCGAACTGTTGCATTTGATTCGAGATAATTCTCAATGGTTTTGCATGCATGCATAACTGTCGTATGGTCGCGTTTCCCAAAACTAGTGCCGATAGATTTCAATGAATTTGTTGTCAATTGTTTTGACAAATACATAGCCATTTGTCGCGCAAGTACAATTTCGTGTTTGCGTGTAGAATCTTCAAGCGCGGAAGCAGATGTATTGTAATATGCTGCAACTTCGCATTTAATATCATTGATTTCTGTCTGCCGCTGCTTTGACGCAACGGCAGACGTGCCTTGCACAGATTCTTTTGCAAGTTCAAGCGATAGTTCGCGACGGTCGAGCGAGACGCTTGCAATAATCTTAATAAGAACTCCCTCTAGCTCGCGCACACTCGTAAATACATGACGTGCAATGTATTCTGTAACATCAATCGGCAAGTCGAACCCTTCGTCGGCGCTTTTTCTTTGCAGAATGGCCATGCGAGTTTCAAAATCTGGCGGCTGAATATCAACTGTAAGGCCCCATTGAAATCGTGAAATGAGACGTTCGTCAACATCAGTCAAATCTTTAGGGTTCTTATCACTTGTCAAAATCAATTGTTTGCCGGATTGATATAATTCGTTGAATGTGTGGAAAAAATTGTCTTGTGTTTTTTCTTTGCCTGCAAAAAATTGAATATCGTCTATGATAAGAGTGTCAATACTTCTATAAAACTGGGTAAACTCATTTACTTTATTGTTTTGTATGGCATTAACATATTCGATGGTAAAGCGTTCGCTGTTTGTGTATAAAACGCGAGTATTTCGGTTGTTCTGCGCGATATGATTGCCAATTGCCTGCACTAAATGAGTCTTGCCCAAACCTGTGCAGCCATAGATAAATAAAGGATTGAAGCGTGTTCCGCCCGGATTCCCCGCCACGGCAAGTCCGGCAGAAATTGCAAGCTGATTACTCTCGCCGCGAATAAAATTACCGAAATTGTATCGTTGATTGAGATATGAAGGAAAAGAAGCTAATGGAGCAGGCGATAAAGCAAATGGCAAGGACGTTTGCTGCACCGATGGAGCGTGGCGAAATGCTGGAAGCTTAATTGTCCGCTGCTCGAGTGTATCTGAGCTTTTCTTCACAACAACATGGTATTGCAAGCGCGATTGTGCGCCTAATACCTGCTGCATGGTTTTTTGGAGCAATTGATAATAATGCTCCTCAATCCACTCTAAGAAAAACTGCGACGGAACTTGCACAATCAAAATATCATCGGACCAGCTCAGCGCAATTATTGGCTCAAACCATGTACGAAACACCTGAATATCAACATTATCCGCTATAATAGCCAGACACTTATTCCATAAGGACACAGCTTCTGGCTGCGGACTTAAAGGAACCTGTTCTTTTCTAACAGTTGTTGCTTTTTTGGCACCGGCTGATTTTACTGTGTCGGTCAGCGATGGAAATAAATGTAAAGTACTAGTATGTTCTGACAATGGAATATCTCCGTAGAATCGTTGGGGGAAACGATGCTTCGGGCAGTTTGTCTGCTCTGCGAAACGGCTGCAATCAATCAAGAGTTGATTGAATTCGACTGCAAAAATCTAAAAATCATTTCAAATCCAAAAGAAGAAAATATTTCTTCTTAAAAATAAATTTCTTGGTTTTTTCGTAAAAAGTGTAAAGTGTTAGAAAAGGCAAATTTAGCGGTATAGCCGCGTTTTGACAAATCAAAAAATGGCGCGGTACGATGTAGAAAATATCAACTAATATAAGTAATAACAATGAATTACAGCATTGTAATGCATTTTTTATCATTGTGGTTTGCAGATGATTCCGTAAATTTCGCCGAAATAATATTGACAATCACTGCATATTGACAACAGCAATTCTGAAATTATAATGCAGAGCGAAAACGACGATAACGAACAGCAGTCAAAAGGGCGTGCGGCTTTTGCCGAAATGAGTTTTTTCGGGCATCTCGAAGAGTTGCGCAAACGCATTGTTTTTGCTTTGCTTGGAATTATTGCTGGCTGCATTGTTTCGGGAATTTTTGCTGACGATATAATTAATCGCGTACTAATGCTTCCGGCAAAATCAGCCGGTTTATCATTGCAAAACCGCATTGTTTTTGGTCAGGTGTTTCTCTATTTCAAAGTAATTTTATCCGCAGGCACTGTCATTGCGATGCCATTGGTGCTCTATCAAATTTGGAAGTTCGTAGCGCCAGGACTTTATGAACACGAACGCCATTGGGCGGGAAAAATTACCGCTTTTACATCGCTGTGTTTTTTGTTGGGAGTCGCTTTTGCCTATTGGGTGATGATTCCGTCAATGCTTGGATTTACGGCAAAATTTAACAAGTTTGGCGATGCAGAAAATAAATTTGACATTACAGAATATTTCGGATTTATAACAACCACCACATTATCTGCCGGCTTGATTTTTGAACTGCCGATGATTTCTTATGTGCTTACTCGCGTTGGAATACTCAGCCCAGAATGGATGCGAAAATACCGTCGTCATGCTATCATTGTTATTTTGATAATAGCGGCTGTTCTAACGCCAAGCCCAGATCCAGTTAATCAGCTTATCTTTGCGGCTCCGTTATGGGTTTTATATGAAATAAGCATAATTATCTCTAAATTTGCCGTGAAAAAACAAGCAGAAACAACTAATTAGCAATTAAAATCGGCAAAACTTTACGCAGGTGCCGCTTATATTTCTTGGTTTATGACAATATCAGATATCAGCGCGCCGATAGCAGCCCACCTTGACGAATTTCAACCATTTTTCAAAGGCCTTCTTAAATCAAAAACCGCATTATTGGAGCTTGTCATTCGTTACATTCTTCGTCAGCGGGGCAAGAGAGTGCGTCCAACGCTTGTTTTTCTGTCAGCCGCCGTTTGCGGCGGAGAAATCTCTAAACGCTCATTTATTGGCGCAGCAATGGTGGAGCTTCTTCATACAGCCACATTGGTGCATGACGATGTGGTTGACGAGGCAGATGAACGCCGCGGAATGGCAAGCATAAATGCACTATGGAAAAATAAAGTTGCTGTATTAGTTGGCGATTTTCTTCTTGCGCGTGGTCTAATGATAGCGGTCGAAAACGACGAGTTTGACTTCTTGCGAATTGCGTCGACTGCAGTTCGTCGGCTGAGCGAAGGCGAGTTGCTGCAAATTCAAAAATCACGACAGCGCACCATTGATGAAGAAACATATTTTCGCATTATTTCCGACAAAACAGCATCGCTCATTTCAACATGTTGCGAGATAGGTGGAGTAAGCGGCAACTCTGACTCGCAACAGCGAGCGGCATTGCGAATCTATGGTGAGAACGTTGGGCTTGCTTTTCAAATACGAGATGATATTCTTGATTTTACAAGTCGCTCTACAGTGCTCGGCAAGCCGGTTGCGAACGATATAAAGGAGAAAAAAATCACATTGCCATTGATTTATGCGTGCGAACAAGTCGCCGCCAAAGAGTCGAAACGAATTATCCGCATGGTTAAATCGGGTAAACTTTCCGATGATGATATTGCATCAATTATCAACTTTGTAGAAAGCAACGGAGGCATTGAATACGCCATAAACAAAGCGCAAGAATTTGTAAATATCGCCAAACAATCTTTGACAATTTTTGAAAATTCCGCCGCTAAGAAATCCTTGCACGATTTTGCCGATTACGTCATTTCACGCAATAAGTGATTAATGTTTATCGTGCGAAATTAACTTCAAATAGTTCGTGTAATTATGTGCTGTATAAGATATATCGAAACAACATATAACCTTAGCTGACTATTTTCTATTTATTTGTAACCAAACGATACAAATGATTGTGTAATATTGCTTTAGAATTTATAGTTGAACTTTTAGATTATTTTTTTAATAGTATCATTAATTATGTGGAAAACGGAATGAAAGCATAAAGTTTTCCACACTTATTTATCGGCTTCTCGTCTTATCTAATGACGGAATAACAATCTATGAGATATATTTTACGAATTACAATAAAAATGTGAATAAATACATTTGTTGTATTTCTACGAAACATTGTAATTTTGTCGTTATCAAGCAAACGCGCTTTGCAGTAGCAGCCACGAAGCGCTAATACAAAAAACTTACCTTTCTATTAAAATCTAAGATATAAACTATTACTGCAAATAAATTTTTGCAGGAATAATATCTTACATTAGTTTTCAAGAGGATATTATGAACATTCCGCGTCGTTTTACGCGGCAGGGCTTTAGTCCCTATTCGCAATTTGAATATACCGAACGCTCATCAATTTTACGAAATACCAATGGATCAGTGGTATTTCAAATGGACAATATTGAAGTGCCTATACAATGGTCGCAAGTGGCTACCGACATACTTGCGCAAAAATATTTTCGCCGAGCAGGAGTGCCTCAACGAGATGCAGAAGGCAATCCGATGCTTGATGAAAATGGCAGTCAAAAACTAGGGCGTGAATCTTCTATTAAGCAAGTGGCTCACCGGCTAGCCGGATGCTGGACTGACTGGGCGCGGCGCTATAAGTATTTTGATAGTTCTGCAGATGCAGACGCTTTTTACGACGAAGTTGCTTATATGTTGTTGCGGCAGATGGTTGCGCCAAATTCGCCACAGTGGTTCAATACCGGTTTGCAATATGCTTACGGCATTACGGGAAGCCCGCAAGGGCATTATTATGTAGATCCCGACACGCAAGTTCTCGCCAAATCTCAGGACTCATATACCAGACCGCAGCCGCACGCTTGTTTTATACAGAGTGTGAATGATGATTTAGTAAATGAAGGAGGAATTTTTGATCTTGTTACTCGCGAAGCGCGCATATTTAAATTTGGCAGCGGCACCGGCTCTAATTTTTCTAATTTACGAGGGCGCGGTGAGAAATTATCCGGCGGAGGCGTTTCGTCAGGATTGATGAGCTTTCTTAAAATCTTCGATCGCGCAGCCGGCGCAATTAAATCGGGCGGAACCACGCGCCGCGCAGCAAAGATGGTAATTGTTAATATTGATCATCCTGATGTTGAAGATTTTATCGAATGGAAGGCAAAGGAAGAAGACAAAGTTGCCGCTTTAGTTTCCGGTTCAAAAATCAATGCAACATTTTTACGGGCAATATTAGATGAAGCGCTATTGCATGGCTCTGACCGTAAAGAAAATGAGCAATTGAATACGCTCATTAAACGAGCGTTGCATCGCGGCGTTCCGTTGAACTATATTCAGCGAACACTTTCACTTGTTGAGCAAGGATTTACACAGATGAATATGGAAGTGTTCGATACGCATTATGAGTCCGAAGCATACATAACTGTTGCCGGACAAAATTCGAATAATACAGTTCGCGTTACCAATGATTTCATGAATGCAGTTTTGAACGATGAAATGTGGGATTTGACTTGGCGCACAAACGGAACAATTTCACGCACTGTACGCGCACGCGACCTTTGGGAAAAAATCAATTTGAGCGCATGGAAATCGGCTGATCCTGGACTTCAGTTCGACACAACTATCAATGAATGGCATACATGTCCGAAAGATGGACGCATAAATGCCTCGAATCCATGCAGCGAATATATGTTTTTAGACGACACTGCCTGCAACTTGGCAAGCATAAACTTAGCTCATTTTGTTGATGAAGAATCGGGACTTTTCAAAGTTGATGATTTCCGTCATGCAGTTCGTTTGTGGACAATTGTTCTCGAAATCAGTGTTCTGATGGCTCAGTTCCCATCGAAACGCATGGCGCAGCTAAGCTACGACTTTAGAACACTCGGTTTGGGCTATGCCAATCTTGGCACTATATTGATGACAGCCGGAATTCCTTACGACTCGCCGCAAGCATTGTCTATAGCAGGTGCGATTACGTCATTGATGACAGGCGAGGCATACGCAACTTCAGCAGAATTAGCGCGCGATCTTGGCACTTTCTCTCGATTTTCTGCCAATCGCGACTCTATGCTTCGTGTAATTCGAAATCATCGGCGTGCAATTTATAATGCGCCAATATCAGAATATGAAGGACTGACGATAACTCCCACAGGCGTAGAATCGGATAATGTTGCAGACGAAACGCTACTTGAAGCAGCTCAAAACGCTTGGGATCGAGCTTTGGCTCTTGGCGAGGAATTTGGCTATCGAAATGCGCAGGTTACAGTGATAGCGCCTACAGGCACAATTGGTTTGGTGATGGATTGCGACACTACCGGTATCGAGCCGGATTTTGCTATTGTAAAATTTAAAAAATTAGCCGGTGGAGGTTATTTCAAGATAGTCAATCAATCTGTTCGGAAAGCGCTTCATAAACTACTCTATACTGACAAACAGATTGACGATATCGAAAAATATTGCAAAGGCCACGGCACTTTGGTCGGCTGTCCTGCGATTAACCGGCAAACGCTCAAAGAGAAAGGTTTTACCGACGAGGCATTGCTTCAGATAGAAAAACAATTGGACACGGTGTTCGACATAAAATTTGCCTTTAACAAATGGACTATTGGTCAAGAAGTTTGCACAACGGCACTTGGCTTCAACGAAGAGCAACTCAACGATGTTAGTTTCGATATGCTTACGGCATTAGGATTTACAAAAGGCGAAATTGAAAAGGCCAACGATTACGTTTGCGGCACAATGACAATCGAGGGTGCCCCACATCTTCGCGAAGAACATTTACCGGTATTCGACTGCGCAAATAAATGCGGAAAACTTGGGCAACGCTATATCCCGTATATGGCACATGTACGCATGATGGCTGCTGCGCAACCATTTATTTCTGGCGCAATCAGCAAGACCATAAATATGCCGAACGAGGCAACAATCGAAGATGTTAATTCGGTTCATATTCAGTCGTGGAATCTCTGCTTGAAAGCAATTGCTCTCTATCGCGACGGCTCGAAACTTTCGCAACCACTAAATTCATCGTCCGATGATTTGGCTGATGAAATTATTATGCTTGGCGACGAGGAAACTTTAGATGAAAACAAAGGACCTCAGCAAGTACAAGAGCGCATTGTCGAGCGCGTATATCATCGCGCAGAGCGCCGCCGCCTTCCCAAAAAGCGACGTGGGCATATTCGCGAAGCAACGGTTGGCGGACACAAAGTTTTTCTGCGTACAGGTGAATATGAAGACGGCTCACTTGGCGAAATATTCATTGATATGTATAAAGAAGGAGCGTCTTTCAAAGGTTTGATGAACTGCTTTGCGGTGCTTGCTTCAAAAGCATTGCAATATGGTATGCCGCTCGAAGAGCTTGTGGATTCCTTTGTCTTTACAAGGTTCGATCCGGCTGGACCAGTGCAAGGTCATGAAGCGATAAAAAATTCTACTTCAATTCTTGATTACGTGTTCCGCTCGATTGGCTACGACTACTTGAAGCGCACCGACTTTGTGCATGTGAAAGCAGTTGATGAAATGCCTGCGACAACAACCTCAAAGCCGGAAATTGCGAAAAGCGTTGTTCAACATCCGATACAAATTGAAGAAGCTACTGCTGTTTTAGCTATGCCAACGGGAACAGCCGGTCGAGTATACGAGGCGAAAGCCCGCGGCTATACCGGCGAGCAATGTAGCAATTGCGCTTCAATGAGAGTAAAACGCAATGGAAGCTGCACCGTTTGCGACGACTGCGGTACCACAAGCGGCTGCTCGTAATTTTTAGTCAATTTTGAATAAAAAAGCCGTCCGTATTTGTACGGGCGGCTTTTTTATTGTTGAGAAATAAGAGTGAAAACTAATTGACACTGCTTTTATTTGAGCAAATTTTCGAAACAGTCAATACTGAGTAATGTATTCCTATCTTTACGTATAAGTTGTGTTTTACTATTGAGAATATCGAAAATAAAAAGCCGATATAGCTTCCTTGTTATGGAATGCTATTTCGGCTTTCTTTATTCATCTGTCTTTTTATGTGCTAATAATTTTATAGCATCATATACAGTAACGCATATTGTTATCGTTGTATTGCCGTTGGAATTGTAATTGTTCCTGTTGCAGTAATCAATGTTGCGCGATATATGCCAGAAGATAATGATCCGGCGTCAAATTGAACCGAATATTGACCAGCTTGCTGTATTGTTTCCGGCACAATTACTCCAACTGTTTCGCCCAATATATTTTGCAATACTATGCGAACTTTGCCTTCAACCGGTACGGAATAATTGAAATTCATTATGCCGTTTGTTGGATTTGGATATACATCAAACGCATTGTCGGTGTTTGCATCGCTAAGTCCCGGCTGCGCATATCCGTCTTTGCCCAATGGCTGCGACGATGCTCCAAAACCGTATTTATTGTTAAGATAGTTAAATATCTGATTGCGACCGTCAATATGCGTGGTGTTTAGCGTTATAACTTCTGCAATTGCGTTGGTAAACCAATCGGCGCTGTTGCTTCCACCAAACATTCCATTATGATATCGCGTCTGTTGATACGACTGACCAATGCCATTGCTATAAGTTGAAGCAGACAAGCTTGCATTATTTGTAGTTGATTGCGTGGAAGAGCTCGAGCCGTTGGATGCATCTGTAACAGACAATCGAAGCATTGACCCATTATAGACAAATTGCGCTAAATATGTGCGATTAGTCCCAATTGTCAAATTTATCCACCAAGGCGATGATTCCCAAGCACCTGCATACAATTTCGACGATGCGATATACATGTTAAAGCCGCTTGCAATACCGCCAAATTCAGCAAGCATCTGGCGAGTAAGTATAGATGAACCGGTATGAAAAACAACAAAAAGTGACTTTTCCGATCCTTCTGTGAGCTCATCTCGAGCTGCAATTCCCAATCCTTTGGAACTTGAGAACATTACTACAGGATTGCCATTGATTGCATAAGAGGAAGAGCCAGAACGATAGGTTGGACGATATGATGAAATTGTTTGCACAGCATTGTCATCGCCACCTGCGTCGTCCGCCCATGTTTGAACTAATGAATTATCGGAAGCATTGATGCTGCCGCCATTGAGCCATACAAGTTTACGTGCCCATATCTGAAATACATCGCTTTGCATGTCACTATATGAATCTGACGAAATAATTAAATGCTGATCAATTCCAGGAAGAGCAAAGGAAAGGTTGCTGAAAGTTGCAACTCCGGCAACTGCGTTCGCTGAAGTTGGATCGTTTGAAAGCCGGTCATTATGCAACGATATTTCTTCTGTATAGTCTGCGTCAATATTGTCAAGTCCATCAACAGCTTTAATAATAACATCCTGCGGCATGAATGACGAATTTGTAAGTTCAACGTCAATAGGCTGCTGCGCTATGACTAAGTGATCAGCCACAACATTTATGCGGTTAATATCGCCGTCAGAAGAAGATTTTGCCTGACCGCCGGGAATAAACGGCTGACCGCCAGAAATGACAACTGGATAATCTTCCACTTCGCCATAGCCATAAGAATTGCTGCATGGTGAGTATTGATTGCCAGTGGTATAATAATCTAACATTACTCTCATTGTTGCCGTTCCATTTACAGCCGAATTTGGAATTACAACGCTTGAAGAAAACTGCGGAGCTGGATTAACGGCAGTTGCTGTGCCGGGAGAGCCGTATACTTTCTCATTAGCGTCAAAAACGCCATTGCGGTTGAAATCAATCCATGCTGCAAGACCTACTTGGTAACCACTGCTGGTTGATGCGGCAAAATTATATGACTGTCCAGCTGAAACATGCGCAGTTTTAGCTGCAAAGTATGTTTGTAGATTGCTTGCCGGTGCTCCGGTTGTGTTCGACATATCGGCGAATGTCACATTAGTGATATTCATGCCATATCCATACTGATTGTAAGGCATATTCACATCACAATATGTTGGTGAATTATTGGGCACGCTGCCGTCAGAATTCAGGAAAGTCGAGCCATGATTTCCATCAGCGGTGGCAGATATAACAGTAAAGACATTTTGAAGATTGTCGGTTACTGCAGATTTATATGTTAAACGCAATTGCAAGTTCCTTTTAGAATTATCCTGCACATTAACATTCAAATTACTGAATACAATTTGTCCGCCGGCTACTGCAACTTCTTGTAATTCAGTTGTTCCATCATATAATGCAGCACGATTAAGATTGCCGGAATTTGTTGCAGAAATGGTTAAGCCGGTTAGTATAGTCGGAGCATTGTCAGCGTCGCCATCAACTGCATATATCGGTCCGTCGTTTACTACAATGCCCATAACAGCCACCGACTGGGAAGCTACATTATTGCCTTGATTAGCGGCAGCTTTGTATTCGATGTTTGATGAATAAGCAAAATCAGGATCTGCGTATATGATGCTTTGATTCGAAGCCGAAATATTGAACGCTGAACTTGTAGTCTGTATAAGGTTAGGAGCAGACGCAGTTATAGTTTGATTGTTTCCAATAGCATTGAATGTCAAGTTAGAAAAAACCACTTGATTCATGTTGTCGTTCGAATAAACGTTGCTCGTAATTGGTGAAGCATTGAGTAAAGAATTAGTAAGTGTAATAGGCGTTGAGAGCGGATCTCTTTCTATGCTCCCTAATGCGTCACGAACTTGAACGGCAACTTGTATAGTGTTGCCAATTAAATGGCTTACTGGCTGTTGGGTGAAGAACAATCTATCTCCAAGCACATTAATCATATTATTATTTCCTGATGTGCTGCTTTGAGGCTGATATGGCAACGCATTATCATAAGGGAAAGCAGGAAATGCCGAACCACCGCTATTCAAATCAACATTGGCAATTGTTACTTTTAGAGTCAACTGAATTTTATCATCCATTGGTGCACGGAAAGTACCCCGAATAGTTAAATTTCGACTTTGATCATCTGGTATGATATAATTAAAACCGGAGAATATTATAGTTTGATTCATTGATATGCCAACCGATGCTTCTGCAATTTTCGTTGTTCCGTCGAAAATGGCCAAACTCTTCAGATGAGATCCGCTTATAGTAGATTGGATATTTACAAATAATTTATTCACTGAGGTTGGATATGTGTCAATATCGCCTGTTGCTCCACCGTCGCGTATGGTGATTCCCATGAGAGCAGCGGAACTGCTGGTAACACTATTACTCTGGTTATAAGCTAAGTCATATCGAATATTCTGCTGATATACAAACCCTGGTGTTTCGATGATATCGCTTAGTTTTTTACCTGAAATATCGAATCCTGTGCTGTTAGACACCCACGATCCGGAGCTGGCTACAACAAATTCACCGGTACCTTTAGTTGTAAAGACCAGACCTTTAAAAGAAGCAATACCCTCTAAAGAATTAGTTGCTGAATACCCTCCGTTGAGCTTTGTATTGGTAACAATGACTGGAGCAGTATAATCCTTGTCTATGTTTCCATAAGTATCACAAGCTTTGAAGTTAATTGATTGATTTACCGCCATTGGCACGAGCATTTCGTAGGATGCATCTCCAACAAAACCTACAAACTGCAATCTGTCAGCAATCACATTGATTCTGTTTGCATCGCCTGCGATTGAGCTTTGCGTTCCTCCGCCGTTTATTGCTGCAAATTGCGATCCGCCTATGTTTGCAGTTACATTGCTTACGGTAAATTGATTTTGAGTTTTATCGGTAATATTAGATGAATTATAGGTAACTCGCAGCGTGAAATTCTTTGATCCATTATCTGCAGCTGATAATGACAAACCCGAGAAAGTTAGCGTTCCTCCGCCAGTCGTTTCAGCAATTTTTGTAGAACCGTCGAAGAGCGCTGCTGCTCGAATAATAGAAGGATTGGACACCAAAAATGATATGCTGGTAAGATTGGTTCCAAAACCGTCATAATCGTCTGTTCCTCCGCCATCGCGAAGTGTAAGTCCCATGACAGCCACTGAATTTTGTGTTGTCAGTGAAGATGCTGCCTGATATTGCGAATACGGTATATTATACGAATAGGAAAAGGTTGGATTTGCTATAATATCGCTTTGAGCGCTTGATTTGACATTTATTATATAATCCTCTGTCTCACCATAAACCATAGAGCCGCAGGAAGTTATAAGTGTCCCGGGCGTATTGTATGCGCATCGTGTTCTTAGAAAATAATTCCCGGCCGCAGTAGTGGGCGGAATTGTAACGGATGCTGTATAGAGATTAGTTGAAGCATTGCTTGTGGAAAAAACTTTTTCACCACCATCGTCAAAACTCCTATTATTATTGTAATCAATCCATACTGCATGTCCTTGCGCATATAAAGTACCTGATTGTATTTGCAAAGTATAAGTGGCGCCAGCTTCTACCTGTCCTGTTATATTGGAGTAAAATTTGTAGTTGTTAGCTTGTCCATTGCAACCGGAATTATTATTTTTAATTCCTGCGAAAGTGAAATTATTGATGTAGTCTTCAGAAGAACAATTGTAAGTGAAAACTGGTATACAATATGGTTGTTGAATAATTACATCATAATCCTCAATCTCGCCATAAG
The DNA here is from genome assembly GCA_039810485.1 of Chlorobiota bacterium. Taxonomy (GTDB): domain Bacteria; phylum Bacteroidota; class Ignavibacteria; order Kapaibacteriales; family UBA961; genus JADZAA01. Next base: position 19,125 of record JBDHXA010000017.1, on the reverse strand, counting down.
TGCCATAGTCGCATGGGTACGTTGAACTTTTATATGAATTGCCTATGCTTGTGCGGACGCGCATGCGCCATTTTCCTATGGTTGAAGTTGTAGGGGTTGTGAAACTAACTCCTGTACTTCGAGCCGTGGCAAAGTCAATGTCCGTCATAACCAATTCATTACCGTCAAAGTTATTATTGCCGTTGAAGTCCACCCAAATACTGACTACTCCTCCATAGGATCCTAACCATACATCCGAGCCGTCTCCGTGAACAGCATCAACTTTGTATGTTGTTGCTGTGCCTGCTAATAATGTTATAGGAGAGAGGTTGTTATAGTATGTGTACTGTGAGTTGTCGTCTCTGCAACCGGTAGGATTGGTAAAACTTCCAACAGTTACCGAGCGGATATTGCCGGAATATGCATACGAACATTGGCCATACGAATACGGCTGGCAATATGGATATGCATTATCTGTTTGAGCTAAAATATTTTTATTTCCTAAAAATAGGAACATAATAAAAAGGATAATAACGTAATTTGAAAATAATTTTTTCATAAAATCTCCATTGAAGAAATAATTAAACTGTTTTTTTTAAGATACTTGACTTTCATCAAACTTAAGTCACATCATAATATTAAATGATATGTATTATTAACTGAAATATATTTCCAGAGCAATAATAGCTGAATCAAGGAGGAACGTAGCTTATTTTCTTTTTGATTAAGTGCATTTAGCAAATACTTATAATTATTTTCATAAAAAAAACCGACATTTATCTCTTGCACATTTGTTAGTTGTGCAAAAAGATTGTAATGTCGGCTTACCGTTGCGCTCCACGCCGAATCAACGGCGCCTTTCGCAATTATCTGCCTTGTTTAATTTTTCTTTTATAATGCTACGGCCACTTTACTATGATTGTTGGCGGCTTGACGGAACACGAATTTCTCTTTCATTTTAAACACATAAACTTTCGCCTTGGCGCTGCAATCAACATCGCAAAAGAACTCTGCTATTTGAGCTTTGATTATTTGTTCAACTGATGCGCAAATATTGTTTTTTTGCGACAATATCGCGTTGCGATATAGCCCGTCCAACATTCTGCTGTCGTCCTGCATATTTTCATTGGCGAGCGAATTGTTTATGTTGATGTACACAATAATGCAATCATCTGCAATTATCGTTTTAATGAGTCGCGGCCCTTTCGCCCAAAAATTCTTTTCAAATTCTGTCAATGCAGCGCTGATCTCCTCTTCAATTTGTCCTAATGTTTTCATAATTATCACGTTAAAAAAGCGGTTAGACAACCAATCATTAATTGCTTGATGCGAAATTACAATAAGCATAATATGCAATGCAATACGTAGAGATACGTATTTTTGGTCTCTCAGAAAATAATTTTGATTAATAAAAATTCATAAAACGTTGTAATTTTAAGAATATCAATAAGATAGCAAATCTGTTAGGTTAAACGAAATTTTTGAAATATTTTGCTCAGAAAGCGTAAATATGCTAAAAGATGCAGTTTTTACCTAAATATTGAGTGTGGAGAAGATTGGTTAATGTGTTTCAAATAATGCGAGATTGCTGAAATCTATCAAAAAATGAAAAGGAGTAAAAATAGATTGGAACAGAATTAATTTGTGAATTAGCCATTGATTGTGCGATGCGAACAAATTATTATTCAAGCATATTCTTAACATCAACGCGCTGACGCAAAATTCCTTGATGTAGCAGGATGTCGGCAAGTTTCTGAAAGTTGGTGACGGCCAACTGTTCAGACATGATAAATTGTGGAATGGGCAGTTTTACTATGATGGCGGAGTCCTTTATCGGTGTAAAGTTGAGCATGGAAAATTTTGCAGATTCGGGATTACGGTCTATAAAGTCAATGGCATCGCGCATAGCGTCAGTAAAATTTCTTACAGTTTTTTTGTGCTGAGTTTCATACGAGCGCGAAGTGGAGTAAACGCCTCCGACCCAAGGATTAATTACATCGGTTTCAAATGGAGCGGAAATAAGAGTCCGTGCAATATTTTTGGAAATGCCAATTGTGGGAGTTGGTTCAAGTGTGAATAGGGCATCTATGCTTCCATTTTCGAGAGCTTGCAACTGAAGCTGAGGTGGCAGTTCAATAAGCGTTGTGTTTTCGTCATAAGAATTATGTTTCGTCAAAAAAAGTCGAGTGAATTGTTTGATTGCCGCTCCCGGAAAGCATCCAATTTTCTTGCCTCTCAATTCTTCTATGCTTTTTATCGGAGAATGATATGAAACAAGCAACGCCGATATTGGATGCTCGGGAGAAACTATAACGCCAAGCAAAATATGCAAGCGATCGGTGGCGGCTTGAGCGGCAGTAATTGTTACAAATGTTGAAGATCCTGCTTCGAAGTCAATATTTCCGGCTGTAAGGGCTTCAGTTAACGCATTGCTCGTTTGAAAAGGGATAAGATCTGGCACAAGCCCATATTTTTTAAAATATCCATTTTTGACTGCTGCGAAAAGCGGTAAATTCGATGAAATAGGCAGATAACCGATACGAATTGTTGAATCATCAGAAAAGCTGCATGAAAAAATGGCGTTGACGATTAAAAAATAAATGAACAGTCGAATGTAGCGCATAAAGTATAATGGATAAAAAAGGATTAAATCCGAATGATTTTGCTGAATTTTGCAACAAAATTACGCTAAACTAAGAGGAGCAACTATGCCAATACCAATATTTCATGTATTGCTTTCAGCGTTAACTGGTATAATAATTGGAGCTTTACCGGATATTTTATCCCGATTTGGACTTAGACCTAAGCCGATTATAAGTTTAATAATTGATATTGCAAAAGGATTGGCCGCTTGTTTTGCCGTTTATTACTTTGGATCTGGTGGTTTCGGCATGGCCGTGGCTGGAGCATTAGTAGTTTTTTCAAGCAATTTTTCTCCATTTTCTCCTAAAACTAAAAGCGGAATATCTGTTGCTTTGGGAGTAGCAATGGCGATAAACCCGCTGCCTGCGATACTGTGGAGCGTCATGTGGCTGACGGGCTACGGCGTGATACGTCATGAGCGAATTGTAGGCAATCTGACAGGAACATTCGGCACAATGGCGCTTATATGGACAACGCCGGATTTGCTTCTTCGCTTGACTACTTTCCCACAAGATCTTTCGCCAATTCAAATAACATCGCTTACACTCATTATTTGTTTTCAGATTTTCCTTCGCCTAATTCCTGAAGCTCGCAAGTATTTTCAAAGCATGAAAGATCAAGAAGAAGCAGCGTGAAACTGTGACTAACTTAGTTATAAGCCGAAGCAAAAAATAAGGAGTTGAAGGAAAATGATTAGTGCGGCATCTATAAAAATCTTTGCTGAATGTATTGGAACTTTTTATTGCTTTCAAGGTCTGTAATATAATTGGCGATATGTATTAACAATCTTAGCATATTTGAAAAACTAAGAAGCATTTGGTTATTATTGTTGATATGACGAAAATTATAAGAATTGTTCTTTTTATGTTTCTTGCCGCATGCAGCATCGTTTCGGCGCAAGTTACAACTACGGTAATCATACGAACGCCTACGCCTGCCTCGCTTGCTGAATGGCAAAGAGATCGTTCAATTTTTCAAATTTTAATATTCAATCCTGCTGGCGGTACCGAGTATCGTAATGCGAGAATAAGCTTTATGATACGCGAAGCAGGCGGATCAAAAATCCTGGCGCAATCACAAGATAATAATGCAGCAATTCCGCGCTTCACCATACCTGCCGGCGCTTCTACCGTCATGCGCTATGGCTCCGATATTTTTAATGAGCAAGCAATCACAATTGATCAATCACTTCGCTCTACCATAGCGACAACAAATAGCATTCCTGAAGGAAATTATGAATTTTGCGTGCGTATTTTTGATGAAAAAAACAATGAAATAGGAGCGTCTGGAGAGTTATGCCGCATATTTTCAGTAATTATTCCAGATCCGCCATCGCTAATTCAACCTGCCGACAACGAAATAATTCAAGCTCCATCATTGCCTGTTTTTTCATGGACGCCCGTTCTTTCTATCGGAAAATCAATTAGATATACGCTTAAAATAACTCCGGTGTTTGATGGGCAAAGCCCGCGTACAGCTATTGACAATAATCCCATTCTTTTTGAAAAAGACGGCATACTTGGAGTTTCGTACCAATACACCCCAATTCAACCGCGTTTTGAGCTGTATCCTAATGCTTCTAGCTTTGCATGGCAAATTCAGGCAGTAGAGGCAAACGGAAAACCTGCTGCGAGAAATAATGGAAAAAGTGAAATTTTCACATTCAAATTTGGAGATAACTCTGTATTAGATAATGGAAACAATAGAATTGGGAGCAACGACGCATCAGATGGAAATTACAGCGCAGAAAATGGCGGAAAAAGCGTTGCACCCGATCAAAAAAACAATGATAGATTATCAAACGGTATTAATACATCAAAATTATCACAAATTGAAATTGGTCAGTTCGTTTTAAACCTTGATGTCCCAACTGCTTGCAAGGGCGAATGTGCGTTGGAAGGGACGGGAAAAATCTATTTGCCTCTATTGCGCGATTCTTTGGCCGTACGTTTTGCCGGTTTAGTAATCAGGCGAACTGTTCAGGGCGCGACAGTCATTTCCGGCGAAGCAAAAACTATTTTGCCATTGTCAAGTAAAATCCGCTACGGTGCTTCTGTAATTGAAATTACATCATTTACTTGGAATTCCGTTGTAGCAAATATTGAAGGGAAATATACTATTGATTGGTCAAAGCTTGGGCTTGGCGGCGGATTTAGCTCGGTGCAGATTACAAATGCCCTCATTGAACCTGACAAAATTCCATTACAAACTATAAATATTGCATTGACACGCGATGGCCGTGACATTGGTTTTGGCAGTTGTCTTTCGCTGTCATTTGATTCGATCATTTATTCAGCTGCTGCTGACAATAATTTTACTGGTCGTCTTTCCGGCGATGCGATTATCCCTTGCATGACGTCTGACGGCGAGACCCTACGCGGGCGGTTTTCTTTGCCGCTCGAAAAACCGGACATTGCAAACACATTGCTGACTATTCAAACGCCATTGAAGCATGTCCGCACCGCGCATTTGCCTCTTGAATTATCAGCGGAAAATTTTTTAATTGATCTTTCACCCGAAGCAAATTTTTCTGCTCTTTCTCCTTCTTCTTCATGCCTTTACTCACAAAGTTGGTCAAATCCGTTATGGCGTGGAATTATTATTCCAAAAGGGAATATATCGATGGCGACTGATGATAATCAGATAATGCTTCCTTTTAGCAATGCAGTTCTTGAGTCGGCTGACGGCAATCTTGCTTTAAGCGTTAGAGCAATGAACTCGCAGAAGCAGCATATTCAATTAGGCGGGTTCGGTATTATTGCCGATACCATCGCGCTTGACATCTGTCATCAAACATTGCAAAATACTGTCATTTCAGGATTTGTATTGATTCCAGAAACGATGAAGCTCACTTCCTCGGCAGAAAATTTCGATAAACTTCATGTTCAGCTCGCTGCTGATGAGCGCTGGAACTGGCACGGAAAAGTAGAAGCGCAATCAAAAGCGCGCATGACTTTTGGCAAATATGGCAAAGCAGTGTTTTCTCGCGGGGCAATTACGTTGCCCGCAATTGGAAAAGGGATTTTGGAATGGACCGAAGCCGAGATTTTTTCGAGTGAATCAGAAAAGCCATTTTCGCTTGCAGGTTTGAAGTTCTCTTCTGACGGAGCTCCAAAATTTGGCAATAACAACTGGAAGCGACTTGCGCCAGCACAAACAACGATGCTGTCAGGGTTGCCGATTGCCGCCAATGAAATTGGTTTTGGTTATGAAGATAATAATTGGTGGTTTGGAGCAAGCGGAACACTCAATATGCCAGAAGAATCTGGATTGAGTAGCTATGGCGGAATAAAGATAAAGCGATTGAAAATATCGGGCAACGATAAAGTAAATCTCAGCAGCGGAGATGTTTTTCAAACCCTTAATATTGGCGGCAATGCAGAGTTTAGCGGAAATTTTCACATAGGTGTAATTAAAGGAGGCGATTATGGAGTTATAGGCAGACCGGAAGCTGTTTTTCAAAACGTGGGAAATGCTAAATTGCCTGTTGATTTTGCTATCGGCCGTGCTGACGGCAGATTATTTTGGCATGCCGTTGGCGCCGTCGTCTATTCCGAGCCGCCTAAATTTGCGCAATCCTTTACTTTGTTAGGCGGAGCTTTCGGCGCAGGTTGGAATGTAAAATTACTTGGCTGCGACTCGTCTGCTGTTGAAAACAGCACCTTTATTGCCACGCCTCTGCTTGAATTTGCCGAAAAGCCATTGACAATGCGAGCTGGTTTATTAATTTCTAATCCAAATCATAATTTTCAATTTTCAGCAACTGCTGAATGTCCTAATAATGCGCAATCTGGCGCGATTGTCAACTCTCTAAACCTTAGCGGCAATGCCATGATATATCCTGAAATAGGATTCGTGCGCGGTTACTTGACAGGGCAGATTTCGCCGCCTCAAGCTCCGTTGCATCTTGCCGGAACAGCTTCGCTCACAATTGCCGGAACAACATTTTCCGATCTTGATTTCTCTGTAGAAAGCGACTTGAAAATTCCGCTGATGCGCATTAAAAATATCAACGGTAATTTGCCCTTATATGAAAAATATACTGCTGGTAATAAAAATACAGAAGCTGCTGCAATTCAATGCAATATTGCAAATGGACTGCTGACCTTATCATCTGACGTAGCAATTTTAACCGGAGATGTAAAGCCGATTTTGGGAATTGGAGGCAAAAATTCAAAAGGATCTTACGGTTATATTATAGCAGCAAACAATGTTTCGCCGTGCATTCAATTGCAATTCAACCGCGATAAAAATATTCTGGTCAATGAGATTTTATTTTCAACCAATTGGGAAGGAGCAGCTTTTGCAGGAATTGACGCTTTGCCTTGCGCAGGAGCTATTTCTGTTTCATCCGCGGGCGATATTGCAGGCAAACATCGCGAGCAGAATGGCGTATGGACTGTGCATCCCAAGTCGAATTCCTATGATTGCGGTGCCGAATTACTGCCGGTTTTTGCTCGAATGAGCGCTGCATTAAGGTTGAATTATCACGCAGAGATTCACGAAAAATCTCTTCAAGCAAGCGAAAGTCAAGAAGCGGTAGCTATCGCATCTCAATGGAATAAACACGTTGAGGCAGATGCGCCACAGGTCAAAATAACGTCAATATATGTTGATAAAACATGGAGCTACGAACAAAATCCGCCCCCTCCAACTATTTGTGATGAAAGAATATCTGCTCATAATGAAAAATCTGGTCAATGTGATGTGCAGGCAATGATTGTCGGAACTCGCTTCTCTCTGCGAAATGCTGGAAACAGCATAATTGCCAAAGGAAATCGCGTAAAAGTTAACGTAAAAATTATATATGGCAAAAAAATACGAGAAATAAACACCATAATTGAATTAAAAAAAGATATAAATCAAGGCGGCGAGTACATAATCGAAGGTTTGTCGTTTCGTAAAATTTCCGCACACTATTCTGGTGCAATGATGATGGCAAGCGTTCTTGCGCCTCTATCTGATACAAATCTTCTGAACAACTGTTTTGCAACCGGCTTGCTTTCATGCCCGTGATGAAAACATCAATGCTCATAGTTGTCGCAGCTGTTTTTGCTGTTTTTTGCCCTGTAAAATCACAGAGCGGCAAAAACTATTTGTGGGCTTTAGGAAAGGAAAATGCGATAGAATTGCGGTGGCTGCCATCGCTCGAAATGCCTTTTCCAATCGAAGGTTATACGTTGCTGCGTCGTCGCATAGGCGGCATTACAACGTTTTATCCGTTAGACACGATTATTGTTCGTCCTGAAATTAACTCGGCAGCATCGGTTACGCCTATTTTGCGCGATTCTATTTCGGCATTATTGAAAAGAGCGTCTAACGGCATAAATGCAAGATCTGCAATTGAGGAGTTAAGATTGGCAGCAGCCGCTCATCCTTCGATTTTCTATTCTTTATTCAATTTTCATTATCTCGACACAACTGCACGAGAAAACATTCGCTATGATTATCAGCTTGCAATTGGCATAGACGTGATTGCACAAGCGAATAATATTGGGCGAGATCGCGCCGCACATATTGAGCCGCCGCCGCTGCGGGCATTTGCATCAGGAAATGCAATTCGATTGTCATGGAACACATATAACGCTTTGAGTGATGGAATTGCAAGTTGGAAAATTCTGAGAAAAACAGCGTCTAGCGAAGAAACAGAATTGCCAAACACATTGCTCTCCGCTTTTTTTTCTGATAATAAAAACATGCCTTATATATATGAAGACATGGGACTTCGCAAAGGTGAAACATATTTTTACAGATTAATTGCAAACGATGTTTTCGGTCGCGAAAGCATCGCTGGAGCTGAAACATCAGCAACAGTTGAATCGAGTTATTATCTTTTGCCGCCTATTGGCCTACAAGCAAGCGTTTCTGGAAAATCTGTTAAATTAACTTGGAAAAAATTATCTCGAAAATATGGGGAAAGCGTTGGTGTATATCTGTATCGCCAAGAGGGAAAAACGGCGGTTCGGCTGACAAATTCGCCAATCTCCGACACTTTTTTTATTGACGTTCCCAAACCTTCAACTTCATTAGAAGCAGCATATTTTGTTACCTCAGTAGATTCAAAAGGCAATGAAAGCGAGCCGTCATTTCAGCGAATAGTAACAATTTCTGATGAAGTTCCGCCATCAAAGCCGGACTTTGTTGGAATAACGCCAGATAATAGAGTTTTAACAATTCGTTGGTCGCGCAGCAAATCAATAGATGCTTCATTCTACGAAGTATCGCGTTCGACAAATGAGCAAGGCGATTACGCACTCATTACCAAACCGATTGCTGACACTATCTTTGAAGATTCGGCCGATGAGGGCGCCGCGTGGTGGTATAAAGTGCGCGCTATAGATATTCAAGGAAATCGCAGCGATTGGACTGCTTCTGTCTTTGGCACAATTCATGTAAAAAACTTGCCGCCAAATCCTGTCATTACGTCTGCAAAAAGCTTAGATCGTCGTGTTTTATTGGAGTGGACGCCGATAGTATTTCCGACGCTGGCCGGCTACTGGGTAAATCGCTATGACGATACTACATTCACGCCGATTACGCTTAATGCAGGATTGCTTGCATCAACAACGACACGCTACGACGACACAACGGCATTGCCAGGAACACTCTACGTTTACGAAGTAGTAGCGCAAGACAGCAATTTGAATTTTTCGCATCCTTCGCCTCGCGCTTATGGCAGAAGCTACGATGCGAGCCGCCCATATCCGCCTAAGATAGATTCATTAGTTATTGCCGAACTTGGTATTGTTGTTGTGTGGGCGTGGGAGACAGCGCTGAAAATGCCGTATGAAGTGGTGGTAGAACGAAGCACGGACGATAAGCGTTATGTCCAAATTAGTCCTTTGCTTCAATCCGACGAATCGCACTATCCAGATTATACTGTAAGAGCAGGGGAAACCTACTATTATCGTCTGCGAGCAAGAAGCAAACGAGGCGTTTGGAGCGCCCCGTCAGCATCTCAGATAATTGATTTTGTAAGGTGATGCAATATAAATCTGCCAGCTTAATTCTTTGTTATATTTTGCGCTTCGATAATACAGTCAAGCACAGTTTGCGCGGCTCTTACGATATTGGTGCCCGGGCCAAAAACTGCCTTTACGCCAGATTGATAAAGAGCGTCGTAGTCCTTTGGAGGGATAACGCCTCCTGCAATGACGATAATATCATCGGCTTCCTCATGATGCAAAGCTTCGATTAGCAATGGAATTAACGTTTTATGACCGGCGGCCTGGCTTGAAACGCCGACAACATGCACATCATTTTCTACGGCTTGTCGCGCTGCTTCTTCCGGCGTTTGGAATAAAGGGCCGATATCTACGTCAAAACCCAAGTCGGCAAAACCTGTTGCGATCACGTGAGCACCGCGGTCATGGCCGTCTTGGCCGAGTTTTGCCACTAAAATGCGCGGACGTCTACCTGTGTGATTTGCAAATTTTTCCACATTGCTGCGAACACGTGCAAACGCATCATCATCAGCGAATTGCGCTCCATAGACGCCGCTGCTTAATATCGTATGCGCCTCATATCTGTTGAAGACTTTAGCCATAGCTTCTGTAATTTCTCCGACTGTGGCGCGTGCGCGAGCTGCTTCTATTGATTTTTCAAGCAAATTGCCTTCGCCGGTTTTTGCACATTCCATTATTGCCTCCAAAGATTTTGTTACTTGCATTGGGTCGCGTGTTGCGCGAATATGTTCTAATCGCTCTATTTGCTGTTTTCGCACAGCGGTATTGTCAATTTCAAGAACGTTGATTTCTGGTTCAGTTTCTGGAGCATATTTATTCACGCCGACAATAATTTCTTTGCCGCGATCTATCAATGCTTGTCGCCTTGCTGCTGATTCTTCAATTAAGCGCTTAGGCATTCCTGTTTGTATTGCTTTTGTCATGCCACCTGCATCTTCAATGATATTTAACAGTTTACGTGCTTCTTCAACAAGCGATGATGTTAGAGATTCAACATAATGCGAACCTCCGAGCGGATCGGCAACTTCCGTAACATGCGATTCTTCGGCAATAATTAACTGAGTATTTCGAGCAATTCTAGCTGAAAAATCTGTTGGCAAACCAAGAGCTTCATCAAATGAATTTGTATGAAGCGATTGAGTTCCGCCTAATACTGCTGCAAGAGCTTCGATAGTTGTGCGCACAATATTGTTGTAAGCGTCTTGTGCAGAAAGCGACCAGCCAGATGTTTGGCAATGTGTTCTCAATGCAGAAGACATCGGCTTTTGAGGATTGAATTGCTTCATAACTTCCGACCATAAAGTGCGTCCGGCGCGCAGTTTGGCAATTTCCATAAAAAAATTCATGCCTATGCCCCAGAAAAATGATAAGCGCGGAGCAAAGTCGTCAATTTTTAACCCTTTGTCTAAAGCGGCGCGCACATATTCTAGGCCGTCTGCAATAGTAAACGCAAGCTCTTGGACTGCATTTCCGCCGGCCTCGTGAATGTGATAGCCCGAAATGCTGACGCTATTGAATTTAGGCATTGCTCGAGCTGTAAATTCAATAACATCGGCAACAATCCGCATGGAAGGTGCTGGTGGGAAAATATAAGTGTTTCGTACCATAAACTCTTTTAAAATGTCATTCTGTATGGTGCCGGAAAGCTGATGTGCCGACACTCCGTTTTCTTCTGCTGCGGCTATATACATTGCCATAATGGGAATTACAGCGCCGTTCATTGTCATTGAAACCGACATGGCATCAAGTGGAATTCCAGCAAAAAGTATTTTCATATCCTCGATAGAATCAATAGCAACACCTGCTTTGCCAACATCGCCAACGACGCGAGGGTGATCGGAATCATAGCCGCGATGAGTTGCCAAATCAAATGCAACGGAAAGGCCTTTCTGTCCGGCTGCAAGATTTCTGAGATAGAAAGCATTGCTTTCCTCTGCGGTTGAAAATCCCGCATATTGCCGTATAGTCCAAGTGCGGTTCGTGTACATTGTGGCATATGGACCGCGAGTAAAAGGAGCAATTCCGGGAAGATTTTGATGCAGTTCCTGCCGCACAAAGTCAGGCGCGGTGTACAGCGGTTTTATAGGTATTCCTTCTGCTGATTGCTTAAGAAGCGTTACGGGCGATTTACCCTTTAATTCTTTTGTTGCAAGCGAATTCCATTCTTCTGGAAATAATTCGGGAGAACTCATAGTATTAGCAAAATATCTCTAAAATATTACTTCAAAAATAGCGAAAATAGAAGGACGGTTGCATCAACTGTTCAAAGCGGTTACAAAATTGCTTGCCAAATAAGCATTTAAGCAATCGAGGTTGTTCTGCGGTTAAAGAATTAATGTTGTTTTGAGGTGTATTGTTTTGCGCGATAAACAATCAATCTTGCTCCGGGCTGAAAAGTTATGTAATACCACATCCATTCTATCATAACACGAAGACGGCTGCGAAAGCCGATGAGAAAATAAATGTGAACAAATGCCCATAGAAACCATGCTGCAAAACCTGTAAAGGAAAAACCACCGCTTCTTGCTATGGCTTTTGCTCTTCCGATTGTTGCCATTGTACCTTTGTCGAAGTAACAAAAATGTTTACGATGTTCGGGAGATATTCGATGTCGAATAATTGAGCCGACATAACGGCCTTGCTGTATGGCAACAGGCGAAAGTCCGGGTAAAGGATTGCCATTGCTGTCTTTGCAGTTGGCCGCATCGCCTATGACAAAAACATCAGGATAATGAGGAATGCTGCAATCGGGATTAACAATGACTTTGCCTGAACGGTCAAGTTCAACTGAAAGCTTTTTGAGAAGGGGTGAAGCATAATTGCCTGCAGCCCAAATAGTATTCGTTGTTGCAATATTCTCGGCTGCGCCGTTTGATAGCTGTATTTCAACGGCATGCTGTTTTACATTTTTTACGACAGCATTGCACATTACGCGCACATTCAGCGACTCCAACGACTTGCGAGCATGCTCGGAAAGTTCGGGAGGAAATGACGAGAGAATCCTGCTTCCGGCTTCGACCAAGTAGATTTTAATGTCTTTTTCTTGTAGTAAAGGAAAATCTGGCAGCATTGTGTTTTTAGCAATTTCTGCTAATGCGCCTGCTATTTCAACGCCTGTTGGACCGCCTCCGACTATGACAAAAGTAAGAAATGCCTCTGCTTCCGGCATGCCATAAAGCTGCTCGGCGCGTTCAAATGATGTGAGAATTTTCTCGCGAATGTGTAAGGCATCTTCGAGCGTTTTAAGGCCGGGCGCATTGTTTTCCCAATCTTCATGACCGAAATAAGAATGACGCGCTCCGGGAGCCAGAATAAGATAATCGAACGAAAGCAAACCTTGCGAGGCGAGTGTTAAGGTCTTGCATGATAGATTTACGTCAATAACTTCGTCCATTTCAACATGCACATTTCGCGCACCTCGAAAAATTGTACGAATTGGCTGGGCAATGTCGCCGGGCGAGAGCGCCGATGCCGCAACTTGGTAGAGAAGCGGTTGAAAAAGATGATGGTTAGCGCGGTCTATAAGCAACACTTCAAAAAGCGCTCCTACGAGAGATTTAGCGGCGTTTAATCCCCCAAAACCAGCTCCGACTATGGCTACGCGAGGATATTTTTGTTGAAGAGGCATTTCAAACCTCTAAAGAATAAAGAAAACTGAAAAGTTGGAGAATAAATTATTTTTTGGGTATTTGTATTGAATATGAGCCAGATTTTGGCTTAGGTAAGCTTCGCTTTAAAATCCATGGATTAAGCAGCTTTACATCTTTATATGTTGTACCTTGAACCAACGCCCATTCTGACAATGAAGGTATATCTTCGCGCCAAACAATAGTTTGTGTCTTTTCTTGCTGATATGTGTCGGACGGATCAAGGAACAAGCCATATTTAGTTGGATTGCTCAAAATTTCTTTTACTATGACTATGCGTAAAATATAGCGTGAGGTCTCTTCATTAAGGAATAGATCGTAGTAATTGTTTTTTCCTTGGAAACCAAGATTTTCCTGCAAATTTTCATGCCCCATGTTGTAGCCCGCGGCTGCAAGAGTCCAGCTGTTCGCCGTCTTATATCCGTTTTTTAAATACTTTATTGCAGCATATGTGCTTTTTTCTGGGTTGCGCCTTTCGTCCACATATTCATCTATCTGCAATCCTAAGTGTTTTCCGGTTGCAGGAATAAATTGCCATAAGCCAACAGCGTCTTTTGCAGATCGCGCCATAAACAGCGCACTTTCGGCAAGAGCAAGATATTTCAAATCGTCTGGCGCACCTTCAGATTTTAGTATTTTCTCGAAAAGAGGAAAATATCGTCCGGCGCGCTTGGCATAAAGTATTATCTGACCAGGCGATTGCAAATTCAGGTAAAACTCACGCTCGGCTCTTTCTCGAACTTCAGGAATTTCCAGTGGAACGCGCTCGCCGCAAAACGAGAGATTATCCGGCAGCCGCAGTTTGCTTAAATAGCTGAGAAAGTTTCCGGATTCTTGCGTTGTAGTTATTTGTTTTTGCTGACTTTGAAGTTGTGAAGAGTCGGTGCAGCCGAATGTTATGAATATTATAAACAGAAAAAAAAAAGGTGATTTCATAGATTTTATCCGATTGATATTTGTGAATTGCAAAGAGATAATTCCTGCGTTTCATTGGTAGCAAGAATAACGATTCCTCCCTTTTCGCAATGCTGACGACTTAATTCATAGACAGCTTCGCGGCCCTTTGCGTCAAGATTAGTTGATGGTTCGTCAAAAAATAGAACTGCCGGGCGATGCAGTGTTGCAACAACAAATTTAATTCGCTGTTTCATGCCGGAAGAAAATGTTTTGATTATGTCATGCTGACGATGCGCTATGGAAAACATTTGCAAAAGAGAATAGGCATAGTTTGCATCGAAAACTATGCCGCGAATTTGTTGAATTAAGCGAAAAAGCTCGTTGGGACTAAATTCTTCATATAGGGTAAGATAGGGAGCAACCAATCCATAATGAAGCCGGAAATCGGCATGTTGAATTATTTGTCCGTTTATTGAGAGACTTACAGTGCCGGAATACGGTGTAAGAATTCCGCATAATATTTTAACAATCGTTGATTTGCCTGCGCCGTTTGCGCCGGAAATGCCAAGCATGTCGCCGCTGTGCAAATCAAATGAAATATCAGAAAAAATTTTGCGCTTGCTACCAAAAGAATGAGCTAAAGCGTTTGCGCTTAAATGTATATTGTCTATTGACTCTCTGTCGAGATTTGTTTTATTGTTACTCTTATGTGTCAGCATAATGTTCAATAATAGAAACTACGCTTCGGCCAATAATTTATCGGCCTTGAGAACTTCATCCATATCATCAAAATAAAAAGTTTGGCTTCCAATGATTTGATACGTTTCATGCCCTTTTCCGGCAATAATAATAATATCGTCGGGCTCGGCTATGCTTACTGCCTCGCGAATGGCGGCACGCCTTGATGGTATAAGGCGAACATTAGATTCCGCTTCTTCTGGGACTCCCGAAAAGATTTCCTGCATAATATGCTCCAGATCTTCAAATCGAGGATTGTCGGCCGTGATAAATACTTCTTCGGCAATTTCTGATGCAATGCTGCCCATAATTGGGCGTTTAAATGGATCGCGATTGCCTCCGCATCCAAATACAACAATAAGACGACCATTATTTGTCAGAAGCTCTCGGCAGGTTTGCATGGATTTTCGCAAAGCGTCAGGAGTATGCGCATAGTCAATAAAAGCCGTAGCGCCATTGTTTAGCTTTGTTTTCTGCATTCTTCCAGGAGCGCCTTTAGTTTTTGCAAGCCCCTGTTTGATGACAGTATCGGACAAACCAAAAAGTTTGCCAAGCACGATGCAAATTGACGCGTTTTCTACATTGTAGCGTCCGGGCAATAGTATTGTATATTCGTCAGAGCCATGAAGATTCGGCGGTAATTTTCCTTGCAAAGTCAGTCGAAATGACGAGCCGTTAATCATAATTTTTTCATTGTCAATTACAGCGTCAAATCTGTCTGCTCGGCCAGCGAGAAACGAATGTTTTGATTTTGTTTCGCAAAGCATATACATCGAATATCCAGAGTCGCCGTCTGCGATTGCAAAAGCATTGGGAGAGAGCGAGTCGAACAGCATTTTTTTTGCGCGGGAGTAATTCTCCATCGTGCCGTGAAAATCTAAGTGATCATGTGTTAGATTGGTAAATAACGCCGCTGCAAATGGTATTCCTGCTACGCGATGCATTGCTAGCGCATGAGAGCTTACTTCGATGATAACCGTTGTAACTCCTCGCTGTTTCATATCGGTAAAAAGGCGGCATAGCTCCGGAGCTTCTGGAGTAGTATGCGTGGCAGGCAACATTTCTTCGCCCAAGTAATTGCCGGTAGTGCCTATCAATCCTACGATTTCACCGGCAGTTTCAAACATTGATTTCAAAAGAAAAGTAACTGTTGTCTTGCCGTTTGTTCCTGTTACGCCAATAATTTTTAAGTCGTTGGCAGGATTGTTGAAAAAAGCATGTGAGATTAAAGCAAGCGCCTCGCGAGCATTAGGCGTCTCAATATATGTGCATTCGCCATGCGGATTGCTCGGCAAATGCTCGCAAACGATTGTTTTTGCTCCGGCAAGTATTGCAGCTTCTATGTATAAGTGTCCGTCGGTTGCCGTTCCGGGAACTGCCACGAAAAGAGAGTTTTCCTTGCACTTTCGAGAGTCGTATTCCACCGAACTAACTGTGCGTTCGAGAGTTCCGTAAACTGTTGCTTGTGCGAGAGTAGAAAGAATATCGGCTAATGATTTCATGATTTCCTCAGAAAAAGATGGTTGAAATTCTGAAGTGCAGTTTTTGGTTTGAGTATTGACGTAAATGGCTTTTGTATGAAGACAGTAAACATGGATAAGTCAATCTTGACATGCAATTGTCTTGGGCTGTATTTACTTTTTAAGTTCGTAATATTTCTTGTAATTTTCAATTTGCGTAAAAAAGTTTATTGGTGATAATTTGTCGTTCATGAGTTTGGCAAAATCGCTTCTAAATACTTCCATTAAATTTGTTGGTGTTACTGAATATGTTTTTTCGTCAATGTTTACCAAGAAAATACAAAGCTCAATTGGCTGGTGAGCTTGTGCCGTATCGTAAATGAGTTTCAAGTATTTTGTGATGTCTTTTTTGCCGATGGTTTCAATTTTTTCGGGAATATAAGAATTATTTTTCTTGTAGTACGGTGTTTCATAGCGCATTATGATGATGTGAGCATACGGGATTTGGTTTGCTTGAATATTAGCCGTTTCGCCCATCATATTTTCGAAAAAGTTGTCAGCATTTTGCTTGTAATTGCTTGTAATAAATTTAACTCCCAAACAAAATATAGGTGTTTTACTTTTGAAAACTGCTATATCAATGTCTTTGGAGTAATATTTTCCTTCAACGTTTGCCTCTTTTGAGCTTTCACTCATAAAGTAAATGTCGTATTTGTCGCCCCAAATTTTCTGTAATATAGTAGAAACGTATTTGTGCAACGGAATAATATTTTGCGTGCTTCTTGCTCCGAATTCTTTATATTTTTGGAATGAGCTTTTTAATGCCTTCAGCAAATCTGTTTCGTCGTACATTGTCAAAATAGAGTATATGTATTTTTTGTCTTTATTTTAAATTCTTTAATTTGCTTTGATGTAATTGATTTGTAACCGCCAGAAAAATATTTTCCTGTTAAGAGAATATATCTGTTAAATTCTTCAGAATGCAATATTTCTTCAATGATATCCCATTCTGTAAAAAGGTTGTTTTTAATAATAAATAAACCTGAATACATTAAAACGCCTTTGGAAACTTTGTAAGATTCTACAGTATCATTTATAAGCGTGCTTAACACAATTTTTTCATTGTGAATTGTTTGTATGCCTTGACTTCTTCCGTATTCGTACCACAAAGCACCTTTATCCAAATCTAGGCTTTTTAATTCGACTTTGTTTTGTAAAAAATAACTGTAACAATTGGGATAATTGTTCTTCATTTTTTCTTCAGGAATAACCGTGTAACGATTGTTTTCTAGTTCATAAGGAAAAATTATTTTTATAGTATTGTCAATGTTCCCTTTGAAACGAGAGCCCTTTACAACTTGTTTTAATAATATATGAGCCCACTCCGAAAAGTCGGATATATTTCAAATCAAAGAAAACATGGTGAAAATGTACAGTTTTTACTCGTTTTATAAGAGAAAAACGGCAAAAAAGCGACTTTTTTAGCTCTTAGAAGAGATGTTTTTTTGAAAAACAGCGAATCTTTCGTCTGCAATTTTTATAAAATACCTTTTCGGAGTGGGCTCATATATTTTCAATTAAAACACCATTAAAGTAAGTTAAAACATCGTTGTAATCTTCTGTTTTCCCTATATAAAGTCTATCGCGCAAAATTGCAAAGCCGTATTGAACGTCAAAAAAATCTTTCACAACAGCATTTCGGCCTTTTTCTAAATCTTTCAAAAATTTTTCGTTTTCAATATTTGAGAGCAATCAGTCATTGTCATTCAAATATTCGAAGTTTATGTTGTTTACGAAAGAAATTAAATTGTTTTCAAGTTCGTAGTATTCAAATTGATTTTTATTGTAATTCTTTTGAAAAATAGAAATTACTGTGTATGTCGAAAAACCGTTAAAAACTTTGTGGGATTTAAAATCAACAAGATATTTTACAATTCTATTTTGTTTCAAATATTGCCTAAAATTTTTATATGATGAATTGTGTAAGAAACTATTTGGTGTAATAAATCCTAAAATACCGTTATTTTTAAGCGTCTTTAAACATAATTCAAAAAAAGTCAAATAAATATCTATCGTTCCTTCTAAAAATTGAAATTCGTTTTTTAGCAAATCACGTGTTTGTATATCAATGTTGTGAATGCGTATATATGGCGGATTCTCAAAAACAAAGTCAAAAAGTGAAAGGAAGTTTTTGTAGATAAACAGCGTGTTTTCGTTAAAAATCTTCCAATCTATTTTTGTATTTATTTTATTTTCTGTTATATCGTCAAGATATTGAGTACATTTTTTATGTTCAGCATGGTCAATCTCAACGCCATATATGTAAGTTTCCAAACCATGTTGATTTCTTGCACAGATAATTTGTTTTCTAGTCCAATTTTGATGTAACGATTTACAATTTCTTTAAGAAATGCACCGTTTCAGCAAGCTGGTTCAAAGATAAATTTATCCAAAATACTAGCAGAATTGTAACCTATGAAATCTAAAATTTCACATACAATCCATTCAGGCGTAAAAACCTGTCCTAATGATTTGTGTTTTGACACTTCTTATTTGTTATTTATTAACGCAAAGTTAATGTTTTTTCTTTGTCCGCTAATTGATAGAAAGAAAGTTGTAAACAGTTTAGCGGAAGTTACGAAGCTTAGATTATCATTGACAATAACGAAAGTGTTGACGTTCAATGCAAAATATGTTGTCGCATTTAAATATTCTTTCCGCAATCCTGTCCTAAACGATTTTTATAGTTGCTCCCCTATCTTGTAGATATTAGCTTTCAAGAGGTAAAACTGCTAA
>JBDHXA010000016.1:0-41473 GCA_039810485.1 Chlorobiota bacterium | reverse complement strand
TGAAAACAAATGCGATATTGCAATTTAACAGCTGATTATCTATGTTTTTTTTATCCGACTTTTCGGAGTGGGCTCATATTATTAAAAATGCTATGATTGCCGCACCATGCTTATTGATAATTGTTTAATCGCTAAATACATAAGAATCAAGCTGATGGCGAAAAAAGCAGCCAATGCGCCTATTGCGCTGCGCATCGAGCCGGTGAAGTCGGCTATAGCTCCGTAGGAAAACATGCCGATAACAATGCCGACTTTTTCACAAACGTCCATAAAGCTGAAATATGAAGCATGATCGTCTGTTTTGGGCAGTAATTTAGAGTATGTGGCGCGGGCTAATGACTGAATGCCGCCCATGACTAGGCCAACTAACGCGCCCTCTATAAAAAAATCAGTCGTAGATCTGACAAAGAAACCACCGAAACAAATGACTATCCACACAATAATAGCAATAGTCAAAGCCAGCATATTGCCCATGCCCATAATACGTCTGCGACCTAATAGTGCAGACAGCCGCGCAAATAGCCCTGCGCCGAGAATTGCTACAAATTGAATGATAAGGATTGTAGAAATCAAATCGCCGGATTTTACGCCAACTTCATTTTCGCCAAAAAAAGTCGCCATGAGCAGAACAGTTTGCACGCCCATACTAAAGAAAAAAAACGAAGCAAGAAATAATTTTAGAGTTGCTTGGTGTTGCAATGACCTCCAAACCTCCGCAAGCTCATGAAATCCTTTGGAGATGACCGACGCGCTATTTCTCTTTGTAGCGGCATATCCATTAGGAAGTCGTGAAAAAGTAATTTGACTGAATCCCGCCCACCACAATCCTACAGCAGCGAAGGAATATGGCGCAATTGTTTTGAACCAATCGGCATCGGAAGTTGCCGAAGGTCGAATTATGCCTAAAAAATCAGGTTTCATAACTGCAATCAGGCAGCCGATGAGAAGCAGCGAACTTCCAACGTATCCCATCGCATAACCGCGAGCGCTTGCCGCATCTTGCTCATCAGGCGATGCAATCTCGGGCAAATATGCATTATAAAACACAAGACTGCCGCTAAAACCGATAATCGCAAGAGCGGAACAAAGCAAGCCAAAACCTAAGTTTGTTTCGTTAAAAAATGACAGGCCAATGCATGAAATTGAGCCAAGATAGCAGAAGAATTTCATGAAGTTTTTTTTTGACCCTGAATAATCGGCTATGCCGCCTAGCAGTGGAGTGAGGGTTGATATAATGATAAATGATAATGCGATTACATAAGAATAGAGAGCCGAGTTTAAAAATGTTCCGCCTAAGAAGTGAACGTAATCTGAATTGCCACGGCGCGTTGCCATTGAATAGTAAATAGGGAACATTGTGGCATTTATTACTAAGGCGTAAGCAGAATTTGCCCAATCATAAAAATACCAGCCAATCATCGTTTTTTTTTGCTTTTTTATGTTATTCATAGGATATGATGTAGAGCAATTATAACTATGCGAAAATACGCCGGATTTTGTCATTTTCTGCGAATCAATAGGTAATATTCTAACTGCAACGGCGATAAATGCAGAATGAAATTCAATAGCAATGCTTTTGTTTTTCAGTATTTTTGTGAAATGTTGAAAAATAAAATGGTAGCTGAAAATGTATATCCGAGTTAAGAATATTTATCGCAACGCCATGCTAATCATTGTAGGTTGCATTGTGCTTTGCATTGTCGGCTGCTCCACAAGCAATCGGCTTACAGTCGGCACATTCAATATTGAATGGTTAGGAGACGGCAATAACGATAAGAAAGATCGTAGCGAAGAAGATTACAAAGCAGTTGCAGATGTGATACGCGAAATGGAAGCCGATATTATCGGAGTGGAAGAGGTGGAAAATATTGAAGCAATCAACCGCGTATTAAAGTATCTTCCGGGTTATTCAGCGTATATTGACACGCATGGACGCGCACAAAACGTGGGATTGATTTATAGCTCGGCTGTAAATGTAAAAGTTGAGGGCGAATACTCGCCTGTCGCTATTGTTTCAGGAAGAAATCGTCCCGGTCTTGTTGCCCATTGCCGCAAAGGCAATTTTGACTGGATTATGATGGTTGTGCACTTGAAGTCTACTTCGCGCTACGATTCAACTGAAAAGCTCAGAGAGGAAAGCTACGCTATTCGGTCGCAGCAGGCAGAAAGAATTGTTCATTGGGCTGACTCGATTCGCAAAAACTCTAAAGAGCAGGATATTATTGTAGTCGGCGATTTCAATGATTTTCCATTAAGAAAAAAAAACCCGACTTTATTGCCCATGCTTGTCGATAGTTCCATGACGTTCCTGACATTAAATATGAATAGTTGTAAATATGAAAATATGAAAAGCATTGATCAGATTTTTGTGTCAAACTCGGCTAAAAAACGATTTTTTACCGGCAGCGAACGTATGGTGAACTTTCATTCAGCATTGCCCAAAAAACAAGCGGAAAACATATCGGATCATTGTCCGGTTACCGTACAATTTGATGTCGTTTTGCCTGATAATGATTGAAATTTAAAAAGTGATACAGAACGGTAAGTTCTCTCTATGTAGCTACTTCATTTAATAATATCGTAAAAAATTGAACTTTGACCGGTTTTGCCGAGTATTTATTACTGTTGATAAGTTGCAGACTGCCAATGATGTTGTTCAAATAAGATTTCTAAAATTGAGTTTTATTTTTAATATGGTAACACGAATAATTTTTGTTCTGATGGCGTTGAGCGTTGTCTATGGCAACGTAAGCGCGCAGGTATATTCAAAAGAACAATTAGGTAAAAATGTTGACAGTGTTTTCAAATTTTCAGAAATAGAGATTAACGATCCGTCGTTCATATTGAAAGCCGGCGAGGTTGTTGATACAACTCTCGCTCGATTTCTTCGAGGCGATTTTGTAGGTGCAGAATATTTTTTCGATGATTCGCTAAAAATTGAAAACCCGCCTCGAGTTTTAGCAAATTTTCACAAACAGCTAATAGAAAAAGCAGGCGAAATCGGCAAGCAAACAGATGAGGAGCTTCGCGCTCGCGAAGGATTTTTGTGGTTTATTAAGACGTATGAAACAACCAAGCGCTCTGCTAAATCAAGTAAAATGTTGAAACATAAGTGGGAGTTTCAAATCGCAGTTACAAGAGACACTTTGATTGACGGTTTTTTTGTTCGTGAGTTGAAAGAGCCCAAAAAAATACCAGAATATGCTTTTCCCGATTATATAAGAACTGATTCGGTTAGAGAATTTAAAGTTGAGTTTGGAGCGGGAATCTGGAAAATATCAGGCGTGATTGATCTGCCGGCAAACTATGGAAAATTTCCAGCGGTAGTGCTTCTTCACGATGCCGGGCCTCTCGACCGAGACGGAGCGTATTATGCCGGGAAGCCATTTCGCGATATTGGATGGGCGCTTGCAGCGCGCGGCTATGCAGTATTGCGTTATGACAAGAGAACATTCACTTATATCAAAAAATTAGACTCGATGCACACGCGCATTACACCCAAATTGGAAGTGACAGATGACGCTCTCGAAGCATTGAAATATTTGCGCTCGCGCGATGATATTATTAAAGACAAAATT
This sequence comes from Chlorobiota bacterium, assembly GCA_039810485.1. GTDB lineage: Bacteria > Bacteroidota > Ignavibacteria > Kapaibacteriales > UBA961 > JADZAA01. The sequence continues at coordinate 37,895 of JBDHXA010000016.1, read as the reverse complement.
GTTGTTTTTGGGCTTGGACTTGGCGGAATGCTAGCTCCGAAAGTTGTTTCGCTTGATACATCTGTGGCCGGAATGATAGTGATGAATGCTCCGGCACGGCCATTGGAAGACGCATTGCTTTCGCATGTGAAATATGTGCTTTCACTCGATACGGTTACGCCGGATATAAGTAAAAAGCAAATTAAAACGTTGGAGCGACAAACACAAAATGTAAAATCGCCTGCATTGACAATTGCGACACCCGATTCTCTAATGCCGCTTGGAACACCGGCTTCCTATTGGTTGGAGTTGCGCGGCTATAATGCTCCGAAAACAGCCGCCAATCTCAAAAAGCCTATTCTCGTATTGCATTGCGAGAGAAGCTATCAGACAGAGAATGACGACTTCTTGCTGTGGCAGGCCGGCCTTAATTCCTCGGCGACTTCTTCAAAACTGTCTGAGTTCAAATTGTATTCCGATCTGAATCAGTTAGGCATTGCAGGCGAGGATCGCAGCACGCCGAGAGAGCTTTGGCGCGGCGGAAATGTAGATAAAGAAGTAATTGACGATATTGTTTTTTGGCTGCATTCTGCGTTGAAAATTCGATAAATATTACAAAGTAATAGGACTGGAAGAGATTTGAACAATTGCAGTTTTAATAAAGATTAGATGAAGACAGTCCTATTGTAATAAAGAGATTATTCAATATAACAGCATATTTTTTATGTTGATAATGCTGTATTTTGCAGCAATATGAATATGCTTCCATTTCGTTGAAATTGCTTTAAATTCCATTATCGGCTTTCTAAACTATTTTAGTCGTTCTATGAAAATATTGCGTACTATTAGTCAAGTATTAAGTGACTATGCTGATAATAAAAACAGAAAACGCATATATTTAAATACTATTTTTAATCTGTTTACGTTCGCTTTGTTTATTCGATTAGTCGTACATTTTTTTACATCATTCAGCTATGAAAGCTGGAACATAACCGAGTGGCTTATTAATTATCAGGGAGGATTTGTACGTCGTGGGCTTACAGGTGAAATACTTTTTTATTGTGCGAATAATTTTAATATAAATATTCAATGGGTAATAAAAATATCTTGTTTTATATTTTTTGCAATCGTTAGTGTTTTTTTTACTAAGACATTTGTTAAAAAAGGTTATTCGCTTTATATATTGCCTTTATGTTTTTTCCTTGGCACTCATGTGGCTAATGGCATGTTCTGGCATAAAAGAGATCATTTAATGATTATATTTTTTATTGCAACATTATGGAGTTTCGCTCACTTAAGAAGCAAGTGGATAAAATATTCTGTAATAAATGTTCTTATGATTATTGCTCTGCTTATACATGAGGCATTTGCTATATTAACCTTTCCGTTTCTCTATTTGCTAATTGCAAATGAATATGTAGCCAACAGAAAATTGATATATAGTGCAATGCCCTTTGCACTTATTCTACCAAGTATTTGTGTTCTTATAATTACGATGATTTATCATGGAAATCTGGAAACTGCCCAATTAATATGGAACTCTTGGGTGCCTGTTGCGCATCTGAATCCTGCGGTTGTAACCGAAATGTCGCACGGAGCATTAAGCTCAATTGGCTGGACAAGTGCATCGGCTTTTAAGTATCATCTGAAAACTAATTTTTTAAGCGTTGATGAAAGGGTGGTCTCTGCCGTTTATTGGATTTTTATCATGCCGATAATGTATTATATTTCTTCAAACGCCTTGTATGTTTTTAGGAAAAATGCCGAAGTGTTTACCGAAAAAGACAAAACTATTTTGTCTTCTATTCTGATTTTTCAGATGCTCGTCATCTTGCCAATATTTACTTTGCTTTCTTGCGATTTAGGAAGAGTTTTGTTCTATTGTACAGTAACTTCTTTTGCTATATTTATATTGGTTAAGAAAGAAAAAATCGAGAATTTGTTTCCTAAATATTTTATTGCGTTTGTGAACCGCATCAATGATGCATTAGCATCTATTTTGCGCCCTGAAAAATCAACTCTTGCATTGCTTATGCTAAGCATAGGAATACCTATTGCCGGATTCACTTTTATTCAAGTTGTGCGAAGTTCTGTAATCTATAATATTTTGCAATTATTTTCATTTGAACCATTGCTAAAGCTGCTGCATTGAAAATATGCTTGAAATCACCAAATTAAATACTTCAATTTGGAGATGTTTTGATGCTGTCATTAAGCGCGGCAATAAGTAGGAACAATTGAAGCAATAATCATAAAATAAATCAGGCGTCCGTTTTTTCTGCTGGCGCTGCAATCTATTCCCTAATGGCAATCTGCTTGTTGATAATACTCAGCTCGACATTGTGCCAATGCAAGACATTGCGGCCTTTAATCTTTAATGCGACTGATTGTTGGAAGTTGATTTGTAAGAAATAGAAGCAGCAGCATCTATAAAATTACAGTAAAATCTGAAACTAAAATTCAGAAGCCGGAAAGCACAATGCCAAATCTAAACGACAAGTTAGCTTTTGTCGTCTATACTTGCTATTCAAACCACGAATGTTCATATACACCTTAAACTCATGATTGGAATAATTAAAAAAATATTCGGCAACAAACACGACAAAGACGTAAAGCGCATTCTTCCAACCGTAGATGAAATCAACAGAGTATTTTCAGAGCTATCGTCTGTATCCGATGCAGATCTTCGTGCAAAAACCGATTATTTCAAAGAACTTGTGCAGAACCGCACTCATACGCTGGCGGAGGAAGCGGAAAATCTGCGAAGCAAGCTAGCTGATCTGAATACCGATCATACCGAGTTTGAAGACATTCATGCACGGCTTAAAGAAATACGAAAAGAAGAGTACGAAGCAATACAATCAGTCCTCAACGAGATACTTCCAGAAGCATTTGCAGTTGTAAAAGAAACGTGCCGCCGCCTTTCAGAGCGGAAGCATGTTTATGAAGTTGTAGGGCATAGCCTTACTTGGGATATGACTCCTTATGATGTGCAGCTTATAGGCGGCATTGTGCTTCACGAAGGAAAAATCTCTGAAATGGCCACCGGCGAAGGAAAAACGCTTGTAGCTGTGGCTCCGCTTTATCTTAATGCGTTGTCGGGCAAAGGCGTTCATCTCGTAACAGTCAATGATTATCTTGCAAGACGCGACAGCGAGTGGATGAAGCCGGTTTTTGACTTCTTGGGCATAACAGTTGGATGCATTCAATCTATGATGCAGCCGCCGCAGCGTGTAGAAATGTATGGTGCAGATATTACTTACGGCACTAATAATGAATTTGGCTTTGACTATTTGCGCGATAATATGGTAAATGATGCTGCTGATATGGTGCAGCGCCCGCATCATTTTGCGATAGTTGATGAAGTGGATTCGGTGCTCGTTGACGAAGCAAGAACGCCGTTGATTATTTCAGGACCGGTTGCTCACTCTACCGACCAAAAATACGATGCGATGAATCCTCGTGTGCGTCGCTTGGTAGATGCGCAGGTTAGATTGGTAAATCAATACGCATCGGAAGCAGAACGTTTGCTGAAATCCGATAAAAAGGAAGATCGCACGGCGGGCGGCGAAGCGCTGTTGAAATCGCAGCGCGGCTTCCCGAAGAACAAACGATTGATGAAACTTTTGCAAGAGCCGGAAAATCAGAAACTGCTGCGAGAAACCGAGCTTTTCTATCTTCGCGATCATGGCATGAAAATGCAAGAGATAGATGAAACGCTCTATTACACGATTGACGAAAAAAACCATCAAGTAGACATTACCGAAAAAGGGCGAATACTACTGACGAATGCCGGTGAAGATCCAGATTTATTTCTCATTCCTGATATTGCCACAGAATTTGCCTCTCTCGACCAAAAAGAAGAAATGCTTGCCGAAGAAAAACGCGGGCATAAAGACGAATTATTGCGCATTTATTCAGAACGTTCAGAATTGCTTCATTCCATTTCTCAATTGCTTCGAGCATATTCATTGTATGAGCGAGATGTTGAATATGTGGTGGAAGATGGCAAAGTCAAAATTGTAGATGAATTCACCGGACGCATTCTTGAAGGTCGCCGCTATTCCGACGGACTGCACCAAGCAATTGAAGCGAAAGAAACGGTTGCCGTTGAAAAAGACACTCAAACCTATGCCACAATCACTTTGCAGAACTATTTTCGGCTTTATCAAAAACTTGCAGGCATGACTGGGACGGCTGAAACAGAAGCCGGCGAGTTTGAATCCATCTATAAACTCGATGTTGTGGTAATTCCTACCAACCGCCCAATACGCCGCGATGATCGCGACGATTTAATTTATCGGACAAAACGTGAAAAATTTAATGCTGTTGTAGAAGAAATACAACGCCTTGTAAAGGAAAATCGTTCTGTGCTTGTTGGAACTACGAATGTTGAAGTTTCAGAAATTTTAAGTAAAATGCTGCGCCGCGCAAATGTGCCGCATAATGTGTTGAATGCAAAACAGCATCAGCGAGAAGCAGAAATCGTCGCAGAAGCCGGATTTGAAGGCAAAGTAACTATTGCAACAAATATGGCTGGGCGAGGCACAGACATTAAATTGACTGCCGCTGTAAAATCTGCAGGAGGTTTGGCTATTATTGGCACAGAGCGACATGAGTCGCGGCGTATAGACCGTCAGCTGCGCGGGCGATCCGGCCGTCAGGGCGATCCTGGCACATCGCAGTTTTTTATCTCGCTCGAAGACGATTTAATGCGTCTTTTCGGCGGCGCTCGCATTGCGGCAATCATGCAGCGTATGAAAGTGCCGGATGGCGAGCCGATACAGCATAGCATGATTACAAAATCGGTGGAAAACGCTCAGAAAAAAGTTGAAGAGAATAATTTTGCCATACGCAAGCGCTTGTTGGAATATGACAATGTGATGAACCAGCAACGCGAGGCAATTTATGATATGCGCCGCCAAGCATTAGGCGATGAGCGCATGAAGGGCGTAATTTTTAGCTTTGCACAGTCGCTTGTGTATGAATGGTTTGAAACATATCAGCCGAACAAGGAGCTAGAGGCGTTTAAAGATGCGGTTCGCACTACTCTTCTCTGTGATGTCGAAATAGACGATGCGGAATTTCGCACTATGAAAGCCGATGATTGCGCTGCTCGAGTTTTGGCTGCCGCAAATCAATTTTATGAACGGAAAGAAGCGCAGCTTGGAGCGGACTTTATGAAGCAGCTCGAACGCTATGCGGTGCTGTCGTGCATTGACGATAAATGGCGCGAGCATTTGCAAACTATGGACGAGCTAAAAGAAGGCATTCACTACCGCGCTTATGGTCAGAAAGATCCGTTGCTTGAGTATAAAGGCGAATCAGTAAAGCTGTATCAGCAGCTTATTCAAAATATTCAAAAAGAGACGACACTTTTTGCGTTTAAGTTCTATCCGCAAATTAATATTGCAACTCAGCCGCCGCAGCGTCGCGAGCGTCCTATTGCCCCTCGCAGGCAAGAACAGCAGCAAATTGATGAATCCGGTCATAATGTTACTGTAACCCAAACCCCTTCAATTCGATTTAGCTCGCCGCAGATAGCTCCGGTATATCGTCGCGGAAGCATATCTTCAAAAACTGTGAGCAATGATGCTGAAGCAAATACTAATGGCGTAACAGTTGCAGACAATTCATCTGGCAAACAAATAGGAAGAAATGATTTATGCCCATGCGGAAGCGGTAAGAAGTATAAAAATTGTCATGGAATTTGATTTTTTCTTCAAATTTTATGGTTATTGGCACATTAGCTTTTAATTGTTTGTTGAGCGGTCAAATGCGCTTTCACTTCATTCTGCATATCTCCGTAGTCGTGATGCTTGGTGCTGTGCTTTTATTGTCGGCAGCACCGGCGGCAGCTCAGATTTCTATTGCCGTATCCGACACCATTCTAGGCGATTATCGCCCGAGCAATATGCTGCTGCCGGTCTATGGGGAATTGCCGGCGTCGTCAAATGTGCGTTTGAGCTTCAGATATGACGCTTCGAGAATTAATATTAAAAATATCATCGGCGGCGGCACTATGAAAATATCGTGTATTTCGCCGCTACTTTCGACGACAGCAAGCGAATTAATCGGAACATTTGAGCTGCAATGCGATTCAGCAGGCGGAGGTTCGGGCAAGTTAATGGATTTGTCGCTGGAAATACTCGCCGGACGCGATTCGATTGCGAAAATTACACCAGACAGCGTTTTTATTGATGGAGTTTTGCAGCAATTTCAAGCAAAAGCCGGAACAATCTTTATAGGCGATGCGCCTGTCAAGCAAGTAATAACCGAAGGGCTTGAGCAAAATACACCCAATCCTTTTTATCTGAATACGAGCTTTTACTACAATATTGACACCGACACACCAGTACATTTTCGCATATATTCGCTTATAGGTCAATTAGTTCGCGATTTCTCGCCTTTTCAGCAAGCCAGAGGCAGGCACCGATTCTATATTGTAACAGATCCGGGAGAATTTGCTTCTGGTGCCTACTATCTGACAATGCAGACCAATAAGGGAATTTATCTTTCTCACATTTTGTGCACGAAATGACGCGATTCTCATTTATATATATATTTACTGCATTGTTTGCTTCAATCGCTTTAATGTTGTTTGTAGTTAATGCAGCAGATGCACAGGACGAAAAGATATTTCCCAAAAACACAAAAGTTGAAGAAATAACAACCGAAGGAAAAGAGTTTTATTTGTGTTTTCAGCGGAATTACAAGGATTCGCGACAATCGCGTGATTCGAAGAATGATCTAACACTCGAGCTTTTTCTGACTGCCGGCGAAGATGCAAATGCTGAAATAACTATTGAAGGATTGGGGTATAAACGATTAGTCAAAGTGCCGGGCGGGACGGTTGTGCAAGTAAAAATTGATCCTAGCGCACAAGTAACCGGCGAAGAAATAATTCAAAAATTAGCGGTGCATATTGTGGCAGATGTTCCGATTTCTGTTTATGGATTGAATCATCGCTTCCAAACTACAGATACATATTTGGGATTGCCGGTGTCGGCACTTGGCACAGAATATCGCGTGATGGGATATCGGTATTCTCAGGGGCTAATGTCGCAGTTTGCAGTAATCGGAACCGAAGATGGAACCGAAGTAACGATTACACCCACAACGCTTACCTCTAAATTTCATCAGCCCGGAACTCCATATAAAGTGCGGTTAAATGCAGGCGAGGTTTACCAGGTAGCCGCGCATGTTGACGCGCCCAAGCTTGGAGATCTAACAGGAACGCTTATCCAATCAGATAAGAAAGTTGCTGTTTTCAGCGGACATCAATGCGCGTATGTGCCAGATATGGTTATTGGATGCAATTTTCTTGTCGAGCAGCTGCCTCCTATTTCGGCTTGGGGCAAACACTACTATGTAGGGCTTTTGCAAGGGCGCACACGCCACACAATTCGAGTGCTGGCATCGGAGCCAAAAACTAAGGTGTTTGAGAATTCTACTCTTGTGGCAGTTCTGAATGCCGGTGAGTTCTATGAAAATTCTGCGGTACGACAAAATATTCAAGTTACAGCCGATAAGCCGATTCTCGTTGCACAGTATTCGCAAGGATTTGGCAATGGCGATTCGCTTGGCGATCCGATGATGCTACTCATAAGCCCTACGCAGCAGTTTATGAATGAATATCGCTTTGCAACTCCGATCAGCGGCGAGTGGAATCATTACATCAATGTTGTAATACCGACCAAGTCAATTTCTACGCTTCGTTTAGATGGAAGACGCGTTGACTCTGCGATCTTTCAAACGCTTGGCCTTAGCCGTTACTCCATTGCTCAGATACAGATAAAATATGGCACTCATATAATTAAAGCTAAAGATCCGTTTGGACTTTATTCCTATGGATTTGGCTACAAATCACAGGCTTACGACGCTTATGGAACAATGGGCGGACAAACATTTTTTAAAATTGAAGATATTCCCGACACTATAGCACCTTCTGGCGATTCTCGGACAATGAGCGACAGAATTAGCATCGTATTGCGCGATGACCGAACAAATGACAGAGGATTGAAATCGGTAAATATTGTGTATGCGCAGGGGCTCCAGGCAGCTTTACCAAAACTTGAAGAAGGTGTGCCCCAAATTTCATTTTTTGCCAAGCCAACTCAGCCGAATATAGCTGGGCGCATGGTTATTCAAGCAGTAGATGTTGCTGGCAATACTTCTTTATTTACTGTTTGCTATACGCTCGATGCTCAAACTGAGCGATATGGCTATAGTTTTGCTGATGGCGAAAGTCCGCTTTGCCTCGATCAATCTTCATGGAGCGCCGGGGCTTTTGTGCGTTATGCAACGAATTATCATAGCGCTTCGTTTAGCAGAACAGGCGGAGTTCAGGCAAAAGGCGAATTTGGCGTTGCAACAGAGGACGGCGGATATTTTGGGGCTGTATTAACAAAACGCATTCTTGGAGGTCTCGGCATTTCCGCGCGACTTACGCTTGAGAATTGCCCTGGCACTTTGCTAGCTTACGATAGCGTAATTTCTAATGCTCGTGATGCTTCCGGTAATTTGTTGCAATTGCAGGAAGGACGCACTTTGCGATATACTGGATTGGCTTTGGGCTTGTCGGCAGCTGCTGAATGGTATGTTGATAAAAATGTTTATTTGCTTGGAGGAGCGGAAGTTATTGCGCCGCTTACAAAATCAATAGAATATAAGCGAACCATCTCTTCGCCCGGGAATTTTGTATATATTAAAAATGAAGAGCGTAATTTGATTCAATCCCCATCGTCGCTCGAAACAATCAACAGCGTCAATTTTGCTGTTTTTGGCGGTCTTGGCTTCAGCTATCCAATCAATATAAAAACGTCAATTTTCTTAGAAACTCTCTATACGCGCAATCTGTCCAGTTTTATCAGTGATGGTGATTGGATGATAGAAAAAATTTCTTTTAATGCCGGCGCACGATTCAGATTGTAAAATAGCAAAAACAATTTATCTTGCCAGAAGCAGACGCTTCGTCAGGAGATCGGTAGTTTTCACTTCAACAGCAATAATCCATTCGTTGTCAATTTGAATTCGACTGTCGCCGCATCCATTGCCCGCACTTATCAATTTACCGCTCATATTCCATATTTTGTATGCAAATTCATTTTTAGCAGTTATTAAGAGTGTTTTTGGATATGTAAAGCGCATTGTAACTTCATTATTATTTTCGGTGTTGCCAATAATATTAACTTGCTCGAATTGATAAGCTCCCGCGTCGAATATTGCTTCAAGAGGATGATCTGCTGGCTGTTTATTTGCCGGATGACGGTATTCTTCCGATGGCATAAGCGAGTGTGCGCCAATAGGCGCTATTGCGTGTGCGGCACTGATGGCAGGCGAAGTGGCAGTAAGATGATAGTCATAGTTATCGGCGCTGGCAAAACCGGCTGCAACGAGATTTGAACGCACATTGTTCCCCGTATCAAGCTCATGAGTGCTTCCGCTAAAGATAGTGCCGGCGCCAACAAAAAAATTATTGCGAATCATTACTCGCGAAGAGCTTGTTTGAGCTTGCACAAATGTGCCTATCGGCTTATCGTTAACAATTGTATTGCTTGCAACATACAGTTCATTTTGCAAGGAATCGCTAAGTCCCTCCAGGCCATAGCCAATGATATTTGAGTTTTCAGCGTTTTGCCCTTGGTGAACAATATTTCCCATGACAATTGAAAATCCGCCGTTTGGCAGATCAATTTCGCGGCTTGCGCGCCCGTCTTCATTGCTTAGGCGATTGTAGAGAATTTCGTTGCGATGTGCGCGGCTTTTGCATTCATGCCCTATAAATGCTTGATGTGAATAGTTGTAACGAAAAACGAAGCGATAAATATGATTTATGTAAATATTATGCGAATAACCGTCGCCGTATCCGCTGCGCTCAAATTCAGAATATTCGACAATTATTGTGCTTCTGATATTATTACCGGCCAAAAGCCCCATTTCATTACGGCGAAAAGCGCAGTTGCGCACTATAAGATTAGTGCCTTCTTGTCTGATTCCGGCTCCATTATGATCGGGAACAACACAATCAGAAAACTCAATATTCTCAACTATTGCATTATCTCCTTTTATCACCCAAATTGCCTTTTGTTCGGCAGATTTACCTCCCGCTGCAAGTTTAGCGTGCCCGCCTTCGCCGCGGAGCAATAAATTATGTGCCCGCCATGAGCACACATCTCCAATATATGTTCCTTCGTCAATCAATACTGTATCGCTATCGGCAACAAGAGATGAAACTGCGCTCGGAACAGTATGCAGCCGGCCTGCTCCAACGCGCCATACCGCAGCCGAAAGAGGAGCGGCAAAGCAAAAAAGAACAAGCAATAGTGTTGATTTCATGATATTAATGTAGTTAAAAAAGAATATATTCGACAAGGATAATGCAGTGTAGGAATATAATTCTGATGCAAGCTAAGATGTTGCAATTGGTTATCACATTTTACTGAATTGTTGCAGTAATTCATTGATTTTAGCAGGAAAATTGCTTGCTATTGCCTGCGCTCCGTAGCGAATAGCTCTGCGCAAATCGTCTTCGGAATTTACAACATATACGCCGATGTAAAGACCAGCATTTTTAGCGTCGTCCATTTTGGCAAACGAGAGTTCGCGCAAACCATAAACTATTCCTTCGCAAGAAATATTTTGTGCAATTTCGGAGGGAAGCCGTTTGTCGCCAGGAATGTTGATAGCGGCTGTATGCAAATGCGGATGCAATTGTTTGAGACGCCTCAAAGCGGCATGATGAAACGAAGCGAATAGAGTGTAGGGAAGCATGCCGGCTTCGTAAACGGTATTATAGATTATTTCAAAGCACTTCAGATAATCTTCGTTGGGCTGTGGCGGCTTAATTTCGATATTTAAATATGCCTTGTCGTGCAGTAATGCCAATGCTTCCGAAAGCAAAGGGATGCGTTCGCCGTGAAAATCAGCGTGAAACCAAGAGCCGGCGTCCAATTGTTTTAATTCATTATATTCCATCTCGGAAAGACGGCCATGACCACCTGTTGTGCGGCCTACAACGTTGTCGTGAAGCAGTATTGCATGATTATCCGCTGTAATATGAACGTCGAGTTCAACCATTTGCGCTTTTGCATCAAGCGCGTGCCGTACTGCCGCGAGAGTGTTTTCAGGAGCTGTGCCTGATGAGCCGCGATGCGCAACAACAAAACGATCAACTGAAGTAACGAAATCCTTGAGTGGAAGCATTGAAAATTCGATGGATAGTGCGACTATTCCTGAGGGCGCAATGCCGTTATTGCTTCATCAAGCATTGAACAGAGCAAATTGTATTTATCATTTGTAATGAGACCGTTGTTTTTAGCGGACTCTACAACAGAGCGCGACATGAGAGAATATTCAAATCCAAGATGCGGAGCAACTTCTGCAAATTGTTCAATATGTCGTGAAATAGTGTCTATATCGCCTCGGGCAGCTGGGCCGGTCAGAGGAATAGAATCATCGTCTAAGGCTTGCAAAGCGCTTTCTGTAGCTGTCGAGATTATCGGCAGCAAAAATTCAGCCGGAGTAATGCCGGCAGCTATGGCTGTCTCTTTTGCTGATGCTATGGCTGCCACCACGAAATTGGAGGCAAAAACAGCTGCGGCATGGTATAAGCCGCGATGATTTTGCGTAAAAGCGCTTAAAAATTGCGGTTGACCGCCAAAACGATGCACAATGGCAGATGCAATTTCACGATCGTTTTCATCACATTCAACACCCCAATAAATGCCTCTGAATGCAATGTCCGAGTTGTTGGAAAATGTTTGAAAAGGATGAGCGGCAATAGTTACAGCACCTGCAATGTTGCAGATTGCCAGTTGTTCGCGCCCAAAAACACCCGAGCAATGCATTACAACTTTATCGTTGAGCTGGCTTCCAAAATGTCGCGCAAATGAATCTGCGATTGATGCGATTTCAGAATCAGGCACAGCTATTATAATAACGTCGGCCAAATCTGTAATATATGCCATATTTGCAACAGCCGTCACATTCCAGTCGAACTGCTCGCTTATTTGCATTGCGGTTTCTTCGGTGCGACATAGCACCCATCCAAGCGATTTTTGCTTGAGCAATGCGGAAATAAAGGCCATACCTAATTTACCTGAACCGACAACGCCAAAAGTCATGCCGTCTGAAGGTATTTCAAATACTCCGCCCCCATACAATCCGTTCATTTTGTTATCTGATGATTCTGTTTCTTAACAATTGATTTATATAGTTGGGTATTGTTTATGGTCAAAATCAGAAGCACGATAATAGTCTGATTTGTTTTAATGTGCTGTTTTACAGAATTTATCTGCTTGGATTATTAGCATCACAGCCGCAAGCCAATGCCGAGATGCGAGCCACCTCCAAAGGAAAAATATGATACGCCTGCTCGAAAGAACATTCCTTTGCCGTCGGGCTGATATCGGTACCCTCCGCTGATTACAGGAGTAATTTTCCATTCGCGCTGTGATTTTCCGCCCTCAAGCTGAAAGTCCACAATGCCGGCATAGCAAATCCCGGCGCCAACATCAAATTTATGCGCGCCGCCAGAAAAATAATTTGCCATGAGCAAGCCGCCGTATCCGTTTGCAATATTTTCGGCAAAACCTCCGCCGCCACCAATTCTAGCGCTCCAATTTTCGTGGAAAACCAATTCATAGTTAAGAAAACACGTTCCCATAAACCACGAAGATGATGCTTCGATATAGGCAATACTGCCCTTAAATCTTGCTGAATTTTCGAGAGATGAGTCAATAGTCATTTCTGCAGGACGGCGCCTCCACACCTGAGCTGTGCTGTCAATATCTGCCATAATAAAGCAGCTTGCAAGAATTGCGAGCCAAAAGGAAAATTTCATAGAAATAAATAAAATATACGAAAAATGACGAATTTCCAATGTTTGCAAAAATACGCAAAACGTTTTCACTGTTTAGCGTTCTGGCGTCTTTTATGTTTATTCTACGATAAAAATCACGATATTTCATCAAATTACGTTTTCTTTGCGAATTACTTCAAGGAAATGCACAATGTTTACAGGTCTTATCGAGGAAATCGGCTCAATTGCAAGCTCGGAGCATCGCGGCACATCAAGGCGCATTATCGTGAACGCAAAAATTATAATGAGCGATGTGAAAGCAGACGATTCAATATCTATAAATGGAGCTTGTCAAACAGTTGTTACTCATACAGATACAACATTTTCAGTTGATGCGATAGATGAAACGCTTCGCAAAACGACGCTTGGCTCTCTAATATCGGGGCAAAAAGTGAATCTTGAGAGAGCTGTTCGCGCTGGTTCGAGATTAGGCGGCCATATTGTGCAGGGTCATGTTGATTGCGTCGGTACAATTCGTTCCATAGCCGAACTGCAAGGAAGCCGGCAATTATGGGTGGAATTTCCGCCTCAATTTTCTCAATATGTAGTGCCTGTTGGCTCGATATGTTTGGACGGCGTGAGCTTGACCGTGGCACGGGCGGATCAAAATCGTGTCATGGTTGCGCTGATACCTCATACGCTTGCCGTAACGACAATTGGGCTAAAAAGAGTCGGCGACAAATTAAATATAGAATTTGACATAATTGGAAAATATATTGAAAAAATGACTAGCAGCTATCGCGCATCATCAAAGAGTTCATCGCCTTATGACGATTTTCATACACAGCCAGAATAATTTAGCAATAGTGTTTTATTATGTAAATTGCCAATTTCAAAAAAAAACAATGCAGTGTATAATTTGTGCAAGATGTTAATGTGGAAATTCTAAGTTTGTTTATATTTTTGCGAATTATCGAAATGCTGTTTGTCAATAACAATATATACTTATGAATATACTTATGAATTCTGCTTCAAAGACAATCTTCGGCGCAATAGCAGCGCTGTTAGTAATCAATTTTTCTTCCATAAAAGCCGCAGATACGCTCTCATCTGCAGTCCAGCGCTTGCAAGCAACAGTTAAGTATTTGGCGTCTGACGAATTGACCGGACGCAGTCCGGGCACGGAAGGAAATGCGAAAGCTGCCAGATTCATTGCCGATGCATTTGCCAAATCCGGAATTAAACCTATTGGCGCTTCATATTTTCAAGAATTCTCGGTTGCTTCATCCATTGCACTTGGAGAAGGCAATGGTGTCGGCTATGAACTTCTTGTAGAGCAGCCCGGAGTGCCGCGAGATCAAATAAAGCCGGTAAAATTCAAATGGAAGCCAGACGCCGACTATGTGCCTCTTGCATTTAGCGACAATGGAAGCGCAATAGGAAAATTGGTGTTTGCCGGTTATGGAATTTCTGATAAAGAACAGCAGTACGACGACTACGCCAATATTGATGTAAAAGGAAAAATTGTCATAATAATTCGCGGAACGCCAGACGGCGACCCGCAGCATGGCAAATTCGCACGACTTGCACCTATTCGCAACAAAATTATGAATGCACGGGAAAAAGGCGCTTCGGCTGTTATTTTAATTAATGGTCCTGGCGACAAAGGCGATTCGCTTTTGACGTTAAAGTTAGAAGCGGGCGGTAAATCCGGCTTGATCGCCGTTCATGCAAAGCGTACGCCGCTGGCAAGAATTTTCCGAACAAAACAACTCAGCGCAATAGAAGATCAAATGAAAAAAACGGGCAAGCCCCAAAGTTTTGAATTTCCTGATGTTACTGCAACTGTGTCTGTTAATCTGACAGTTGAAGAAAAGCCGACTGCAAATGTAATCGGCTATATTCCGGGAACCGATCCTTTCTTTGAAAGCGAATATATTGTCGTAGGAGCGCATTTTGATCATTTGGGAATGGGTGACGAGGGTACGCTCTATACCGGAAGCGAGCCAAAAATTCATTATGGCGCTGATGACAACGCCTCGGGAACCGCCGGAATGTTGGAACTTGCGCGGCGATTCGCTGCAAAACCTGCTCTGCGACCTATAATTTTTATGGGTTATACAGGTGAAGAACGCGGTCTGCTTGGCTCAAAATATTATGTTGAGCATCCGCTTGTGCCGCTTGATAATACAATTTGCATGATCAATATGGATATGATAGGCCGATTGAAAGATGACAAGCTAAGCGTTCAGGGCACAGGCACTTCATCTCGCTGGCAATCGCTCGCTGATTCGCTTGGCAAAGTGTTCAACTTTACTGTAACCACAACTGCCGACGGCTATGGTCCAAGCGATCACGCATCATTTTTCGCAAAGAATAAACCCGTTTTATTTTTCTTTACGGGTTTGCACTCCGACTACCACCGTCCTATTGATACTTGGGATAAAATTAACTATGAAGGCGAGGCAAGAGTCGTAGACATGGTTGAGCAAACGGTTCGGATAATCGCTCGCGAAGTAAAGCCGGATTTTATTAAAACAGCATCGCCACAGCAATCCGGCTCAATGAGCTTCAGTGTTTCGCTTGGCATTATCCCTGATTACTCCGATCATCCAAAAGGATTGAAAATCACCGGTGTTCGCGAGGGTAGCGCAGCGGATAAAGCTGGATTGAAGGCAGATGATATTATTGTAAAGCTTGGCTCTACAACCATTAAAAATATCTATGACTATACGGCAGCGCTCGGAACATTCAAAGCTGGAGATAAAACTACTGTTACCGTATTGCGCGGACCTCGCGAAGATAAAGAGACGGCGCTCAATGTAACATTCGAAGCCAAAAAGTAGCAGAATAAAAAGCAGCAGAATATTATAATTTTTCGACTGTATAGGATTCTCTACCATCGAGCATGGCAAAACCTGCGGTGGTTATTTGTCGTCGGAGTTCATCGGCCACGGCATAGTTTCTGTCTTTCTTGGCTTGCCAGCGGCGTTCGCATAGCTCTTGCACGTCAGAAGGTATTATCGCTGTCGGTCGCGGCTCGATAGTCCACACAGCAAAAATATCATTTATAGAGCGCAGAACATCAAGCACTTCTTTGCGCGATTGTGCATCCAAGTCAGTGGCTTTTGTTTCGTTTACAAAACTAAAAATTCTCTCCAACGCCTTGGGAGCATGCAAATTATCTGCAAGTGCCTCGTAAACTAACCGTCGAAAATCTTTGGCGTTTGCTTTTTTTGTCGAGTTTCCGGCAGGTATTTCATGTAGGTCGTATATAAATTCCTGAAGCCGCTTACGAGCTTTTGCCGATGATTCGACGCCAAAGAAAGTAAAATTCAATACTGAATTATATTGTGCCGAGAGCATTGCTAAGCGTATATCCAACGGATCAATTCCTCGATTAATCAGATCTGATATAGTAAAGAAATTATTATATCTCTTGCTCATTTTTTGACCTTCTACCTCGAGAAATTCATTATGGCACCAAAAATTGGCTGTTTCGCAGCCGTAGCCGGCCATGCTTTGCGCAATCTCGTCTTCATGATGTGGGAATCGTAAATCTATACCACCGGTATGAATGTCGAATGGCAGTCCGAGCAATGCCTGCCCCATTGCCGAACATTCGATATGCCAGCCCGGTCTTCCGGGCAGTTGTTGATTATTCAACTCAAAATTCCAGAATGGCTCATTGTCTTTGCGAGATTTCCACAATGCAAAATCGCTAATATTTTCTCGATCGTACTCATCTGCGTCTATGCGAGCTCCTTGTTGGAAATTTTCAACATCTATGGCAAACAATCTGCCATATTTTGCATTTTTGCGCCATTCGCTAAGAGAGAAATACACGCTGCCATCAGAAATATACGCCAAACCAGACTCAAATATCCGACGAATTAAATTTTGCATTTCAGTAATATAATCCGTAGCGCAAGGCATTGCATCTAAATCTTTTAAATTGATGCCAATTGCTTTCATGTCTTGAAGAAAGGCATGCATAAAAAACTGCGTGTATAAGCGCAAATTTTCATTGGGATTATCAGTTTGCATCTTCATTTCTTGGCGCCAGCTTTGACTGTTTATTGCACTGCCAGCAATGGTTTTATCATCTACATCGGTGATATTCATAATCCATTTCACATCATAGCCGCCCACAATCCGCAAAGTGCGCTGAAGCATATCAGCAAATAGGAATGAACGAAGATTTCCAATATGAGCATAATTATACACGGTAGGACCACATGTATATATGCGAACGGATTTTTCATCAATTGGCTTGAATGGTTCAATTTTTTTTGTCAATGTATTGTATAAGTGAATAGTCATAGACATAATGCTGTTTGGCACGAAAGTGGTGTGAAATCAAACTATTTTTCGACGCAAGAACCAAGAGAGTTACTTTAACGAATGTTTTTTATTATTTTGCAGCAAAAGTATTAAAAAATATAATAGTTTTTCTCTATAACTGCGACGAATCTATTTAATTATTATCATAATAATCAAGCCGCAATGCTAACTCTAACGCCTGATGAAAAGCTAAAACTAACCAATGACGGGACGCTAGAAATATTTTTTATTGGTGCCGGCTCTGCTTTTACAAAAACGCTGTTTCAGACGAATTTCTTTATAATCAAAGGCAGTGCGCATGTTCTTGTGGATTGCGGCACAACCGGATATGCTGCATTGTCCGCAGCCGGCGTAGAGGCAACAGATGTCGAAGTTCTGTTGCCCACGCATAGTCATTGTGATCACGTTGGCGGCATCGAGATTCTTAGCTTGCTTAATAGGTATGTCGGCATCCCTCAACTCAACAAATCTAAGCTGCGCATGATTATCAACGAGGAATACCAAAATATTCTTTGGAATATGACGTTGCGCGGCGGCATGGAGTTCAATGAAAATCCAGCAATTGGACATCGTCTTGATTTCGAAGATTTCTACGACATTTCACGACCCGTGCTCACTTCGTCAGAGCCGCGTGAAACATGGGAAATCAATTTCAACGGTATAAAAATCGAATTGTTTCGTACAAATCATATACCGGATAATTCAACATCGGCCAATACTTCTTTTATCACGTATGGCATGTTTATAGATGACCGCATTATGATATCGGGCGATACGAAGTTTGATCCGAATCTCATAGATATTTATGCAGATAGAGCAGAGCTTATTTATCACGATGTTAGTTTTTTCTCGAATCCTGTGCATGCAAGTTTGGACGAATTGCGCACATTGCCCTCAGAAGTAAAAAAGAAAATGTTCTTAGTGCATTACGGTGACAACTGGCGCGATATTGAAGTTACGCCAGAATTTGCAGGATACGCTTTGCAAGGAATGCGCTATCTTTTTCCAAACGCAAGAGATTAATATATACGCACCTTTTAGGCATTGATATTCAAAGAATTTATTTTCTTCGGCTCAAAGCAGTTCTTTTATTGCAATCTCATTAGGATTATTGTCAGCTTATCAATATAAGAGAGCGGAGCTTCGTATTTTTGCTGAAGATTACATTAATCAAAAACAGCAATGTTGCGCAAGCCACGAGAAACGGAATCTGATCATAGTAGCCAAGATCGTTATCTCATCACATACGCTGATTTAATCACTCTTTTGCTGGGATTATTTGTTATTCTGTATGCCTCATCGCAGGTAGATTCTGGCAAATACAAAGAATTTTCAATGGCAATGTCGGAATATTTTAAACCGGATGCCAAAAGTTTGCAAACAAGCGATAAAATCTTACCTGGTAGTGAAGGTATACCACGACCAATTTTACCGAAAAGCTCTGAAAAAACTTTAGATAATGTGCAGCAGGAAATGCAGAGCACTTTTGAGAAGCAATTATCGGTTGATGCTGTTGAAATTATCAGAACGCCGTCAAGTTTACGATTGAGATTGCCTGAAAAATTATTATTCCTATCTGGAAAAGCAGATATACAACCGAGCGGAACAATTGTTTTAGACTCTTTGGCAAGCATTTTGCGCGGAGTTCCACAAGAAATTGTTGTAGAAGGACATACTGACAGCATCCCGATTCATACTTTTCAGTTTGAGTCGAATTTTCATCTTTCGGCTGCGCGAGCGCTTAATGTCGGATATTATTTGTTGCAAGAAGGCATGCCTTCGGAGTCGTTCTCTGTTCGCGGATATGGCGAAACTCGTCCAATTGCAACAAATTCAACGCCAGAAGGGCGTTCTCGCAATCGGCGGGTAGAAATACTGCTGTCCAGCAAATCGCCCGAAATGCCATCGGTACAAGGGTATATACGCGATTCTGCCGGCTCGCAAAAGCTGATGCAATAAAAATTATTATTTGTAACTTTGGAGTTGATATGAGCCAAACGAAATCAGAAGGAGCAATGTTACGAACACCGGATTTTGGCGATATTTCTTTTTCTGGCAATCATGTCTTCACTTTCTCGGAAGGGTTGCACGGCTTTGAGCATCTGCGAAAATTCATACTAATTGCCGAAGAAGCAACCGAGCCGTTTAAATGGCTGATTTCTATCGAAAATCCTGCAATTGGCTTTGCGCTGATTAACCCTGGGCATATTGATCAAAATTATACAATTGGCGAACCGTTAGGCGAAAATGTTGTGCCTATGGTTATAGTGGCATTGGTTAATGATGCGCTGGGAACCACAACAAATATGAAAGCGCCGATTCTTTTCGACTGCTCTGCCATGACAGGGCAGCAGATATTGCTGTCTGGCAGCAATTATTCGCATACTCATCAGTTGGCGCGTCAGCAGGACGGCGCGGGCGTTGTGCAAACAACCTCAATACGTCGTTTGTACACATCTCAATTCGGTGTTTTAGATGTGGCTTCCGATAATATTTTAACTTTTTCAGAGGGTTTGCTTGGCTTCGAAAAATTACGCGAATTTGTTCTTATAAGCATAGACGAAACGGAGCCGATGAAATGGCTTGTTTCTATTGAAGAACCATCCATCGGATTTCCATTGCTAAGCCCTTGGATAATTGACGCCGACTATGATTTGCGCAACAGCTATGATCCATCAACGCAAGCCGCTTTTGTAGTTGTAACTTTGGTAAATCCGCAAGGGAAAATGAGCGCAAATATGAAAGCACCAGTTTTAATAAGCGGCGATCATACTGGAAAGCAAATTATACTAAATTCAGACAAGTATTCGCCGACTTATGAAATTAATCGTTCAAAATCGGCATAGTATGGTAAAAGTCATGTGCCAATAATATTGTACGGCAATGTTAGTATTATCGCGAAAATCTGGCGAAGTAATAAATATCGGGAATAATATTCGGATTACTATTATCAGCAGCGACAGAGGTATTGTGCGAGTTGGCATTGATGCTCCGAAAGATATTCCGGTGCACCGCAAGGAAGTATACGACAAAATTATTGAGATGAATAAAAGCGCTGCAAAAACCAATGCTGCCGATTTACGAAATGCAATTGGAAATACTTTTGCACAAAAAACAGAAGAATAACAAATAATTTAATTTTTTGAATTAGATGTAATATGCAAGATTTGCCTATACTTATAATTGATGATGATGCTTGGATGCAGCGAATTCTTGCTAAAATTGTTAATAGCTACGGCTTTACTCCTTACTTTGCAAGCAATGGATTCGATGGAGTTGCCATGGCGCTCGAATATCTTCCAATAATAATTTTATTAGATGTGCTTATGCCAGAACTATCCGGACACCAAACGCTTCGCTTGCTCAAACGCATACGAACGACTAAGGATATTCCGGTAGTCATGGTAACATCGGTTTCCGATGTTGAAAATATTAGCATGGCAATTAAGACGGGCGCGTCGGGATTTGTAGGCAAGCCATTTACACGCGCTACAATCTTCGATAAAATCAGGGATATTCTTGGCAAAGATATCATTGCTCAAGCAGCTCTTCGCACAGAAGCCGGCAGCCCTGCCGATCAAGAAGATACAAGCCCCGAGAAAAACGCACAGAATTTAACGTCAGATATGGCCGCCGGACAAAAGCAGATGGCTGGAGTAGTTGCGCCTCAAGTAATCCCAAAGCATTACAAAGATGATGACCGTAAGAATATTGAGGCCGTAAAAGAACTTTTGCTGAAGCGCAAGTAAATATAACTAGATTCTAAAAATATGTTTTTTTTTGATTTTATAAAATTAAATAGAACCAATTTTACGATTCCTAAAATCAGTTTATAGCCTGTCAAGTTATTCTAATTTTTCACATAAAATAAATATTTATTTCATATATGAGCCTACTCTGAAAAGGTATTTTATAAAAATAGCAAACGAAAGATTCGCTATTTTTCAAAAAACATATCTTTTAAGTGCTAAAATGCCGTTTTTTTTGATGTTTTCACTTCAAAACGAGTAAAAACTGTACTTTTTCACTATGTATTTTATGCTTCGAAATGTTAGCCGACTTTTCGGATGTGGCTCATAAATATCAATCTATCAGTTGCTTATGGCTGTTATATTTAATCTGGCAATTTGTTCGTATCTAAATAGGTTGTATGTCAGATTAATAAAACCAATTATGCCGGATGCTCTTGCTCTGCCTGCCGATTTTAACGATAAGCTTTCATGCCTTGTTCCATAAAGCCAAATATGTGCTCTAATCTGGCTCTTGTTTTTGATTACTCTCTGTTTCTATCTTTCTGTGCTTAGTTTGATGGTTTTATTTCGAAATCCTTTCTCGTTAATGCGATTCTGCAGCTCATATTTGCTGACAACTTCTTCCTACTTCTCGCCAATAAAGGCACCACCAGCATATAATTCTTGACATTTGTCCTCTTCTGTCAATAATTTTTCAAATGCTGCTTTGCTCTTGTATTATTTCTTTTGTAGTTACTTAGAACACCTTTTCCGAGTATGTCTCTATAAATCTCAAAATCAACAACTAATGATACTCTTTCGAGAGAATTTCCAATAGCAGAAAGTTTCTGATAGTTGTATTGATAATCAAACAAGCACGGTATGCTTATTTTTCTATATTTTTGCTTTAGTTTTTCTCGCAAAATTACTTATATTCACTTGTCTGCCAATGCTTTAATTTTTAGAACACACCTATAACTATTTTTTTATGTATTGAAGGTTTTTTTATGAAAAAGTGCATTCAAACGGCATTGTTGTTAACCGTAATTTTGGTTGTCGGATGCTCTAAAGAAACGCCTGTCGAACCGGAAGTATCGGCAATGATTATTGACACTATGTTGCAAGACGGTAGCGATTCGTGGTGGTTGAACAGTAAAGCAGCCATGGGGTATTTGAACGATGTGCGGGAAAATCCATCGCAATTTTCGGCGGTTATTGGTTTGGACTTACGCGATGTTAGTGCAATGCCGCGTTTAGTATGGTCGGACACGCTCTACAAAATTGCGCGACGAAAAGTTATTGATATGGCGAAGCGGCAATATTTCGCGCACCGCAATCCAGAGGGATTAGGCATAGACCAGGAAATAGTCAAATCGGGGTTTGAACTTGATACAGAGAATTATTTGATTTCGCCTTCTACATCCAATTACGAGAGTTTAGCGATGAGGTCTGGGTCTGAAAATGCTCTTACAAGCAATCCTATGCGAGATCTTATTTATGATTTGATTTATGATGGCGGCGTTGGTGGTGTGGATGGTCATAGAAAACATTTGTTAGGAATTGGAGATAGAAGAACGCTTAATACTATTGGAATAGGCATGGTGCGAGTTTCTATTCCAAGCAAAGGTGAAGGCCGGCAATATATGTGCGTTATTATTACAAAGAAGAAGAAGTAACGCCGCAATATGATAAAGCAATTTACCAAGTCGCAGATACGTATTTCAATTCCACATTGGTACGATTGAGAGTTAATTTTAGGGATATTGTTTGCATTAGTCCTTATTATTTCAATTCCACACTGGTACGATTGAGAGTATAATACATATGCTGCAAGTATCTTTAATCCGGTATTTCAATTCCACACTGGTACGATTGAGAGTATTACGTTCGATTAACTGTTGCACATAAAGGTTAATTTCAATTCCACACTGGTACGATTGAGAGGTTCATACGCTTTACAGCGCGCAATAACACTAACAAAATTTCAATTCCACACTGGTACGATTGAGAGCTATTCCTCAACAGGACATAGTGCGTAAGGCGGAGATGAATTTCAATTCCACACTGGTACGATTGAGAGTGTAGTTGATTGCCCTCCTTCCTTTGGCGTTGTTAATTTCAATTCCACACTGGTACGATTGAGAGATTGGTTCGTTCGAGCGACTGTGGCTGATCAAGGCTAATTTCAATTCCACACTGGTACGATTGAGAGGTTATTTAGTTCCGTTCAGATTTTGACACGTAGACGCATTTCAATTCCACACTGGTACGATTGAGAGTATTAGAGTAGCACATATAACAAACATAAAGATAATAAATTTCAATTCCACACTGGTACGATTGAGAGGCATCGCCAGTTACCTGAGCCTTCTGAAACAAAAAGAGATTTCAATTCCACACTGGTACGATTGAGAGTGAGAACGTTTTGGGGCAAAAAAGCGGCAAAGAAGATTTCAATTCCACACTGGTACGATTGAGAGATTGCATACTTGGACAAAGAAAAAGGCAAATTTCGTATTTCAATTCCACACTGGTACGATTGAGAGTTAAACAATCCTTTTTCCTTCATTACAGGATCAAGATTTCAATTCCACACTGGTACGATTGAGAGTGATTACGGCATGGCAGATTCTTCGTGGTCGTAAGTATTTCAATTCCACACTGGTACGATTGAGAGCAAATTATTTGACGAGATAATACTAATGTACCCAAGATTTCAATTCCACACTGGTACGATTGAGAGGGCTTCACAGAAACACTTCCAAGCAATAAAGATACAATTTCAATTCCACACTGGTACGATTGAGAGCGTTCAGCTTCTTCTTTATCTGCCGTAGCTTTTTTTATTTCAATTCCACACTGGTACGATTGAGAGTGCCGGCGCTGACAGAATGTCAAATTATGTGCCAAATTTCAATTCCACACTGGTACGATTGAGAGCGCCTACGCTCTAAATACAAGTTTCCATTTTTTGAAATTATTTCAATTCCACACTGGTACGATTGAGAGGCAGTACAACTACTCAACAGCCAGTAGTTGCAACTGGATTTCAATTCCACACTGGTACGATTGAGAGGCGATCTATCGAACGCTGCACAGTTTGCTCTTTAACTGATTTCAATTCCACACTGGTACGATTGAGAGAAACCCTTCGTCAGATATTGTACTTGAAACAATAGAATTTCAATTCCACACTGGTACGATTGAGAGGCCGGCGGTTTCCGTGTAGGTTATCGCGTAATAGCAATTTCAATTCCACACTGGTACGATTGAGAGTCTAGCATTAGCAAAAAAACATCATCCAGATGCCGGATTTCAATTCCACACTGGTACGATTGAGAGTTTAATAATCCGAATTTATTATTGAGCATACCAGGGATATTTCAATTCCACACTGGTACGATTGAGAGAAAATTGGCACTTATGAATATGAATTGTACGAAGAGATTTCAATTCCACACTGGTACGATTGAGAGTCTTCTACCTCTTACTTGATAATAAGTGATTAAAGTGATTTCAATTCCACACTGGTACGATTGAGAGATATCTACAGCGCGTTTTAATTTAGGAGGATTGCTAAAATTTCAATTCCACACTGGTACGATTGAGAGCTGTAGATTATACAGTATATGCCTTTTCAATAGAGGAATTTCAATTCCACACTGGTACGATTGAGAGAAATTCAAATTTCGCGTTGATAAATAACGAAACCGATTTCAATTCCACACTGGTACGATTGAGAGAAACCGCGGAAATAATCAGAGGAAACTGTAAAAAAATTTCAATTCCACACTGGTACGATTGAGAGCGCATCCATTTTTTACAAATGCTGGCAGGCCATATTTATTTCAATTCCACACTGGTACGATTGAGAGTAAACCCTTCGTCAGATATTGTACTTGAAACAATAGAATTTCAATTCCACACTGGTACGATTGAGAGATTGAGTGAAAAACTGTTAGAAAGCTCGTAAAGATATTTCAATTCCACACTGGTACGATTGAGAGCAATTGAGTGAAAAACTGTTAGAAAGCTCGTAAAGATATTTCAATTCCACACTGGTACGATTGAGAGACGCCCTCAGGAACTTTTGTCCAGTTGAAAATAGCAAATTTCAATTCCACACTGGTACGATTGAGAGCCGAGCGCGAACAAGGGAGCGATACGAGGTTTTCATGTATTTCAATTCCACACTGGTACGATTGAGAGATTTTTCTACGGCAGCGGCGAACGTATCAATCACGATTTCAATTCCACACTGGTACGATTGAGAGCGAGTTTCTTGCCGGCGATTGCCGCTTTCTCTGCCTATTTCAATTCCACACTGGTACGATTGAGAGTCGGGCGCAAGGGCTTTGATTTTTTCGCCGGTTTCGGATTTCAATTCCACACTGGTACGATTGAGAGCCACGAACTCTACGTCGCGTCTCTGCGCGCACTGCCATTTCAATTCCACACTGGTACGATTGAGAGAATCTTGTAAAGTGATGCCTTGCTGTCGTTTATTCTCATTTCAATTCCACACTGGTACGATTGAGAGACGCCCTCAGGAACTTTTGTCCAGTTGAAAATAGCAAATTTCAATTCCACACTGGTACGATTGAGAGCCGAGCGCGAACAAGGGAGCGATACGAGGTTTTCATGTATTTCAATTCCACACTGGTACGATTGAGAGATTTTTCTACGGCAGCGGCGAACGTATCAATCACGATTTCAATTCCACACTGGTACGATTGAGAGCGAGTTTCTTGCCGGCGATTGCCGCTTTCTCTGCCTATTTCAATTCCACACTGGTACGATTGAGAGTCGGGCGCAAGGGCTTTGATTTTTTCGCCGGTTTCGGATTTCAATTCCACACTGGTACGATTGAGAGCCACGAACTCTACGTCGCGTCTCTGCGCGCACTGCCATTTCAATTCCACACTGGTACGATTGAGAGAATCTTGTAAAGTGATGCCTTGCTGTCGTTTATTCTCATTTCAATTCCACACTGGTACGATTGAGAGTTACATATTACAGGATATTAAAAGATCAAGATGCTGATTTCAATTCCACACTGGTACGATTGAGAGCACCGTCTCCGCCAGCCGAACTTGCACGTTCGTCAGCATTTCAATTCCACACTGGTACGATTGAGAGGCCTGTGCGCACGCCATAGACAACCTGCCAGACGTACATTTCAATTCCACACTGGTACGATTGAGAGTCTATCGAACGCTGCACAGTTTGCTCTTTTACTGATTTCAATTCCACACTGGTACGATTGAGAGTCAGTTTTGCGTGCAATGTGGGAGGCGGGAATCTGAATTTCAATTCCACACTGGTACGATTGAGAGGGATACGGTCTTGATGTATTGTTAAATGATGAAGACATTTCAATTCCACACTGGTACGATTGAGAGTAAAGAAACTGACATAAAGAAAGCATACAGCGTGACATTTCAATTCCACACTGGTACGATTGAGAGGCAAAGAAGGCAATCCGCGTGTAAATATGTATGCAGAATTTCAATTCCACACTGGTACGATTGAGAGACACATTCTTCTTGCTGGGGGTCTACGTATAACGCATTTCAATTCCACACTGGTACGATTGAGAGGCGATTACGAGAAATTGACCGACGCGGAGATAGGGATTTCAATTCCACACTGGTACGATTGAGAGTTGTCCTTACATGAATAGTTCGTATTCGATTGTTACATTTCAATTCCACACTGGTACGATTGAGAGGAAATAGCAACGAATAAAAATCTAAAATCAGAACGAATTTCAATTCCACACTGGTACGATTGAGAGTGAAATAGCAACGAATAAAAATCTAAAATCAGAGCGAATTTCAATTCCACACTGGTACGATTGAGAGGATCGCACTTGCAAGATACATATACGCTAACAAGTAATTTCAATTCCACACTGGTACGATTGAGAGAAATAACAAGCGAATACTTTGACATTGAAAGTCGCATTTCAATTCCACACTGGTACGATTGAGAGACGTATAAAAGTCGTCCATCATTATACGTAGACCCCATTTCAATTCCACACTGGTACGATTGAGAGGAAATAGCAACGAATAAAAATCTAAAATCAGAGCGCATTTCAATTCCACACTGGTACGATTGAGAGGCAGTACGCCGACGTAGACGACGTTACGATAGAGGTATTTCAATTCCACACTGGTACGATTGAGAGAAAAGCGACTACCCCGAACGCTGTATTATCTAAAGATTTCAATTCCACACTGGTACGATTGAGAGCCATACCGAAGATTTCCATTGTTTTGCTGTAAAATATTTCAATTCCACACTGGTACGATTGAGAGATTTGCCTCCGTTGTTGATTGAGATTCTTTTATACAATTTCAATTCCACACTGGTACGATTGAGAGCTCGCTGCTCGACGTTCACCGCTCTGCGGAGGGCGTATTTCAATTCCACACTGGTACGATTGAGAGTAACCATACCGAAGATTTCCATTGTTTTGCTGTAAAATATTTCAATTCCACACTGGTACGATTGAGAGCTACACATTCTTCTTGCATGGGGTCTACGTATAATGATTTCAATTCCACACTGGTACGATTGAGAGGTTTTTGTTTGCTTATCGTAGTAGTAATCTATCCAGATTTCAATTCCACACTGGTACGATTGAGAGAAAATTCTACTAAAACATCTTTAGGAAATGAACATCATTTCAATTCCACACTGGTACGATTGAGAGTTGTTGTCTTTTCCATAGCGTTTGAATATGTTTTGCATTTCAATTCCACACTGGTACGATTGAGAGGAAATAGCAACGAATAAAAATCTAAAATCAGAAAAGATTTCAATTCCACACTGGTACGATTGAGAGATGCAGTAATTACTGTATTAGCAAGTTCAGATAATAATTTCAATTCCACACTGGTACGATTGAGAGCAACTTCTCTGTAATTATGAATATCAAAACAATAAAATTTCAATTCCACACTGGTACGATTGAGAGATTTGCCTCCGTTGTTGATTGAGATTCTTTTATACAATTTCAATTCCACACTGGTACGATTGAGAGAGCCGCCGCCGTTCGCCTAGTCCGAACTCAATAGAATTTCAATTCCACACTGGTACGATTGAGAGGTCTTTCGGTAGGGATTCTACCATTTCTTTCAGGGATTTCAATTCCACACTGGTACGATTGAGAGCGTAAAAAATTTGCCGCTGCCTGCAATATCGCATTCATATTTCAATTCCACACTGGTACGATTGAGAGGCGTCGCAAAAGTAAGTATTTTTTGTGAATTATAAGGACTTACACCGCTAATTTGCCAACGACATATTGTCGAGGTGTAATTGTGCAAAAAAAGCGCAGTTGCGACGACTCTATAAGTTTCAACGAGTTATAGGTAAAAAATTATTTATTGTTACTTGTAATTTTATAAAAAACATCAAACAATCTTGAGGGCGACGATACAAATAAACAAGTAAAGCAGCTGCGAGCATCATATAAAATTGGAAGATGAGTTTTTTTCAACTCCAACAATTTCTCTTGTCATCCATCGCTCGTTTCCCAAGCAATAAATAATAAAAGAATCTTCCGAAGTGTCCATTATTTTCTTTGCTTTGTGTTTTAGCTCTGCAAGCGAGGCGTCGCTAAGCGATCCTTCAAAAACCGAGTATTGAACATGATGCAAATATGCCCTGCATAATTTTAGCATTTTAGGCAGCCGCTTTTCCGACGCAATATCATAAACCGCAATGTAATACATAGATTATCACTCCTTTACCACCATATTTTGAAAGGTTCGTATTCCTGCTCTCCTAATATGTGCTTTATAAGTTTGTAACATTCTAATCGTATAAGCCGACGATACGATACTTTACGTTTTAATTTTCTATGCTCAATGGTTGTAGTCATTTTTTCTTCAAATTCCCTAACAAATATTTTTCTACCTGCCGGCTTCAAATAGCAATAATTAAGCGTTGCGTCAAAATCTCTGTGTTGAAGCATATTTTGGTTTAACGCTCTAAACAAAATGCGATCTGCAAGCAGAGGTTTGAAAATTTCGGCCAAATCAAGCGCCAGCGAAAATCTCCTTTCGCCGGGCTCGTGCAGAAATGAAATCAGCGGCGATAGCTGCGTTCGGTAAATTTCAGAGAGACAAGCGGTATAGACCAATGAATTGCCAAAAGATATGAGCGCATTGACCGCATTATCCGGCGGATTTTTTATACGTCGTTGAAAATCGTATTTTTCTTTCAATATAGCGCTAAATGCGCTGTAATATGCTTTTCTAATATTTCCCTCTATACCCATAAGCTCTTGAATGTTGGCTGCCTGCGGAATTGACTCGGAATATCTTTCAACATCAGTCAGCGTCTCCGATAAGTCGGTGTTTCGAGCATTGTAATATTGCAAGTTCTTGCGCATATTATAAGCTGCGCCTTCAATTAGTTTTTTTGCTATTGTCATGCGCTTCGATTGTATGCGCGCATGTTCTGTTTGCTTCATCAGCAAATATCCTGATATCAAGTAATCGCGAGGATAAAATGTGCCAGCATAATAGCCGTAATAATTAAAATAATGCGCCGGAATCCGATATTGCGATAAAAAATTAAGAAATCGGGTGTTTAGCGTAATTTCGGCAAATATCATAAACGAATCTATATCATCAATCGGCACAACTCTTTTTTGCTTGGCATCAAAAGCCGGCGACTCGCCATCGCTTCCGTCATTATCCAAAAGCAATTCCTCTTGCGGATTGTCTGGCATGGCTTCGGGCAGTGTTTGCGGCTCAAAAAACACAGTGTTTTCGCGTCTTCTTAGCCGTCCTGCTGTGAATATGTAATAGCATCGTTTCACGGTATTCCTGCGAAGATGGAAGTGTTTGATGTATACATTATATATACATGCGCCGCGTGGCGGGCAAATGAACTATTAAGCGTCCAATGTCATAGCCGCATTGTTCGGCTAAGAATAGCACAGCTCAAAATAGGCGCACGATCTGCATGCTTTCGATTTAATTGTTTCTGGCGGCATGGCTGAAGTAATGCAGTTTTCAACTCCCTGCAAAATTTCATTTTCCAATGTCTTCTGTCGCTCAGGCGTTAAAATAATCGTTGTCTTAGATTTTAAAGCAGGATAATCAATTTCGCCTATAATGCCTTCGTCGCCTTCAAACTCAGCAATTTGCAGTCCCTTTTGCTTCAAATGCAACAAATAGAATAGAATCTGCCATTCATGCGATTCTTCCATTGCATCAGATTTTTTTACTTCGTGCACAATGCCGCGAGCCGAATCAAACCAGTCGAGAACGCCTGCATTGTCAAGCTCTATTTCTTTTTTTTCGCGGCTGTACGACATTTCATGTTGCAAACGCCCAAGCCGCACATTATCGCTGTCCTGCTCGCATTGCACATCATGCACAAAAAACCATAGTTTGCGCTTGCATATAAAATAGTAATTTATATGAGTGCCGGTAAGCATGGAGTTAGAGAATAAAATCGGTTTGTGGGTCAAGTATCAAACCGTTAACTGACGAATAGAAATCATCATGTTTAATGAGCTTTCTAATACCAAATATCGCTTCCGATGAAGGTGGTCTAAAACTCTTATTATTTGAATTAAGATTGATAGATACAATTCGCTCTGACATACTTTTAATTTGTGACTCAACTTTTAGCTTAAGTAACCTTGACTTACTCTTGTCATTACATTTGATTAGTTGCGATGATAGCTCATCGAGTTTTTCAAATTCAGAATCATTGCATTCAGGTATATAATACCGATACTCCTCACCAAAAACTTTCTTATCAATCAGCCTAAACTGACCTAATGTTTCAAATTGTGCATTGGCAATGCACGATACTAGATCTAAAGATTCACTCGAATCATTTAATCCTGTCTGAAAGTGCTTACCGACTGACAGTTTATCGGCAATCTCTTCTTTAAAAAACTTGCTCTGAATATTGAAGAGTTGTTCTTCATTTAAAACACCAAGAAATGCGTTCCTACTAAATTCTAAAAATTCCTTACTTGCCTTATCTCGATAGATAAGTTCACATGATCTTTTGCCATGCTTATTCAACAAGTCAAAGAAAAAAACTTTTCCTTTATTAATCATACCATTACGATTACATCTGCCAGCCGATTGAATGATATTTGGCAATGGGCACATATCCCGATAAACTACTGGAAAATCAATGTCTACCCCAGCCTCAATAAGTTGAGTTGAAATTAAAATGACTTTCTTGCCTTCTTGTAATATTTTCTGCGACTTTTGAATTTTATCTTTCCTATCAAGTAAATGAAAATGTGTATTCAGAAGCATCATCATATCACCAGATATATTTTTCTCATTAAGCATATGTGAGAATAAATCTTTGGTATCCTGAATAGTGTTAAGTATAACTAGGCAAGATTGCTCGCTTGATAGTATGTGTGATGCAAGTTTATCTAAAGTAAAGTTGTTGTCATTGATTCGGTTAATAGTGTAACGATTAAAAACTGGATTTGCAAAATACTTTGGGACTTCTAACAACTCTCTTTTTTCTAATTCCTCAGACTTAGGATAACGATAAAATAATTTACGTGCATTATCATCCTCATCAACTGCTAAATAAGGCATTGTAGCAGAGGACACAATAACATAGCTATCTATTCTTTTGCAAAGTTCATCAAGTAAAGCTATAAAAAATGTATAAAGTCGTGGAGGAAGGGCTTGTATTTCGTCAATAAGTATAATACTCTTTGCAAAGTTCGGTAGCTTCAATAAGGTCTTATTTTCATTACTTACTAAAGTCTCAAAAAGTTGTACAAAGGTTGTTACAATAAAATAGTGGTCGAATGTTAAACTTGAGAAGACAAGTTTGCTGAGTTGCTCTACTTTTTCAGGATATGAAATGCCGTCAATGTCACTGTATTCTATAAGTTCTTTTACTTCATAGTTTTCAGAGCGTGAATCTATACTTAGTACAGAGTCTTCGCCCTCGCCAATAATCTTTGTACATATCTGAGTTACTTGGTCTATGATTGAAAGAAAAGGTAGAGCATAAATAATTTTGTGTTCAGGATTATGACCTTGTATTTCAGATGCTAATGATAACAACATCATCGTTTTTCCAGAACCTGTTGGAGCGGTCAATGAAAAAACTCTTGTATTGTCAGAACCTAACTTTACTTGTAGATTCTTTAAAGCCTCGTTTCGAATTTCTGTTCTGACTTTATTTATTGGAGTGGTTGAAGCGAAACTGTTAATGCAATTAGTAAGTGCTTTGCTAAAATGTAAGTTAGCATCCTTAGCCCGCAGTGATTTGTATTCTTGATTATTGCTTGCATCACGTTTGTCTGATTCAATAAGACACGAAAAGTTGTATTGAATATCCAAGAAAAACTCAAGGTGTTTATCAATTCCTTTTCTGATACTACTGTATGCCGTATTTAGTATTTTCAATGACCTTAAAATACCTTTATCATGCAATGAAAAAGGAGTATGATTTTCAAATTGGGAGAAGTGTTGAGTTAAGTACTCCGATATTGGTAACTCTTGATTTTCTAACAAAAAATCTTGCAGAAGTTTTAGTTCTTTGATTCTAAAGATACCATTATTCAAATCCGGTAGGTTACCATGGTGTTTTGCTATCAAAAGTGAAACTTCATAACATTGTCTCTCAAAACCAGTACCAAACCGGTTTTCAACAAAATGGATATTCTTGGTTACAAAAGAACATAAAGCGGCTACAGATAAGTAAGAATGAGAACTGTATCCGCTGTTTTGTCCACGAATAAGTTTATTTTGGAAATGAGGGTTAATCTTGCCAATGTCGTGAAATAATGCTGCGACCTCAACAATCTTTGACGGAGTGCGATTACTTGCTTTATTCATCACACCTTTTATATGCTCATGAAGTTCTTTTTCTTTATGAGAATAATATGTCATCATAATAAAACCCAGCTACTATCATCCAAAGTACATTGATAATAATTGCCTTTTTGAACTGACAATGAATTTCCGTTTGATGGATATACCACTTCGATATACCTGTCAGGTAGATTCCAAAAATCATCATTCTGGAAAGTGGGTATTCGCTCGAAACCGATTCTCATGTTATTCTCAAACTCGATTTCCATGTCGTTAGTTATTATGCCAAGTGTACGAAATGCACCACTTCGTTCTTCAAATATTCCTTCTCCAATAAATTCAATATTTGCTGGGCAATTGTGTATTCCCAGAACGGGGGTATAAATTGCTTCACTGTTTGAAACTCTGTCCTTGAAATTGTTAAACTCTTTGATAGAGTCCTTATTCGCTAGAACTAGTGCAACCAGATATGAAGGATTACGGATAAACTCCATCTGTTTGGGAACTTTGTAATACAAATCGGTTACACTTCTGTATGTAAAACCCCAAGACTCCTTGACAACCTCGTTTGTAACAACAAGACCATACTTGAGATTACATGAAAGTATTGGGAATAATGTTTTCATTGTCATACGGTCTATACCCATGACAGCACCCATCATTCCAATGAGTGCTGTCTTTGTGATAAAGTCGTGAGTCAGTGGATTGTTATTTGTTTCAGGTTTTTTAAAGTGTGCCCAATTACCACTAATTTTAATTAAGCACCCTTCCATAGATTCTCCATTTTTTTCATTTTTGGATTCTTAATTAAATCGAGTTTTGTAGAAATTCCTTTGTATTCAGTATAGTATCTAACTTCATTGATAGCATCATTGTTAAGGATTTCTTCGAGACCTTCAAAATCAAATTCGTAATCGTCTGTGCTGCGGATTTGTTCTTCCGATGATTTATTTGTTTTAATTCTAACAAGCTTATCTGCACCGTAAATTTTCTTTTTGCTTTCAGAATAAACTAATTGTAAAATAAGTAGTGAATTTTGATTCTGCTTGGTGCGTGTATTAGCAATGTTGATACTATTCCATAATGCTTCAAACATGATATTAACATCATCATCGCAAAGATTCGTTTCCTTTGCACTGAATGGGTTAATCCACCCATGAATTTGATTGATTGCATAAGGCACAACTGTTGTAGTGCCAATAGCACCACGTGATTTCTCAGTACTTGAGGAAAATACTGACGTGTTCTGGTGCATTCTCAAGTCAACAGAGTTTAGTGATGGGTTCAGAATAGCAAATTGAACTGGTCCGGTAAGATTAAATGCTTTTTCTTGCTTTTCGGAGTCAGTTGTTTCATTATCCTCCGATTTCTTTTTATTCATTGCGGCATTTTTAATAGTAACGACAGCGCCAAACAGCCTTGCGTCTATACAGTTAAGAATAACTTGCTTCGCGCTCTTTGCTTGAGGAAATCTGCTTTGTAGTTCTTTAAATTTAGCAGACGCACTTATTGAACTACCATCGTCTGACACACCACCAAGAACAAAAATATTATGACCATTAAGGTTGAGGTAGTCGCGGATAAAACGCTTGATTCTTACATCACTCACAAGTATCTTCTTGGTTGCATCATCAAAACGTTGTTCAGATGTAAATGGATCACCGTTAGGAATTGAGTACATACTCTCATATAAAAAGAGAATTTCTGATTTCTCAGATATTACATTGTTTGCCATTGTTATCTCCTTGGTTATAAATGGTATAATTAGTTGTTGTCTTGGTTTGATTCTTGGGTGTTATCCGCATCTGGTGTACCACAGTAGGTGAAGTAGCCTTCAAAAAAACCAAATGCACATTCGTTTTTCTGGTATGTGACTTCATTTAGTTCATGAAGTAAAATGGATACCCCCACTGATTCTTTTTGTAGATACTTAATTTCATGAATTGCTAATTTTTCATTGATATAATTTGAAAAAGCAACAACATCTTTCAAGTCTGCAATTCGTCTAGAAAGCAAGCCAATGTAGTTCTTTTCAAAAGAGGCAATTTTAGCATTCTTTCCCTGGCCAAGGGGCTTTGCCATTTTGCCGAGCAGTTGACCAATTTTGTAACTGGTAGAATTTTTCAATTCCATGATTAAATCCTTTGAGGTGTTTTGAATTTTTGTTAAGAAAAAAAAGTCGTATTTGAAAATGTTAAAACTGAAATAGTCGGTGTCATTTCGTAAATGGTACTCTACCTTATCAATAAAGGCAGGCAATAAGATTGGGTCTTGATGATATGTGCCAGTGTAAATCTTGGGCAATACCCTGAACAAGTGATTTTGATATTTACTTTGATTTTTCACTTTTATGACCTTTTTCTTTTTATCAATAACAAGGTTACATAATAACTCCAAGAATGAGTTTTTTATAGACAATCGACAATTCTCTTCACTAATCATAAGCTCCTTAGATAACATCTCCACAACACTTAAACGAATTGTCTGAATTCTATTACTCAACACTGATAAATGGCTCTTTGATATTCCTGATATCTCAATCATGTCAACATCAGGTGAACTAGCACCGTTACCTTTTTTACTAAAAACAAAATCGAACTGTGTAATTGATTTAGGAATAACAGCCGATGTTACTGGCTTAAAAATAGAATCAAGTTCGTTTAGATTTGCTAATGTGTTTTCAGCATTTGAAATCTTTTCATCTTCAATTCCTGACTTACTTTCAAAAAAAGTCTCAATATCATCAGATGTCATGTTTTTTCCCTTAGGTAGAATGACAATTTTAACATTTCTATCAACTATTGATGCCTTTTGAGAATAGTCAATTGCATATATCAAGTCTAAGAATTCCTCTGTTGTTTGAAAACACTTGTTCTTAAACTTTGCAGTCTCATCAAAATTCGGTGTGGTACTTCCTAAGGTCTTATAGAGAAATTTTTCTAGCTGGTAACCTCCTCCCTTCTCGCTGTATGAAAGGATGTCTGAAAACATCTTATTGTTGATTTGCTGTAGCTCATTCTCAAATTCATACCAATGTTTCCCCTCAAAATCGAAGTGAAGAAATACAGTTTTATCTACTGAATTATCCTTTAGAATACTCTCAATTTGTTGAACATTATTTTTAAAAGAATTTCTAAATTTTTCAATTGCTGTATCTTTAAAATACATAGCATCTTCTAGGCATCGAAAAAATGAGCTGACTTGAAACCCTTTAGCCTTTACATTCGGGTCTCCCATTTTGTAATATCCTATTTCTTTTACTTCTTTAGTTTTTTTGTTAATTTTCGTGCCATAGCAAATATCTCCAAACAAGTATTTAACCAAACTATCTGCTCCACTAGTCTTAAATGTTAGATAGTAAAAGTTTCTTTGCTTTACTTCAGGTATTTTGGATAACTTCTCAAAATCAATCTTAAAGTCTCCATCTAAGGGGAGTGACAGATAAATAACAGGTTCCTTTTCAGTATGTTTTGGTGCTGTTTTAATAAAACGATGGTGATTCAATCGTTTTGACGCTCTAAATATTTTACCGATGTGTAATACTGTTGATAACATACTTCTCCTTAATAAAAGATTTAACACACCGCGCCAAAGCCAGCGCCGGTGCTATGACCAATTCCTACACTCCATGCAAAGGATATTGCTTCGGGAGCGCCTTCCACAATCACCGGACACATGCTGGCGCGGTTGCATATTCCTTTGATATTGACCATCTTAGTTTTTGCATTGGCATAAGAGCGGTCGAAATGAATGGAAATAGGGCCTTTTATTCCTGCTTTTTGCATTTTGCTTTGCATTGTGGCAGTCATTATTTCATCGGCCAAGGTGTCGCCGAATGTGAGATGCCTCATATTTGCACCGTCGTAGTGCTTTACAAGAGCGGGGCTTGCAAGAGCAAACCGTGCTGAGTCGCCAAAGTTCGGTGCTTCCAGAATTTGCACGTCAATAACCCGCATGCCAAATGTGGTTTCTGTTAGCCGCAATATTCCGGCAAGCAGATGTTTCGCAATTCTTTCGTCGTAAAAACTGATAAACCAGCTTGCTCCGCGAGGAAATTTCAGCTTGCCGTCCTCCGCTTTGCCGCCATTTAGCCACGACAGCGAGTAAAGCGAAATGTCGTCGTGTATGTCATTTTCCGGCAGCCATCTGTGGAAAGTTCGCACAAGCTCATGCTGATAGTCGAAAGGCACGGCAAGTCCGCTTTCGGACTGCAGTTGTAAACAAAGTCGCATAGTTTAAGCCGTTTGCAGATATTGAATAAAATATGAATTATTTAGCGAGTTAAATATATAGTAAAAATAATATTCCTGCAATGATATTGCAAATCAATCTTTTGGATTGTCAAAGATTTTGCAGAATTTCTTTCATTCTGTCTTTTGATAAAACATCTTGTTTGTCAGCAATCGAAATATTAAGAGCAACGGAGCGCCGCCTGTATTTCTCTTTGAGCTTGCCGTCGTCATCACGCAGATCTTCCATGGAAGCCAAGCATGATTTGGCAGAAATGCCAAATTCGTTTCTTACTGCTGCTAATTTATAAGCCGCATCGTTGAACAAATCATATTCGCCGTCATTGAGTCCCGTCTTACACTCGATGATGATTAAGTTGTTATGATGCACAAACATAATGTCAAATTCATTGTCGGCGTTGCCGGGCTGCAAATTCAAATTGAGGGCAATGGCGTCGTCGTTCAAATTGAATTGCGATTTTACAAGCGAATATATGTATTCCTCGAGCCATCCGCCGCTCAGATAGTCAATGTCGTATCTAGACAATCTGTCAAATATTGTTGGATATCGTATCGCGTCAAGATATTTTTCCACTGTTTTTCGTTCGCTTTTGCTCGGCATGCGGTTATGATCATTTCTTTGCAGGCGAATGATTTCCGCAGCTTCGGAGGCGTCGTTTCTGCCATGAAATTCAAGCAGCGATTCGGTGTATGCAAATGGCTGCTGCAGGCGGTTTTTATGCTTCCAGTTTTTTCCGTTTTCATCAATATTGCTTATAAGTGCTTTTAGATATTCCGCAAGAGTCAGCCGTGCACGAATATTCCGATTAAATTCTCGCACAATTGGAAATATTTTATGTATTTCATTGGAATTTATAGGCATATAATACATTTCCGAACAATAGCGTCCTAAACGTTTATAGAAAGAGGGCAAATTAAGTAACTCTAATTATCTTAGAGGTTGTACAACAAA
>JBDHXA010000015.1:0-43068 GCA_039810485.1 Chlorobiota bacterium | reverse complement strand
ATACTTGGATGGAAAACTCCAATTCAAGTATTTACTGATAATTACAAATGTGTTGCACTTCAGTGTTGAATCCGCCAATTATAAAGGAGAGAAAAACATGAAGCAGTCAAAATTGTTTGGCGCTCTATCCTGCATTATTATTACATTGATGCAACTGCAAATGATTTATTCAGGACAACACAAAATATTGCTGTCTAGCAACTCAATGGATCCACCCGGCATTTATGGAAGCGACGGCATCAATCCAGACGGCTTTGAATATGCTAGCAAATCATATTATTTAACTGGGGTGTTCAACGCAAGCTACCCGATTGTGTCTCCCGATGGCGGCAAATTTGCCAGATTTGAAGAAAACTCGCAAGGAATGAAGCTGATAATTCGCAAAACTAACAGCGGAGACCTTATCAACGAGATAAAAATAAACGGGACAAACCCCCAATGGTTCCCTGATGGCAACAATTTATTTTTTGAAACTCCTCCGTCGGGCAATAAGTCATTTTGCTGGAAAATTGATGTAAACAATGGAGGATATTCAAAAATTGTCGAGTTAACTTATCAATATTACCCTCCAAGCGATCCTGGGTTAGGCGCATCAGTATTATCGCAAGACGGAAGAGATATCGCCTACATACGGCTTTCTGATACTCTGTCTTTTCTGACTCCATACATAATGGAATTAAAAACAGGAATTGAAAAATATGCATATCCTCCTGCTACAGACGGCGTTGTAGACGGAGAAAACAAAAGGCAGATAACGATCGCTGCAGGGCCTGCAGCGCCAAACACAATAAGGCATTTAAGCTTAAATTCAAACGGAACAAAACTCGCCATGTACGGCACCGTAAGTTGGGTAGTTTATTATGACCCAAACGACACAACAAAATTTTCTCGGCAGAGCAAGTCGGGAATATTTGTAATTGACCTTCTAACAAAAGAAATAACAACAATATATGAATGCAAAAATTTTGTTGTAGAGCATTCAGACATTTTTTACTTTTCTCGAACCGGAAATATGCTCGCCTTTAATGCAGTAATCAACAATGAGTATTACATATATTTTGCAAATGCAGATGCTAAAAATTCAGCCAGAGCCGCTTATCCCGGATCATTTATCTGTGGACAAAGCAGTAAGCAATATTGGGCGTTAAACCCGTGGTCGCCTAATGGCAAAAAAATATTATACAGAAACAACGTCAATAACGGAGACATGATTTCGGCTACGCCCTGCGGTGATGAATCTAAGATTACTTCTTTTAAAAAACAAGTATTCATCCAAGATGCACAATGGGCTGATTTCAACATTGAGAAAACGCCAGAACCTGGCTGGACTATGGTAGATCCGGTTCCAGAACTTGTCATAAACAATCAAATAAGAAACGACAGAGGGCTAATTCAAAGTTGCAAACACTATGCAAGCGCAATAGCGGCAGATGGCACCGCCAAATTAGTGATAAGATTTGAAACTGGTTACAGCAAACCAATGAATGTAAGGTTTTCTCTCGAAAAAAACTTGTGCGCCATTGAGACAACCGGCAATGAGAACGAAGATGGCAGCTTCAGCTATACTGACGACCAAACCGAATCAAAGCATTCGACAATAGAAAATATCAGCTATGATTATAATGGAAAGCAAGTAACAGATTTCGTATATAATGCTCCACTTGATTTCGTAAGAGTTGGCACAAATGATGATGAAAAAGGCAGCAGATTTATAGAAATTTCTGCCATGATAAATGAGGATGTCTATCATATTCCCATTATGATTGTGCGACCGCCTGTATATCTTATCCACGGACTGTGGAGCAGCAAAGAAGTTTGGGACGGATTTACTCCTCTCAACGGGGATGTGTACGATGAAAAAAGCAGATTTACTGTTTTTAGAGCTGATTACAAGAAAAGAAACAACCTGCATATTGACACAATTGTAGGCGCAGCCGGCATTGGAGTAGTGGATGATCTGTTTGAATCTATAGAATACTATCGCAACAATATGCAATATAAAACTGCATGCGCAAAGGCGGATGTAGTAGGTCACAGCTTGGGTGGAATAATTGCGAGGTCAATGCCAGTAAGAACAAATAAAAAATATTTCAAAAGAGAAAACTACGGCAAAGGACTGATTCACAAGCTGATAACCATAGACACGCCGCACCGAGGATCCGGTTATGCCGACGGATTGATAAAATTGTTTAACAAGTCGCGTGAACCAGGTACTTTAGGTTATTATTATACTGTGAAATTGAAAGCTCTTAATAAAATGTTAAACTTATGGGGCGTGGATAATTCATCGCCAATCGAGGGAGGAGCAATACATGATTTGACAACTGATTCGCCAGCTCTTGAACTACTAAACGATACGGTTGCCATCGAAATTCAACCGCCGCTTCATACTATCGTTGGTCTTGCTACATTTGAGCAAGAAATGGCAAATCAAGAATATGTCTATTATTTAACGTCTTATCTCGGTAAGGGATTGGGTGGATACTCAGTTCTTTTTGGCAGCAATAGGCACGATTTGATAGTTTCGGAAGAAAGCCAAATAGGCAGCTTTGATGCAAATCCAGATCGAATGACCGTTAAATCTGGAATAACCCACAGTTCCGAT
Organism: Chlorobiota bacterium; assembly: GCA_039810485.1. Lineage (GTDB taxonomy): Bacteria > Bacteroidota > Ignavibacteria > Kapaibacteriales > UBA961 > JADZAA01. The sequence goes on along the minus strand of JBDHXA010000015.1, from coordinate 40,463 downwards.
TATTTTTTGGCGAATTCTGCCGTCGGCGAAAAATCTGGCAATGCAGGAACAGCTATAAACCTTTTGAACATGCCAAGAAACTCGAAGTATTTTACTGAAAATGGAAGGCAGTTTGGCAAAATTAGTATCGGTGATAAAAATTATCGGGGGGCGGTCGCGCCAGAACCTCTCAACATAGTTGAGTATATACCACTTTCTAAAAAAGGAATAAATATATCAAGGCTATGGCTAAAAGACAAATATTTTTGCGGCGATACAATAAAAATTGTAGCAGAGCCGGATTCTGGCTTTAACTTAGTCAGAGTTTTTGCGGCAGGATTTGGAAGCATCCAAATTGATACTATTCCACCGTTTGAATTTGATTTTATAGCCCCGTTGAACTATCAGTTAGGAAAAACAGAGATCATGGTTTTAGGAACCGATTCTCTCGAGAACTTTGCAAACGACTTGGATTCAAATGATCTTACTGATATGGTTCAATTTCAAATCACAACAAAAGCCAAACTTGACTCGATTAGAGTAACTGGTGACAAGAGATATAATTTCAGAATTAACCAAACAACTCCTAGAATATTTGTAAGAGGATATTTTAATGATGGCATAACGAGAAATATAACAAAAGATGATAACACTTCTTATATGTCTTCTAATCCCGAAATCGCTCTAGTTGATTCGGGTGAGATAAAGCTTAAGTCGCCCGGAGTAACAAGAATAGAAGTTTCCAATTCTGGAAAAACTGATACATTTGAGATAGTTGTCAAACCTGATAATGTACCGCCAGAAGCTAATGCAGGAGAAAGCAAAACGGTAAAAGTAGATATGATCGCAACGCTCGACGGCAGTGCGTCGCTCGATCCAGATGGCGGCGGTCTGAATTATTTATGGGAAATCTATGACAAGCCGAAAGCAAGCAAAGTTTCGTTGGCGGACAACACAAAAAAACTTGCATCGCTTATTCCTGATGTCCCGGGTTATTATGTTCTAAAATTAACAGTTGAGGACAATAAAAATGAAACGGGTGCAGATTATGTCTCTGTCTTGGCTGAAAAAGAAGCAAATTCTATTTCAATGCCGATAGACAATAATAATGCTTCTATCTCTGTTCAGTATCGTGATATTAGCAACAAATTAGATGTTGCTATAATGCTGGCTGACGGTGGAGAAATTAATGTTAATCTGCTCAATATTTTAGGTAAGCGGATATTAAATATCTACAATGGGTTTGCAGAGCCCGGAAATAAAAGTTTTAGCATTGATGCGACTAACATAGTGCCCGGCTGCTATATGTTAACGCTTGAGAAAAATGGGAAAACGTTGTCTCAAAAAGTAATAATAACAAGATAAGAGCTTGAATAAAAACTTATCGAGCAAGAGCTATTTAATCTGTTCTGATTCTTTAACATCTCTGATTGTGCTATGATTTGAATGCTATTTTGTTGCTTTGTTAAAAGTGTTGTTTTAAACAGAATTGGTTAATCTAATAATCATATCTTCGTTGTACCGTCGAAGATTATCGGCTGTGTTGACAATTATCTGAAAAACATAATTTTCTTATCGTTCCACAAAAAAAATTTGCTACGATTGGAAAAAAATGGTATTTTTCGGTAATTCTGTCCGCATAATTATTTCCAGTCGCAGTTCCCCACGCATTTTTTTGTAAAATTCATTGCGTAAAATATTGAATCACTTCCAATATAATTTTTAGTTAACAAAACATAGAAATTTTAGTTCATATTCTATTAACTCCACGCCTAAGTTCCAAAACAAACAGTGAAAAGAGAACAACGTCCCATGAAGCCGATGCTTTCGCCGCGTCATCATTCTGACCATATTGCATCGCCACACGCGCCATCTTCAGTTAATCTAGTCCCTCACGTTACTAATATCGCCGATCTTAAGGCGATGAAGATTATTGAACTTACAAAAATTGCCAAGCAGCTCAACATAGAGAGTTATTCAGATTTGCGAAAGCAAGACCTCATTTTTCGCATAATTGAAGCGCAGGCATCATTGCAGCCGCGAGAACAGCAAGCCGAAGGGACAATTGGCGAAGGAGTTCTTGAAGTAATGGGAGACGGCTTCGGTTTTCTTCGTGCCGCAGATTATAATTATCTTTCTTCGCCTGATGACATTTATGTGTCGCCATCGCAAATAAAAAAATTTGGACTTCGCACCGGCGATACTATACGCGGTCATGTTCGTCCGCCTAAAGAAGGCGAGCGTTTCTTCGCACTGCTAAAGGTCGAATCGGTTAATTATGTGTCGCCTGAGCAAATGCGCGATCGAACAATATTCGATAATTTAACTCCGCTATATCCAGACAAAAGATTGCGGCTCGAAACAGTGCCTAACGATTACTCCATGCGAGTAATTGATTTGCTTTCGCCTGTCGGAAAAGGTCAGCGAGGGCTTATCGTTTCGCCGCCAAAATCTGGAAAAACGGTATTGCTGCAGCGTATTGCAAACAGTATTGCCCGCAATCATCCGGAATCAAAACTAATAGTTTTGCTTATTGACGAACGTCCTGAAGAGGTAACTGACATGCAGCGTTCAGTGCGCGCTGAAGTAATTGCATCCACATTCGACGAACCGCCGGAGCGCCACGTGCAAGTTGCTGATATGGTGTTGGAAAAGGCAAAGCGCTTGGTAGAAGCCAAGCAAGATGTAGTGATATTGCTCGACTCAATTACACGTTTGGCGCGCGCTCATAATACAGTAGTGCCGCATTCTGGCAAAATATTGTCAGGCGGCGTGGATGCTTATGCTCTGCACAAGCCCAAACGGTTCTTTGGAGCAGCGCGAAATATAGAAGAAGGCGGATCGCTCACCATTATTGCAACTGCCTTAATAGATACCGGCAGCCGCATGGACGAAGTGATATTTGAAGAATTTAAAGGCACTGGAAATATGGAGCTTGTGCTTGACAGGAAGTTGGCCGAGAGGCGGATATATCCAGCAATTGACGTTAACCGCTCAGGAACACGGCATGAAGAACTGTTGCTAAGCAATGAAGAAATGAGCCGTATTTGGGTGTTGCGCAAAGTTTTAAGCGAATATAACTCTATTGAGGCAATGGAGCTTCTTATAGATAGATTGAGCGGAACAAAGGGCAATCGAGAATTTTTGCAGGCATTGAACAGCTGAAAGACAATTAGTATGAAGGACTCAATTTAGTGCAATAATTCTTTGGAAAAATCGTGTTGCAATATAATTTTTTTGAGAATTATTTTCTATATTGCTACGCAATGCCACATTATGATTATCGTTGCCGCACTTGCGGCAAAAAATTTGAGTATTTCCAGTCAATAACGTCAGATGCATTAACTCACTGCCCCGAGTCTGTGTGTGAGCAAGAAATTAAAGGAAAAGGATATGTGGAACGAACAATCAGCAAAGGCGCTGGTCTAATCTTTAATGGAAGCGGATTTTATCAAACAGATTATGTAAAGCATGGCAGCTCCGCTGAAAATGTGACTTCAGGCGCATCTTCTGCCGACAAGGCGGCATCAGTGACGTCTGTCGCCTCTGAAACTTCAACTTAAGCAATATACTAAATCATCAGTTTTGTTCATCTTATTGCCGACCGTAATGAAAAAGACATTTCTTTCTTTTGTGCTGTGTGGCGCAGCTCTGATAGTATTTGGAGGATTCGGCGGCTCGCCGCTTTTGCCGTCTGCTAATGTTAAAGATTTACAAGGAAAGACGGTTAATACTTCGACAATTTCAAATGACGGCAAGCCAATATTAATTAGCTTTTGGGCTACATGGTGCAAGCCCTGCCTGCAGGAATTGAAGACAATACATACATTGTATGACGATTGGAGAAAACAAACAGGCGTAAAAGTTGTTGCCATTTCTATTGACGATGCGCGCAATGCGGCGAAAATCAAGCCATTTGTCAATGGGCTGGGCTGGGATTTTGAAGTGTATTTAGACCAAAACGGCGATTTCAAACGAGCAATGAATGTCAATAATGTTCCTCATACTTTTCTTGTTGATGGAAACACCGGCAAGATTGTCTGGCAGCATAATTCTTATGCTCCGGGCGATGAAAATCACCTTTTCGAAGAGATTAAAAAATTGGCTGGCGGCGAAAACGCCCCCGCACCGACAAGCGAGCATTAAATTTGTGAGACAGTTATGAAAAAGCGGCGAATTATAAGGTGAAAATACCAGTGTAATTCGTCGCTTTTCTTATTTGGTAATTTTTAAAAAGATTAATGTGAGGTGTTCGTGAGATTTTTTACATCGTTATTACTATATTGTTTGTTCTGTGCTCTTTTCTTTAGCAGCATTCCTTTATTGGCACAAGATGACTTAGGCGGGATTTCAGGAAATTTTCAAGTTGATGTTCAATCATACACAGAAGATTCTACAATAGGCGCTCAAGCTGTGCCCGAGCGTGTTCGCTCTAATGGATTTTTGAATTTGAACTATACTAAAGGAAAATTTGCGGCAGGATTGCGTTATGAAATGTATGCAAAAGAAATTCTTGGATTCGATCCGCGCTGGGGAGGTTTGAATGGTAATACGGGCATAATGTACCGATATGCAAGATGGACAGATGCCGACTATGAGGTTACTTTGGGCAGTTTTTACGAACAATTTGGAAGCGGAATGATATTGCGCTCTTATGAAGAGCGCGGTCTTGGTCTTGACAATGCGTTCGACGGCGTTAGATTGCGCGGTACTCCAATCCAAGGAATTAATCTTACAGGGTTCGTAGGTAGGCAGCGCTCGTTCTTTGATTACTCGCCCGGCTTGGTGAGAGGTGCAGATGCAGATATTAACATTAACGATCTAACCGAAAAAATTTCAGGAAATATAAATCCGCTTGGCGATATGAGCATAAGATTGGGCGTAAGCGTAGTAAGCAGATTTCAGCGAGATGAAGACCCATTGCTCAATCTTCCAGAGAATGTCTTGGCATATTCTTCTCGAATGCAGTTAGATTATGGAGATTTTAGCTTATACGGCGAATATGCGCATAAAATCAACGATCCGACTTCCACAAATCATATGTCATATAATATTGGACAAGGATTATTTTTGTCTGCAACGTATGCCGCTAAGGGAATAGGCGTTAATGTGTCTGCCAAAGCTTTGGATAATATGGATTTTCGGTCTAATCGCTCGGCAACTCTTACAAATACTGTTCTGAACTTTCTGCCTGCTCTTGCAAAGCAATATACTTATCGTCTTCTTACGTTATATCCCTATGCCACGCAGCCAAATGGAGAGATAGGAATGCAGGCGGATATGTTCTATACATTCCCGAAAGGAAGCAGTTTAGGCGGTGATTACGGCACCACGGTTTCATTAAATTTTTCGGCAGCATATTCGCGAGACACCACTCATATTGATCGCTTTACTTATGAAGGTAGTTTTTTGAAGCCGGGCAAACGGAAATATTTTCAGGACGTTAATATTGAAATACAAAAGACGTTTAGCAAGACATTCAAAGCAACACTCGGCTATATGAATCAGTATTATGACAAAGAAACAATTGAAGGGCATGGCGGGGTTGGCATAGTGCGCACTAATGCTATTGTGTCTGACTTTACCTACTCGCTGTCATCTACTAATGCAATTCGCGTAGAATTGCAGCATCTGTTTGCAAAGCATATAGCAGTTAACGCCTTCGGCGATCCAATTATAGATTCAACCGGCAATTATGAGACGCCCGACCTCGACAATAATAATGGCAATTGGGCTTACGGATTGGTCGAATACACAATAGCACCTTCATGGTTTTTTACGGTGTTCGATGAATATAATTATGGCAATGATAATCCTGAGCGCCGACTGCATTATCTAAGCAGCAATATTGCTTTTGCAAACGATGCGTTTCGGTTAAGCATTGGCTATGGAAAAGTTCGTGGCGGAATTTTATGCGTTGGAGGAGTATGCCGTCCAGTGCCAGCTTCAAATGGTTTTTCCCTTTCAGTAACCAGCACATTTTAAGGAGAGCTAACTATGAAAAATATGTGTTTATCAACCATGACTGGCATCGTTGCAACATTTGTCTTGATCACAATGATAAGCGGTTGCGATGTTATTGCGCCAGACAACCGACTGCAAACAGGAGCTCCAATAGACAGCGGCAGCGTACGTAAAGTTCTGCTCGAAGAATATACGGGATTTCGGTGCCCAAATTGTCCTCAAGGAGCGGATGCGGCTGCAGAAGCACTCAATACTTTCAAAGATAAGCTGATTGTAATTTCTATTCATGCAGGCAGTCAGTTTGCAAAACCGTCAGGCAAATTGTATACTTATGATTTTCGAACTGCTATAGGCGAGGCACTTTTCCCGATTTTTATTGGTGACAAAGGGCAGCCAAACGGAACTATAAACCGAAAAATATTTAATGGAGATTATGCAGTATATCATACCGACTGGCCGTCTAAAATTGCAAATGAACTTGCAGGGGGCAAAGCTGACATGTCGGTTGCTCTAACGCCTGAGTATGATACCTTAACAAAAATTCTTACAGTAAAAACAAATGTCAAGTATAAAAATGCCGGATCGTCTAGCCATAAAATTGCCGTTTACCTTATAGAGGACTCTATTGTTTTTTATCAAAAAGATATTCGGTATACGCCAAACGATCGTCCAGATTATGTGCATCGTCATGTGTTGCGCGGGGCTGTCGGCGAATATGCTGAATTTGGGAAACAAATCTCAGTCAATTCTATCGCAGCGGGCGCATCGTTTGACGATCAATTTACAATGAGTTTCAATGGCAAAGACTGGAAGCCAGAGCGTTGTTCGGTTGTAGCTTTTGTCAATGATGCAAACACATACGAGGTGCTTCAGGCAGAAGAAGCAAAAGTAGCTGTAAAGTGAATATGACGCTGGATTTAGCAATACAGCGAAATGTTTGTTGCATCAATAATACTAAAATTGTAATGAGTAATTTTAATATAGGCGCAATGATAAAGACAATTATATTATTATGCTTGGCTTCTATAATGTTTTCTTTTGTCAGCTATGGTCAATGTATGATGGTAGAACTGCCGTTAAATTTACGAGCCGGCGAAGCAGAAGCTGTTATCGAAGGCAGTGTTTCAACCAAGAATTATTTTGAAAGCGGCGGAAAAATATATACTTCATATACAATTGATGTTCATAAGCTATTCAAAGGCGATATTGCAGAAAGTACGGTTGAGCTTATTACAGAGGGCGGGCATATTGGAGAAAAAGCTATGATTGTCATTCCTAATCTGATGTTAAACGTTGGAGACGTAGGAATATTTTTTCTTGATAAAGCTCCTTTGCAATACGATGAAAAGAAGCCGATAGAAAAGCAGTATATAAGCTATGGATCGGCACAAGGGTGTATAAAATATAATCGTTACGATGTTTCAGCGTATGATCCTTTTCATCATTACGAGAATATTGCAGATGAAATATATGCTCCGATTACAGCGCAAACCGGTCAGATGTATAGTATCATTTCTTCTTTGCCATTTTCAATAAGCCAATTGCATAAAAACTCTGAAGAAATAGCTTCTCCTCAAGCAACAATCACAACTTTTTCGCCGCTAACCGTTACAGCCGGCACATTTACTGAATTGACAATACGCGGAAGCGGGTTTGGAAGTGCTGGAGGCTTGGCAACAGTTCAGTTTTTGGATGCAGATGCTGGCGGCAATGGCGTAATAAGTGTGCCTCCAGACCATATTCGTTCATGGAAAGATAATGAAATAATAGTATGGGTACCGGGTGTTTCCGGTGCTACTGCATGCACCGGACAGTTTCGAGTAGTAACTTCGTCAGGTTCATGCGTAGTTTCAACGAAGCAGCTTACAGTATTGTATAGCGTAATCGGATATTACCTTGGAGCGTCGTTTCAATCGCACCTTTACGGCAGCAATGGCGCCGGTGGCTACACATTTTATTTGAATAATAATTTTGCTTCAAATTCGCAGGCAACGGCTGTGTTGCAACGCTCAATGACCACGTGGCGTTGTGCAACAGGCATAAATATTGGCTTTGAAAAATCGCCAACTGTTTCTATTGCCTGCCCTAAAGAAGATGGGAAAAATATAATTGCTTTTGCCAGCCCCGGCTGCCCAATGCCGCAAGGCGCTCTTGGCGTGACTTATATTTATCCATCAACAACACCTTGTGTTACAGATTCGGGACAGCAACGTATTTTTATTAAAGAGTTGGATATGCTGTTTTCCACAACTCCACCCGGCGGATGGAATTACGGGCCGAATGCAACAACTGGCAACAAATATGATTTCGAATCGGTGGTAGTTCATGAATTAGGGCACGTTCATCAATTAGGACATATTAACGCGCCTGATAAATTGATGCACTATGCCGAATCTCCCAATAAAGACGTGCGGAAGCCCAGCTCTGAAAGCAGCTTAGCCGGCGCGCTTAATGTTCTGCAAAGAAGCGTGGCACTTAATTGTGGATTACCTAAAATAAAGCCAATAACAACATCTAACTGCGCGCATGGTTCTCCGGCTGCTCGAATTGCTGTAAAAAATGACGCAAGAGGCTGTTCTCCTTTAACTGTTGAATTTACTGATTCATCGTATTATGCGCCAACATCATGGTCATGGGATGCAGACGGCGATGGAAAAGAGGATTTTGCAACACGTAACGGCTCTTTTACTTACACAAAGCCCGGAAATTATACTGCAAAACTTAGGGTGTCCAACAACATCGGATTTGACACGGCTTCGTTTGCGATAGCAGTAGATGCGCCTCCTGCAATTACTTTAGGTGATGACAGAGTCATATGCAAAGATTCTTCAATACGACTTGCGGCATCAACTACAAACGGCAGAAAACCATATCAATATAAATGGACGCCTGAAACAGGTCTTTCTTCCGCATTGATTTCGTCTCCGATCGCAAAACCGTCAGCAACAACTCAATATATTGTTACTGTTAAAGATTATAATGGTTGTATTGCCACAGATACTATTACTATTGTCGTAGCTATTCCGCAACCTGCTACTATTAAACGTCAAGGCGATACGTTGATTGCTTCGCCGGGCTTGTCATATCGCTGGCTGTTTAATGATGAAGAAATTGCTAGTGAAAATTCACAGCGTCTTGTCCCTAAAAAATCAGGCAGATATGCTGTTGTAATTACCGATGATTCGGTCGGCTGCACAGTCAAATCGCAAGATATAATTGTAACATTATCTTACGTGGAGCAAAACGAGGAGGCAAATTCGCTAAGAATTTTTCCTAACCCGGCTTCCGATAAAATTTCAATTTTCCTTAATTCAACTGAAAAGATTATTATTCGGCTGTATACTGCAACCGGAGAAAATGTTCTGAATACGATTTTGCCTGACGGAGCACAAACGTATGCTTTATCGCTTGAAGCTCTGCCTTCAGGCGTGTACCTTATCACTGTGCTTCAAGGCGCTGAAACTAAATACACGCGATTTATACGCTATTAAATTATTAGTTGCAAATACAATGAACGAATCAATTTTTACTCGCATTATAAAGCGTGAAATACCTGCTTCAATTGAGTATGAAGACGACGAAATTATTGCTTTTCGCGATATTATGCCTCAAGCTCCGATACATATTCTAATAGTGCCAAAGCATCCGATCCCAACTCTCAATGACGCTTCTCAAGCTGATGCAGAAATGCTAGGGAGATTAGTTCTTGCAGCTCAAAAAATTGCCGCAGATAAGGGAATTGACCAAAATGGCTATCGTTTGGTTATGAATTGTAATTCTGATGCCGGACAAACCGTATTCCACTTGCATTTGCATTTGCTCGGCGGTTCTAAGCTGCATAATATTTTCGCTTGAAACATTCTCAATCGCCGAATGACTGACGAAACCATCCTTCTTGAAGCCCGCAGCGCTATTCAAAAAGAAATCAATGGATTGCAGAAAATGCAATCTGCTCTTGATCAATCTTTTATTCGCGCTGTCCGCGTATTGTTCGAATCAGAAAAAATTATCGTTTGTGGGCTTGGCAAATCAGGCATTATCGGACAAAAAATAGCAGCTACGCTTACCAGCGTGGGTAAAACATCTCTTTTTCTTCATCCAGTTGAGGCGTTGCACGGCGATATAGGCGTTATAACGCCGCATCGCGATGCCGTTATGCTTCTATCTAACAGCGGCTCTACAGCTGAAATTCTGCGTTTGATACCGCATATTCGCAAGCGGCATGTGCCTATAGTAACGCTTGCGGGCATGATGAATTCCCCGCTGGTCAGATTGTCCGATATAAGTTTGGATTGCGGAGTGGCAGAAGAAATAGTTCGAGATTTTGCTGTCCCAACGGCAAGCTCGACTGCAACGCTAGCCATGGGCGATGCTATAGCTGTTGCTTTGATTATGCTTGCAGAATTTTCTTCAAAAGATTTTGCTGACAGGCATCCTTTGGGGCAAATTGGACGCAATCTTTTACTTACTGTGGCAGATATAATGCATGTAGGGAATAATCTACCATCCGTTCATCCGCAGGCAAGTTTTCGCGACGCACTCATAGAAATAAGCGACAAAGGATTGGGTTGTGTGTGCGTTATAGATGATGATAAAAAATTGGTAGGAATTATCACCGATGGTGATGTAAGAAGGCGTTTGCAAACTGCCGATGACATTCGCGCTATGAATGTTGCTGATTGCATGACTAAAAATCCTTTATGCGTTTCTCCTGACGCGACTCTCGGCATTGCGCTTGGACTTATGGAAAATCGCCCAAAGCAGTTGAGTGTTCTGCCGGTTGCCGATGATAATGGCCGCTGCCTTGGCATTGTGCGAATACATGATATTGTTCGCGTAGAATTATAGCTGCTGCATCCGAATTCATCTCAATGTCACGTGAGCTGCAGTAACTAAACGCACATTGCTAATTCTCTACACATCAATAATTAAACTAAGAAAATCATCTACTGTTGGGTTCTGTCGAATAACGACAGAATATGACGAGAGTATTGTTAATACACAAAATATCAAAGGACGCTAATTTATCTTAACGCTTTGCATAAAAAACGAAAATCCTATGCTTGAAAGATATGCTAATCATTTAGATTGTTCTTTGATTTTGAAGCAATTTAATGTTGAATCCGCCTAATGAAAAATGTTAAAGAGCAATAGAAACCGCTAAACAAAATCTAAGCGATAATTGAATAATGAAAAAGAATTAAGTTGTTTAATTAAAATGAGTTGGCGAATTTTGTACAGATAAATATGTTAAAATTGGATATTCTGCAATGAATAGTTTTATTCCAAGTAATTCTCTTGTTGCTCAAAAAAATGATAATCGCTTGTACGCACTTGATCTTGCGCGATTTGTTGCAATGATAATGATGATTCAGGGGCATACTCTTGACTCGCTTGTTGCTCCGCAATATCTAGATATTACAAGTTTTCCGTGGAATATTTGGAGTTTTTTACGCGGGTTGACAGCTCCGATTTTTTTAATGGTATCTGGCGTTGTTCATGTTTTTGCAATGAAGCGCGACGAAATAGGAAGAATGACTCAAGAATTGATGAAACGTCGCATCCGTTGGGTTCTGATGATCCTAGCGGTTGGATATCTAATGGTTTTTCCCGCAAATAGAATATTTGATCTTCCATTTATTGAAAAAGATATTTGGGGAACTTTTTTTCAAGTAAATATTCTGCAGCTAACGGCGGTAACTTTATTAGCTTCAGTATTACTTTCTCGGTTTACACATTCAGTCGAATCATTAGGCAAATATGCATTAATTATTGCATTTGGCATATTGCTCTTGTCTCCTGCGATACATGCTTTTAATGCGCATTCTATTTTGCCTGAACCGATAGCAGCGTTTTTTTCTTATAAGCATGGTTCGCTTTTCCCGATATTTCCATTTAGCTCCTTCATGTTTTTCGGCATAGCAATAGGCGCTTTTTTAAAACGATTTCCATCAAACAGCGAACGTTCTGAATGTCTCAAGAAAAGAGGAATTGCAGCGGCTATTCTCACTTTTTGCCTTGCAGGAATTGTCTATATAATTTACAGCATTATTCCAATTCCTATTTATAATTTTCAGGGAGTGCATCCGGCTTTTATGTTGTTGCGAGTAGGAATTGTTCTTTTTATTTTTACTATTACAGCATTTATAACCGACAAAACTGTTGCAATGAACAAACATTTTACTACATTCAGCGCAAAATCTTTGCATATCTACACAATACACCTTGTACTGCTTTACGGAACTCCTTGGTATAATAGCATCGCCCGCTGGTATCCAAAACAGCTTACTCTTGATCAGGGCTTGTCGTTAGTACCTGCTATTATTGGCTTAACACTTATGATAGTTTACGTTTCTAATTATATTCAAAAAAATATTCATAAAGGAGATGTTATACTGCGCTATTCATTCGGCACTGTGCTCGCATATGCTCTACTGCGATGACATGCAAATTAATGAAGATAAACAGCAGAAAAATCTGGTTCCTCAGAATTAAATTTCAAAAAAATCGGGTCTGATCTGATTAAATATGTTGTATCAGAGACACTTATTTTTGTAGATTATGGAAATTTTAAAAGATATAATTCTGATGTAAGATTTTTATCTCATGAGCCCACTCCGAAAAGGTATTTTATAAAAATTGCAGACGAAAGATTCGCTGTTTTTCAAAAAAATATCTCTTCTAAGAGCTAAAAAAGTCGCTTTTTTGCCGTTTTTCTCTTATAAAACGAGTAAAAACTGTACATCTTCACCATGTTTTCTATGATTTGAAATATATCCGACTTTTCGGAGTGGGCTCATCTCATTCATTGTATTGTCAAGTTATTTACACACTTTTTTGTTGGTTGGTATTATTTTTGAGGGAGTGTAAATCTATAAAAGTTAAAAATTAAACAATGTGTTTAGTTGTTTGAATTTAAAAAAAAGCTTGTACATTATAGTTAATTATACTATATTGCTCACCTTTAAGGGCACTTTTCAACATTAATAATGAGGCCGATATGGTAAAAGTGAACAACCGGCATCTTGCTTTTGTTGCTTTAATTGTTGCTTTTTATTGTATGGATAGCTACTTTGTTTTGTCACAAGGAGTATCTACCCATTCAACAACCGGCGTAAACAAAGATGCAGCGAAAACAAGACAATCCTTGTACCGAGATGAATATTCGGATCTAGACGAGTCGTCAATTATTCATGCGAAGTCTGGCGAAGAAATTTCTGGCAAATTTGCAATTATCCGTCAAAAGTATCTGAAAGCTCTCGGACTGATTGAACGTGGCGATACGCTTGGGGCAACTCGTCTTTTCGATCAAGCTATTGTTAACATGAACGAGTTAGCCAGCTATCCGGGAATTGAAAGCAACGATAATTTTGCAGATTTAGCTGTCTCGCTAATTGAAGATTATGAAAGTTATATTCAAAACATTGATAATCTTTCTGAAACGAGTGATGCTTTTATTCTGCGCGACAAACTATTCAAAGAGATAGATTCCTATTCACGCACTCACAAACCATCAATATCTTCCGTTAAGCCCCAATATCCAATTTACAAGCCGCAGCCAGGAGCTGGAGTTCCTGCATTGACAATACCGCTTGATATAAATGAATCAGTCGAAAAAAGCGTCGCATTTCTTACACAAGATCGAGGGCGTAAATTCTATAAGCGTTGGTTAGAGCGAGGCGGGCGATTTTTTCCTATGATGCGACGTATTGCAAAAGAAGAAGGAATGCCGGAAGAAATTATTTACTTGTCAATGATAGAAAGTGCGCTTAATCCAAATGCGGTGTCTCGTGCAAAAGCTGTAGGATTATGGCAGTTTATGCAATCTACCGGCGAGATGTATGATTTGCAGGTTAATATGTGGGTGGATGAACGCAGAGACCCAGAAAAGTCTACCCGCGCAGCTATGCGCCATTTACGCGATCTTTACAACGAACTTGGCGATTGGCATCTCGCTTTGGCAAGCTACAATTATGGAGTTAATGGCGTAAAGCGTGCAATAGCAAAATCTAACTTAGAGAATCCTAAGTTTTGGGATATTATTGATCTAATTCCACGAGAAACACGAAATTATGTGCCATTGTATATTGCCGCAACTCTTATTGCTCTTAACCCGGAGGCCTACGGATTTACTTCGTCAGAAATAAATTATGAGCCAGAATACCAATATGTAACATTTCCTGTAAGCGAGCCTATAAGCATCAAAGCATTAGCAAAATGCGCTCAAATCAGCGTTGAAGACCTTAAGTTGTATAATCCAGAATTAGTTAATGTTTGCACTCCATCATCAAAAGGGTCATATAATTTAAAAATACCAATAAAATCACGCGACGCTTTTGCATCATATTTTTCAACACTTACTGACGATGAAAAGCGCCCTTGGATTATTCATGAAGTTAAACGCGGAGAAACATTGGCGGCAATTGCCCGCATATATAATGTAACCATAGCTGAGCTCAATGCAATTAATCAATTGTCCGGCTACAAATCAAAACTTAAAAAAGGAATTACACTGCGTGTGCCAATCAGCGAACAACCAGCGTTAATTGCATCAGCCGATCAGCCTTTAATATCTACTTCAGCAGATATTGTCTCAACTTCACCAGCATCACCGGCAGTTTCAACGAAAACAGATATGGCTCAAAACAATGTTGCGGCATCTGTTAATCAATCAGCAACTATACAAAACAACAATACTCAAAATTCGCATCTTGTGAAGCCTGGTGAAACGCTTTATAGCATTGCGAGGCGCTACGAAGTTAAAGTGCAAGATTTACGCACATGGAATAATATGCCTGCCTCTGAAGATAATGTTAAAGCCGGCAGTCGAATAACGATTTCTTTACCTTTAAACTCAATTGCAGCAACAACTAATACGGCAATTGTAAAATCAACTGCAATAGAGCGTATTACCCAACATAAAGTACGCCGCAGCGAAACCCTTGCTCAAATTGCAGACGATTATGATGTTTCGATTGAGGTGCTGCGCAAAGTAAATAAACTTGGTAAAAAACGCACGCTTACAGCTGGTATGTTGCTTCAAATTCCTAGCGCATCAATTCCTGCAATAGCCGAGAAAGCAG
The DNA here is from genome assembly GCA_039810485.1 of Chlorobiota bacterium. GTDB lineage: Bacteria > Bacteroidota > Ignavibacteria > Kapaibacteriales > UBA961 > JADZAA01. The sequence continues at coordinate 25,437 of JBDHXA010000015.1, read as the reverse complement.
CTTCAGAACGTCGCGAATCACGTGTTACTTCGTCGTTTGGCACTATCATAAAAACGCATAAAGTTAAACGCGGCGAAAATATTAGCATTATAGCAGGTCTATACGGCGTCAAGGAAGATGAAATACGTACTTGGAATCCTACTATCAAAAAGAATATTATTCTTGCGGGAAATAAACTTAAAATCTATACCGCGCAATCAGCAAAAGGAAGCACTGCAGCGCCTTCGCGCGATGCAATTCGATTGCCAAAGCATTACAAAGTGCGCAAAGGAGACACGCTCTCTGATATTGCTGAGAAATTTGGTGTTTCTATTACCGTTTTACAAAAAAAGAACAAGAATCTTTCGGCAACATCCCTTAGAGCCGGACAAACTATTCGGTTGCAATGATTATTATTACAACGAAACTTTATCGAAAGGTTATTTGTTTTTATAAGTAAAATCGGCATTTTTGAAAGGCAAGATTCTTCTGTTTCTGCCTTAGTAAATGATAATGAGGGCATTTGCTAATTGGTTTTTTTATAATTCAATTGCAAGCCCTCATTTTCTATTAGGCTAACTATATAGCAAATAAAGTATAATCCTCTACAATCGAATAATTGCCAACGTTAATTTTTAGCTATCTTCAAATGTCGCGCTTTAAACTGATAATTGAATATGAGGGAACACGATATTCTGGCTGGCAGCTGCAAAAAAATGCTCGAACAATACAAGGAGAAATAAACAAAGCAACCTGTATTGCTTTAAATACAAACGATTTTGAAATTTATGGCTCGGGACGCACTGATGCGGGAGTGCATGCTTTAGCGCAGGTTGCGCATCTTGATGTGCAAACTATGCTTGCGCCGGATATTATTAGAATGAAAATTAATGATGAATTGCCTGCCGATATTGCATTGAAACGCGTTGAAAAAGCATCTTCGAGATTTCATGCGCGACATGATGCTATTTCACGCAGTTATATCTATCAAATATCGAGGCGACGAACAGCACTTGGGAAACGTTACGTATGGTGGATTAAAGATAACTTAGATGTTAATCTAATTGAACAAGCATCAGAAGAGTTTGTCGGTATGCATGATTTTCGCTCATTTACTTCCGATGATCCAGAAGAAAAATCAACAAAAGTTGTAATTGAATCTTGTAAAATAGCAACACATGGAGATTTGATTGTTATCCGAATAATAGGATCGCATTTTTTGTGGAATATGGTGCGCAGAATGGTTGGAGTAATGGCAGGCGTCGGACGTAAGAAGCTGAATGTTGAAGATGTGAGAATGTTTTTGAAGAAAAAATCAGTTATTCCTGCAAGTCATACTGCCCCTCCATCCGGTTTATTCCTTGAAAATGTATATTATCGGAATGATATTATAAGTGATCATATCCACCAAGTTATGAATATTTAGACCATAAGTCATAAATTAATTTCTAAATTATACTTGCAAGTATATTTGCTTTTTTATAAGTTAATTATTGTGTCTAAATCTGCAAGCGGTAGTGATAGAGTAACTTCTGTAAATAAACCAGGTTCGCTATTTATAGTTATCTTTCCGCTGTGGATGCTGATCAGTTTATAAACAATAGATAATCCCAATCCTGACCCTTGTTGCTCAATCACCGACCGATTATGTTGTAAATATGGATTAATTGATTTTATCTCTTCTCTGCTTAATCCTTTGCCTTTGTCGCTTATAACTATTTTGTAATAATTATCTTGGATTTCTGATTTGACAGCGATATGTGTTCCGTGCCCGGAAAATTTAAAGGCATTGTCAATAATCTCTTCAATAATTTTAATAAAATATATTTCGTCAATTTGCAATGATGCCTCTACAAGAGAAAATTCAACATCTTGCTCTCTGTTGTAGGACATCGCTTTATTCATTACAACTTCGAATACTATAGAATCGGCTCCTTCGATATAATATTTTTGTAATTTTTGCAATTCCTCAATATTAAAAGAGATGATTATTAAGTTAGCATAATAGATATAATTTTCGGTAATTCTTTTTAATCTTTGAGTAGATGATTCGATGTCGTCCAATAGCTCGTAAAAATCTGTTATTTGTTCGTTGTCAATAACTTTTAAATATTTTTTTAGTATGTTTGTCGAGCCGAGAATTTGATTGATAGGAGTTCTTATTTCATGCGGTATCACCATAGAAAGATTTGTAGTCAGTTCGGTAATGCGGTTATGCAATTTATTCTTATCCTCAATCAGTTCTAAAGTTTTGGAAGCAATTATCTGATCTGCTACTTCACGACTTTTTTTTTCGTCTTCTGCCTTATAAAAATAACCTAAAGTATTTCCAATATTATGCGCTCCAATATAAAGCAGCTTGACAATTCTATTTTCAAGTAGTTCAACGCTTAGGTCAAGAGTAATAACAGCGATGCCGTTAATACCGTCAACAGAAAGAAATGGTATCAGCAGCATATTGTTATTGTAAGGAATTACTTTTGCCAGAGCGATTGTTTCTGCAATAATGCCTTCGTCTATGAGTGCGTCAATATCAATGATATTAATATAATTTTCTGGAAGTTTTTTGAACAAATAAATATCATGATCAATTCTGCTGAATAAAAATACTGATATAGAATTTACATAATCTATATCCATTATTATTTGCATATATTGAGTTAAAAAATAACTTGTCGGTATCTTATCGGTAATTGATGAGTATAAATTATACATTTTATCAATTATGATATTGATATCCGTATTTTTGGAAAATTGATATTCCGATTTATCCATCATTTGCTTTCCATGTGTAATATAGATATGGATTCAGAGTATATTGGAGTAATTTCGGAAATCAATCTGGTTAAGTCGCCTTGTGATAGAGGCAAGTATTCCCATAGAATTTGGTCGGGACACGGTACATTGTATCTCCCTGAATTTCCCAAACGGAGAATATGGGCAAGAATATCTGCCAATTGAACTGATGCAATGAGCTGTGGATATTCTGTGGAAAATTCTAAAGATGAGTGATATTTTATAACGCATTTTAGAGATTCTGGCAATCTCCATAATTTGCTTAGATATTCGCCCGCTATTTCATGCGTTATGCCTAATTTTTGTCTTTCTACATCTTTTAATTCAAAATTATTATCTGTAACATACTTAAGCATTTTAGCGTACTCTTCAGGCAGTATATTCAGCAGAACAACTTTTCCTATGTCATGAATTAATCCTGCAATAAAGTAATTTTCAAGGTTGGTTATTCTACATTTTTGAGCAATTAATCTGCTGATTACTGCCGTAGCAATCGAATGTTTCCATAGATCTACAATATTAAAATAGTTTAGCGCTTTAGTATTTTTGAATAAATTCAATACCGATAATGACAAAATAACATTTCTAACTTCATTAAAACCTAAATAAAAGACGGCGTTGGAAACAGTGTCAACTCTTGTTACAAGCCCATAGATAGGTGAATTAATAATTTTTATTATAGTGGCAACGCTTGTCTGATCTTTGTTAATAATATTAACTACATCTTGAATTGTAGACAATGGATTGGAAATCGTATCGTTAAGCTGAGTAAAAATTGTTGGGAGAGTTTGAATTGTTAAATTATTTGCAATTAAATCTTCATAATTTATCATCTATGCCACCTCTTTAACATATATTGAAATGGCGATATCTATCAACTCTTGTTCAAAAGTATTGTACGGTTTCCATTTTATTTTTTGTTCAACTATTGTTTTTGCTAGTTCAATTGCTTCGACGGAATAAGTTATTTTTTCTTTTGAACTTTCATTAGATTGATCATCAGATTCTATTACAATAGTGGCAATACCCCACAGCTTTAATATTCTTTGAAAGCTGACGCTCAAAACCTTCCCAGCGCCCAATAATACTTGACCATTTTTATTAATTACAGGATCGTGTAGTATCATGCCGTCTTTTATACATTCAGAAGATATGATTGAAGCCATTGCAGAATGAAGATAAAATGATAATTATTATACAGTCAAAATGATTGAATGCAATGAAGAAAAAGAAAAAAAATAATAATATAAAACTTAAATGAAATGAAACTTTTATAATCTAAATGCGATTAATAAAATCTACGCTCATAACATCATTATCAATGCTAATTTTTGTTACGCCGCCATAAGCTAGCCGAATGTCAAATGCGCGTTGCAAAGGCATTTCAAGAATATATGCCAAAATACAACGAATTACGCCAGCGTGAGTGCAAATCACCGCTGAGCGATGATTTTTTCGCAATGTTTCCAAGTAAAACTCAATTACGCGCCCATATAAATCGGCATACGATTCACCGCCAGGGCACTTTACGTTAATAATATCGTTTATCCATGTGTCAAGCTGCTCTTGGTCAAGTGTTTCCCAAAGTTTTAATTCCCATTGTCCGAAATTCAGTTCGAGAAGCCGGCGGTCAGTAATAGGTGGTCGCCTGCTAAGAAATTCTGCAAGTTGAGTGCATCTACGCGACGGGCTTGAAATATACGCTGCATTTTGTCTGTCGGCAATTTGTTTGGCTGTGTCGGCTGCTTCTTGTAAAAAAGTTGGAGCAAGCGCAATATCTGCTTGTCCATAACATAATCCTTTTTCTACAGTAACAGTAGTGTGTCTGACAAGGTAAATTTCCACAAGAAACCAAATCTGTATATTGTTGTGTAAAAAGCAAGATAGCAAAGTTTTTTGGAAAAATAAGCAAAACCGCTTCCTTGATGTGTTTTTTTATGCAAATACGTAGCAAAAATAATTTTAGGTTTTTCAAAACAAGCAAAAATAAAAGACAAGGAATAATGCTGAATTGCGATGCTTTATGTTTTTGCATCCTCGGTAAAATTTTGTGAAATTGCAAATCAACAGTTCATTATGATTTTTGGTATTTTTGCTATTCATTTACTGTGAATATATCAATTCGTTTCAATAAAATATGTGTGCAGAGTATTCGGCTGACGACTTCTTTCACATTTTTGGAGTAAAAAGTAAATCTGTCAAAGATTGTGAAGGCGTTTGCACTGATTCTCGCATGGTTACCGCAGGCAATGTTTTTGTAGCACTTGTCGGCGAAGTATATGATGGCCATGATTTTATTGAAAATGCACTTGATAAAGGAGCTTCTGTAGTTATAGCGCAGCGTTCAAGAGTTACAGAATTCCCCTCATATTGGCCTGTATTGCTGGTAGATGATACGCTAACAGCACTTGGTGACCTTGCTTTGCATCACCGCCTGCGTTTTAATATCCCAATCGTTGCAATTGGAGGAGCTGCTGGGAAAACTTCTACAAAAGATCTTGCTTCTTGTGTTTTGGGACGCAAGTACAATGTTCTTAAAACAGAAAAAAACTTTAATAATCGAATTGGCGTTCCTCAAACACTATTACGCCTCAATTATAGACATGATGCCGCAGTTATTGAAATTGGCACAAATCAGCCTGGTGAAATAGCTGAACTCTGTAGAATAACAAGACCAACACATGGATTGATTACCAATATTGGCAAGGAGCATCTCGAAAAATTAGCAGATTTGGACGGAGTAGAAAAAGAGGAAACTGCCTTGTTCTCGGCGTTAGAAGATAGTGGCGGTTTGTCTTTGGTTAATCTTGACGACGAGCGACTGGCTAAGTATTCCAAGTCATTGCATAATATTTTCACATATAGCACATCATCTAAAGCCGATGTTTATGTCGAGTCGAAATTCAATAGTGCATTGCAACCGAATTTAACGCTTCATATTTCTGGCAATATCTGTAAAGCAAATATGCAAACTGTCGGCGAATCGGCAATACTCAATGCTGTTGCTGCGTCGGCAATTGCGGCTGCATTAGGCATGGATGCATCTGAGATTGCAGAAGCTTTAGAGGAATTTAATCCTCCGCAGGCCATTAGCTATGGTCGCATGGCAATTGAGCGTTTCCGAGATTTCACATTAATCAATGATTGTTACAATGCAAATCCTGAATCAGTATTGTCAGCATTGCGCTCATTGAATCAATATCCAGCAAAGGGCTTGAAAATTGCAATGTTAGGCGATATGCTGGAGCTTGGCGAACATTCATCTGGCGAACATGTTGAAATACTTGAATCTGCTTCAGTTTTGGCCGAAATTGTCATAGCAGTAGGAAATGAGATGCAAAGTTCTGCAAGCGCAGTCAATAAAAAGAATGTTATTTCAAAAGATAAAAAGGAAGCAGCAAAGTTCATCGAATCATTGTTAATAGATGATGCAGTATTGCTGGTAAAAGGATCGCGTGGCATGAAGATGGAAGAAGTAATCGCACAGTTGCGGCAATAATTGCTTTAATTCGAGTAAATCTCTACTAATCAACGATATAATGATATATTATTTAGCACAATGGTTGCGCTCAGTTTTTTACACTCCGGGTTTTGGAGTGTTTCAGTATGTAACTTTTCGCGCAGCGGCTGCAGCAATTTCTGCATTGCTTATAAGCTTTATAGTTGGACCAATTGTAATAAAAGCATTAAAGCGGCGGCAAATCGGTGAGCAGGTAAAAAGGGAATTAGAACATACTGGAAATCACTCGTCGAAAGCGGGAACTCCTACTATGGGCGGGCTTATTGTGCTTGCATCTCTGCTGATACCAACGCTTTTATGGGCTAACATCTTAAATATTTATGTAATTCTTATAGTTGCAACTACGACAATACTTGGCGGCGTAGGTTTTTTAGACGATTATCTTAAAGTTATCAAGAAAAAGCCAAAAGGGCTGGTTGGACGTTACAAAATTGTGGGGCAAGTTGCGTCTGGACTGCTCGTTGGCTGTACGATATATTTTTTTCCTGATTTTTTTTCGCCTGCCTTTGACTCGATTCATACTTTGACTACTGTGCCCTTTGCCAAGAATATCAACTTTGATTATGGCTGGCTTTATATACCCACGGTAATATTCGTAATTACTGCAACGTCGAATGCAGTTAATTTGACTGACGGACTTGACGGGCTGTCCATCGGCACTGTCGGAATAGCCGCTCTAACACTTGCGGTGATTGCATATTTCGGTGGCAATGCAACATTTGCTTCATATTTGAATATCATGCATTTGCGCGGCACAGATGAGCTTGCAATATTTTGTGCGGCTCTTGTTGGCGCCGCAATGGGCTTTCTGTGGTTTAATTCCTATCCGGCACAAGTATTTATGGGTGATACTGGTTCTTTGGCACTTGGCGGTGCAATCGGCTGTCTATGCATTCTTATTAAAAAAGAATTTTTACTGCCAATCGTCGGAGGAATATTCTTCGCAGAAACACTTTCAGTTATTCTGCAGGTTGCCTATTTCAAGTATACAAAAAAACGTTTTGGTGAAGGTCGCAGAGTTTTTAAGATGTCGCCCTTGCATCATCATTTTGAAAAATCCGGCTGGCATGAATCAAAAATAGTAGTTCGCTTCTATATTATCGCTATTATGCTTGCAATTATTACAATGGCCACTTTTAAAGTGCGATAGCATAAATTTGTACTTTGGACTTAATTTCATTTAAATGCAAAATTTAAAATTGATTATTTATATTTATTGACGATTTCAGATAGCCATAGAAATTATATTGCGATTATTTATGTTGTACAATGGAATTACCTATTTCGCCAATTGCAGATTTGCATACGCATACAATACATTCCGACGGCGTTAAAACTGTAGATGAACTTTTTGCATTAGCCGTAGAAAAAGGACTTGCTGCGTTAAGCATCACCGATCACGACACCGTTGCATCGTATGACGAAGCAGAATTGAATGCTCTTAAAACAGGTGTTGAATTTGTTCCGGGAATAGAATTAAGCTGCTTTGAAAATGGACGTGATTTTCACTTGCTTGGCTATTGTTTAGACTCGGAAAACGCAGTGTTAAAGCACTATTTGAATAATTATAGAATTGAGCGCGAGCGCCGTGCAGAGAGAATAGTGGCAAAATTACGCAAATATGACTCACGCATAGAGTTTGAAGAAGTTCTTACAAAGGCGGGGATAGGAACAGTGGGCAGACCGCATGTAGCATCTGTCATGGTCGACAACGGCATATCTTCTGACAACAAAGAAGCATTTAAGAAATATTTAAACCCAGGTAAACCAGCTTTTGAGCCAAAACCACTATTTAGCGTAGAACAAGGTATAAAGCTCATTAACAATGCCGGCGGTATTGCAGTGCTTGCTCATCCAGGTGCAATGCCACAAAACATCGTAAGCTCATTTGTCGAAAATGGTCTTGATGGAATTGAAGTTGTACATCCATCGCATCCTCCTGATATGCAGCAATATTATCGGAATATTGCCAGCCATTATTGGCTTATCGGCACGGGCGGATCTGATTTCCATGGCAACCGCGACTACGATTTTACGAACTTTGGCCATTCGGTGGTGCCGTACTCAGTTGTTCAGTCGTTGCGCAGGGCGCGTGTAAAGCGATGATAACCTTGACTATATCTGATGGCAAGTTCGGCACCATTTCTTTACGATGAATATACTTCAATTATCACCTCAATTTCCTTTTCCTGCCGACGACGGCGGTCGAATTGGGATTGCCAATATCACAAAAGAATTTGCGCGAAGCGGGGCATCGGTTACGTTATTTACTTTAGGCGAAAAACCCGATGAGAATGCCCTATCTTTAGTTGTTCCTTATGCAAAGTCGGTTCATTGCTCACATTCCACAAAAAATAATATTGGCCGAATTGCTCTATCTGCTGTTTTTCCCATTCCTCTCTATCTTTGGAAGCATACAGGTGCTGATATAACACAATCACTACATCGTATTCTGCAGCAGAAAAAATTTGATGTTATCCACGCCGACCATTCAGCAATGATGCCGGCAGCAATTTTTGCTCAATCAATTCAAAAAATTCCAATTGGATTGCGTCTACATAACATTGAATGTAAAATTTGGGACAGATATGCACAACGGCTTACTAGCTCCTTAAAACGAAGCTATATACAAAGGCAGGCGCGGCTGTTGCGCCAAGGTGAAGCAAAGTTCTTTCCAAAAGCCGATATATGTTTTGCAATTTCGGACGCAAACATGGCAGAAGCTCAAGAGATTGCGCCAAGCGCAAATATAATCTGCGCTTCAATAGGCATACAGCCAGACGAATGGCAATCTGATTCTATGATACAGCGAAATACAAGAGAAGCAATCTTGGCAACAACATATAAATGGATTCATAATGTCGAAGGAGTGGATTGGCTGATAGATAAAGTGCTGCCTCTTGTGCATAAGTCAATTCCTGAAGCCTCGCTTCGCTTGCTGGGCAAGGATATGCCTCAACATTTTTTAGGAAAAAAATGTGTAGAAGCACAAGGTTATGTAGAAAATGTTAAGCCATTTTTAAATAAAGCTGGCATCTATGTTGCACCGCTTTTTGTGGGAAGCGGCATTCGTATAAAAATAATCGAAGCTATGGCAATGGAATTGCCGGTAGTTGCAACAACTGTGGCCGCAGAAGGCATTTCTGCCGGTTCGGAGGAGGGGTTGTTTCTTGCCGATACTCCAGAGGATTTTGCGCGAATAATGATCGAATTGATGACTAAGCCGGAACAAACTCGAATACTTGGAGCAGCAGCTCGTCAATTTGTAATAAAGAATTTTTCTTGGAAAGATTCTGTGGGAATAATGTTGAATGAATATAAAAAACTTACAGAAAAAAGGCAAAGTAATTAATTCAATTGACTGCTGTTCTTTTCGGTAAATTAACTCTCCTACGCTTGGAGCAAATGCTTTTATTCTAAATTGAATAATTGAGCCCACTCCCAAAAGGACGTTTTATAAAAATTACAGACGAAAGATTCGCTATTTTCAAAAAACATACATTTAAAGAGCTGAAAAAGTCACTTTTTTTTGCCGTTTTTCACTTGTAAAATGAGTAAAAACTGTACTATTACACTATGTTTTCTTTGGCTTGAAATATTACCCGACTTTTCGGAGTGGGCTCTTAATTCGTTTATTCAATTTAATAAATTATTGCTGTTATTATTTTCTATTTCTAACATTAGTGAATCTTGACGATAAAATCTATGTAGCCGGACATCGCGGCATGGTCGGTTCGGCAATTGTTCGGCGTTTGCAACGCAGCGGATACAGTAATATTCTTATGCGCAACAGAGCTGAGCTTGACTTGCGCAATCAATCGGATGTTGAGGTTTTTTTTCAAAGAGAACGCCCCGATTATGTTATTTTAGCTGCTGCAAAAGTAGGCGGAATTATGGCAAACAATACGTATAAGGCAGAATTTATATATGACAATTTAATGATTGCTGCGAATGTTATTGAACAGTCATACCGTGCAAGAGTAAAAAAAATTATTAATCTTGGCTCCTCTTGCATCTATCCAAAAATGTCAAAGCAGCCAATTGAAGAAGGTTCGCTGTTAACTGGATCGTTGGAGCAGACCAATGAGCCGTATGCAATTGCAAAAATAGCCGCTCTTAAGCTTTGCCGGTATTACCGCGAGCAGTATGGATTTGAGGCAATATCACTTATGCCTGCAAATTTATACGGCACAAATGATAATTATAACTTGGAAACATCGCATGTATTTCCTGCTTTGCTTAGGAAAATGTTGCTCGGCAAAGCGTTGCGTCAAAAGGATGTATATTTCTTGCGAAAAGATATTTCCTTAGCGCCGTTGGGAAGCGGTCTTGACAAACAGATCGGCACCCGCGCAGTGTTTGCAGAAATTGCAAAAGTATTAGAAAAAATCGGAATTACCGAAGACGCTGTAACTGCATGGGGCAGCGGTTCGGTTAGGCGAGAATTTCTTCATGCGGACGATTTAGCGAATGCTGCGCTGTTTTTCATGGAACAATGCTCAACCAGCGAAATTGGAGAAATTGTCAATATCGGAATCGGTCGTGATATAACGATAGCGGAACTTGCAGAAAATATAAGGCGTGCAGTTGGTTATGAAGGAAAAGTACTATTTGACAACATGAAACCAGATGGAACTCAGCGCAAAGTTCTTGACGTAAGCAAAGCAACAACTCTTGGCTGGAAGTATAGTATATCATTGAGAGACGGTCTGAATCGCACTATAGCTGAATATGTGGCAAGCCGTTCGCAAATATAATTTTATGTTCAGCTAAGATTGTGTAAAACAAATGGAATTAAATAAGACAAATTTCAGCATTGAAACATTGTTTTGACTAACGTAGATTACAATTGATATGAATGCCCTCTGAAAACATCATCTAAATGGTTTTAGAGATGGATAATCTTTTCCTATAATGATAGTACACCGCAGATAGAGAGTTGAATCCACCTCGCGTCGACAAAGAGTATCGGCTATTCCGATGCTGTAAGCTACTCGTGCAGTTGAAGCCGAATCATCAACACGGTCAATCACAATGCTCCTATCAAGCAATGTGTCATAATTGCCAAATTCGACTACATCGAATCCACGCGCACGTAAATAATCAGTCATAGTTGCAGCTAAACCACGGCTCCCAGAGGCATTTAAGATATTAAGTTGAATTATCTTCTCAGAAGCGGTGCGCTGCAGTTCTGTTGGAACTTCAGGATTAACCGGCGGAGAGAGAATAAGGCGATTAACAAGAGCTATGCCAAGCAAAAAAATAAGTGCGCATAAAACTGCAACAACAAAGAAACGCAAGATAGTGCCGGTAGAAAAATATTTTGGTAGATAAAGACGGAGAAAAATTGGTGTTTTCATTCTTCAAAATGTGCCGAATGATGTTTAAGTGCTTCATACATTCGCTTTCGCGCTCGGAATAGCAATGCTTTTACCGTGCCGAGCGGCAGTCCTAATTTATCGGCAATATCTTGATATTCTAACTCTTCCTCATGACGCATTTTCATAACGCGCAGATATTTTTCCGGCAAATTATTGAGTGCTTGTTGCAATATGATCTTGCGCTCGGCAGCATGAATATGTGAATCAGCAAGGAAAGAAGAATCAGGCACTTCTATGGTCATATCACCTTCTTCGGTGGAAATCGGCTGATCAAGCGAGATAGTATGCACTCGTCTTTTTCTTAAAAAGTCAATGCAATTATTGGATGCTATCCGATAAAGCCAAGCTGAAAAAGGCAATTCCGGCTGATATGAATTCAAGCCAGTATATGCTTTTATGAATGCCTCCTGTACAAGATCCGCAACGTCTTGGTCGTTATGGATCATCTTGCGAATAAGCGATGTAATCAACCTGCGATATTTCTTTTCGATGATGTGAAAAGCATTCGTGTCGCCATTGAGTATATGACGAATTGTATCGGCATCTTCTAAAGCCGTCTGCTTAAATGCATCGTTATCAACCATGATTACTTTGTCCATATTTGCAAATTACCGCAAAATCGGCGTATTTCAAAGTATGGCCGATCAAAGGATAAATGTAATCCAACCTGGAATATGCTTATAACAATAAACGCCAAGACAAAGAATGTCTTAGCGTTGCAAATTCTTGCGGAAAGGGAGGGATTCGAACCCTCGGAACCCTTTCGAGTTCACACGCTTTCCAGGCGTGCCAGTTAAACCACTCCTGCACCTTTCCAATAATCAATTTTCGAGTAAAAGCGAGCGCAAATATACGGTAATTTTTGTAAACAGCTATGCTAACCATAAGATAATATCTGCAAAGCAACAACTGCGCCTGATGAAAATAAAGTGCTAAAAACTTTATGATTCTATATTTTTGCAATATATTCCCGAAAAAGATAAAGGGTAAAATATAATGGCTGTAGAAACTGAAAAAATTACTGTCAAGAATATGGTGTGCAATCGCTGTGTTCGGGTTGTTCGCGAAGAGCTAGTACATGCTGGATTTAATCCTATATCTGTTGTTTTAGGCGAAGTTACTTTATTAGGCGCGCTTTCTTCGGAGGATAAACAGCTCATTGCCGATTTGCTTAATAAAGCCGGATTTGAATTGATTGACGACAGAAGAAAAATGCTGACTGAACGCATTAAATCACTGATAATAAACAAAATACATCATAACGATTCTGACGAACTTGAAACTCTGCTGTTCTCAAAATATCTATCTGAGACAATGGCAATGGATTACGGCTCAATAAGCTCGTTATTCTCATCAATAGAAGGAATTACCGTAGAGAAATTTGTGATATTGCAAAAGATAGAGCGCGTAAAAGAATTGCTTGCTTACGGTCAATTAACGTTAAGCGAAATTGCCTATCGCTTAGGATATAGCAGTTCGCAACATCTATCCAATCAATTTCGTAAAACAACCGGAATGACGCCGACAGATTTCAAAAGATTAGTTGACCGACCGCGACGTCCTATTGACAGTGTTATTTCAACAAATAAAAATAACATCAATAAATTTTAATTTATATTTTTTTAAGGCGGTTTATGAAAACAGAATTGAAATACGGAGTTATTATTGCATTAGCTAGTGCTGTTTGGCTGATTGCTGTAGATTTAGCTGGCTTGCATGACAAGTATATTGAATATCTGAATACAATTATGTGGCTGGCTTATGCCATACCTATTGCCGGATTATTCTTTGCAATAAAGGATAAGCGCGATAAAGATTACAAAGGGTACATTTCGTATGGACAATGTGTCAAATCTGGAATAATCATATCGCTGATACAAGGAATTCTTGGAGCTATTGTGCAAGTTGTATTCATCTTGTTTATCAATCCAAATTTTTCTGTGGCAATGACGGACTATCAGCGCCAGCAAATGTTGATCAAAGGCGTTCCTGAAGAGCAAGCAGACATAGCAATAAATATGATGCAATTCATGTTTTCGCCTACAATGATGGCTGTCTTTGCGTTTATTGGAGCAATAATTGGAGGATTAATCATTACGCTGATTTTAGGAGCGATTTTAAAAAAAGAACAACCAGCAAATGTTGAGTAAACATTAAGATAATTATTACATTTTAGAAATACGATATTTCGCAAGAAAGTATGGTTAGAGACAATTTCAGTTCAGAATTGGCAGTTGTTATTTTAGCAGCCGGAAAAGGCAAACGGATGAATAATCCTGATGTTCCCAAAGTTATGACAAAATTGGCCGGTACGCCGCTTATAGGTCATGTGCTTGAGCAAGTAAAGAGAATTGGAGCTAAAAAGATAATCGTGATAATTGGACATCAAAAAGAAAGTATAATAGAATATGCAAATAAAGAATTTTCTGGAATGCTCGATTTTGTCGAACAAATAGATCAGCTTGGCACGGGTCACGCTGTATTGCAAGCCGAGCCATTATTGGTATCATTCAAGGGCAACGTATTGATTCTTTCCGGAGATGTGCCGCTTTTAAGAGCTGCCGCTATTAAAAGCTTTATAGAAAAACATCATAACAGCAAGCCGCCTGCGGCAGCTTCTGTTCTTACGGCAATGCTTGACAATCCAAAAGGTTATGGACGCATAGTACGATCTTCCGACAAAAAATTCCTAAGAATAGTTGAAGATAGAGACGCTTCAAGTGAAGAGGCAGAAATTCCTGAAGTTAATTCGGGGATTTATATTGTGAAATCTCATGAACTATTTGATGCATTGCACGAAATTGGCAATAATAATGCGCAGCGCGAGTATTACTTGACAGATGTAATAGCAGTTCTTCGACAAAAAAATATAGAATGCAATGCCATAATAGCCGATGATCCTGATGAACTTAACGGTATAAATACTATAGAAGAGCTGGAGCGCATGGAAAAATGCTATTATGAAAAATATTGCGATAAGTGATTGATATGTATAAGGTAGATGCTAAATATGAACGCAGGTAAAACTATTTTTATACATATCTTGTTGGCTTCCGTCGCTGTTGGAATGATTTTTCCTTTATTGTGGATGGCACTAATGTCAATGCATGAACATCCAGAAACATATAATTCTTTTGCAGATTTAGTGTTTGCTTCCTATTCTTTAACGAATTATATAGATGCCTTGCAAACAGACGATTTTGGCCGATATTTTCTCAATTCTATTATTGTGGGCGGAATTGTAACCGCCGGAAATGTAGTTTTTTGTTTAATGACCGGCTATGCGCTTGCCCGTCGCTCATTTTGGGGAAAAAAAATAATTTTTGCGAGTGTGCTTGGCGTATTAATGCTGCCGCAGCAAATGCTTATGATTCCTCTTTATCGAATTATGGTGCAATTTGGCTGGATTGACAGTTGGTATGCGCTTATTATTCCATGGCTTGTAACGCCATTCGGCATTTTTATAATTCGTCAGCACATTATGCAGCTTCCTTTGGATATCGAAGATGCAGCTCGTATGGATGGCGCCGGAGAATGGCGCATCCTTTTTCTTGTTGTTGCGCCGCTTTGTCGTCCAATTTTAACGGTGTTAGCCATATACACTTTTTTAATGAATTGGAACTCGTTTTTATATCCTTTTTTATTCACAAATGACGCGCAATTCAGAACTCTTCCTGTTGGACTTGCCTTTTATATAGGGAAACAATCAATAGATTGGGGACATTTAATGGCGGGCGCAAGCATTTCGGCTCTTCCTATATTATTGCTGTTTTTGGTTTTCCACAAGAGAATTATTGAAGGATTGACCGCCGGCTCTCTTAAAGAGTAGAAAAAATATCGGCATGGCAACAAAAAAGCGCTGTATGATTTTTATTCATAAGCGCTTTTTTATAATGTACTAATGGAATTGTTATTGATTAAGGCAGTTTTTCTACTATTTTATCAACAATTCCGTATTCGATGGCTTCGGTTGCATTAAGCCAGTAATCGCGGTCAAAATCTTTCATAATTTTCTCAAAAGATTGTCCGCAATTTTCTGCGAGTATGCGAGCTCCGAGCTCTTTGGTTTTTATAATTTCCCGCGCTTGTATTTCGATATCGGCCGATAATCCTTGTGCGCCTCCACTTGGCTGGTGAATCATTATTTTCCCGTTGGGAAAAACCCAACGCTTGCCTTTTTCGCCTACGGAAAGCAGAATAGAGCCCATAGAGGCAGCAAGTCCCATGCACACAGTGGCAACAGGCGATCTTAGCGCTTTTATAGCATCGTAAATTGCCATTCCGCTTGTAACATAGCCGCCGGGACTGTTAATATAAAATGTTATGTCTTTATTCTGTTCTATTGCATCAAGATACAAAAGCCGATCAATTACGTAGCGCGCTGAAATGTCGTCAACTTGCCCCCATAAGAATACTTTTCGCTCAGAGAGTAACTTATCGCTTATTCGTCGTTTGGTCGTTTGCTTTTCGTTTTCCATTATAATATTCGATAGTAGTAAAGTTTTGCAGTTAAGTTAGTGAATTTTCATACTGTCATCAAGTATTTCATTGACTCGCACATTCGATTCGGCTTCAGCATAAAAGCGTATAAGCGGTTCTGTGCCAGAAGCACGAATAAGAAGCCAAGCATTGTCAAAGTAAAATTTATAGCCGTCAAGAGTGTCTGTTGCGGTTACTATATTGCGCCCAACTTTTGTCAAACCTTTGGCACATGCGGCTAATATGGTCTTTTTTTGTGCTTCTGTTACATGCACGTCGCGACGCATATACCGGTGATGACCAAATTCTTTGTCTAAATCATTGCATAATTCCTTTAATGATTTTTTTCTGACAGCCATCATTTCCAGCAGCAGCAATCCATTAAAAATACCGTCGCGTTCTGGAATATGCAGGCATGTTCCAAGACCGCCGGATTCTTCTCCTCCTATTATGATTTTATGCTCGGTCATTAACTTAGCAGTATACTTGAAGCCGACTGGCGTTTGGTATAGCTTGAGCTTCTTTTTTGCGCAATAAGCTTCAACCATCGAAGTTAATGACACAGTTTTTACGACTGCGCCGCGCTTTTTCTTATCTTCATACAGATATTTCAATAAAAGCATAAAAATGCGGTGAGAGTCGACAAAAGCACCATTCTCATCAACAGCACCGAGCCGGTCTGCATCACCGTCAGTAGCTAAGCCAACTTCAAATTTTTCGGCGAGCACATGTTCAGAAAGCGAACGCAAATTAGAGGCAATTGGCTCTGGATGTCCAATTTCGCCGAAAGATGGGTTGTATTCATTGTGAATTTGTACAATATCGGGAAGCAATCGATCGAGAGTGTTAATTCCAGCGCCGTACATCGGGTCATAAAGAATTCGAAAACCGGCATTTCGTATGGCTTCAATGTCAATTTTTTTGCGAATATATCTTAGATACGACTCTTTTGCATCAAAATGTCGTATTGTTCGATTCTTGATATAATCGTCAATGTTCTTAAGAGAAAATCTTGATTGTTTATTAGAAATTTTAGACAGTTCTTGCTCAATTTCAGCGATTTGTTCTGGCTTTGCAGGTCCGCCGAATGTTCCTTTTATTTTGAAACCATTGTATTGCGGTGGATTATGACTTGCTGTTATCACTATTCCGAGTGCAGCACCCTTTTGCTTGGTGTGATATGATACTTGAGGCGTTGATGAGCAGCTATTTGTAAAATGGACGATAATTCCCTTCGATGCTATTACCTTTGCCGCTTCTTCAGCAAATTCCTTTGACAGAAACCGCGTGTCGTAGCCGATAACGACCGATGGATTCTTTGAATCAATGTGCTTTATGTGATTTGCAACTGCCAAGGCGACTAATTGCAGATTGTCGAAGGTGAAATCGCGGGCAATCAAACCGCGCCATCCGTCAGTGCCAAATACTATCATCGGTATTTTCCCAGAATGATGAAACCATTATGTGTTCAATGAATGAAGCTCCTGCTTTTGTGCAAGTTTAATGCTCAATCCAAAGATTCGCGACCTCCATAGAGAGCCGCTGTACCGAGCATTTCCTCTATTCGCAACAGTTGATTATACTTAGCTGTTCGATCGCTTCGACTGGGCGCGCCGGTCTTAATTTGTCCGGCATTGACTGCCACAGCTATGTCGGCTATTGTAGTATCTTCCGTCTCGCCAGAACGATGCGAAATAATGGTTCGATAGCCGCTGAGCTGAGCCATACGTATTGTGTCGAGAGTTTCTGTCAAGGTCCCTATTTGATTGACTTTAATCAGGATGGAGTTGGCAATGCCTTCTTTAATGCCGCGTTCAAGGAAATTAGGATTAGTAACAAACAAATCATCTCCGACTAATTGCACTCTCGCGCCTAATGCTTCTGTCATTGCTTTCCAGCCATCCCAATCATTTTCGCCCATGCCGTCTTCAATTGAAATAATTGGATATTGATTGCATAGATTTTCATACCAGCGTATCATTTTTTCGGCAGAAAAGATTTCTTTCGTTGATTTATAGAATACATATTCTCCGTTTTGCATCATTTCGCTGGATGCTACATCTACTGCGAGCAAGATATCTTCGCCCGGATTGTAATTTGCTTTCACTGTAGCTTCGAGAATAGCGTCAAAAGCTTCTTCATTAGATTTGAGCGAAGGTGCGAAGCCGCCTTCGTCGCCTACGGAAGTAGAGCCGCCATGCTTTTTCAGCACAGATTTTAAAGCGTGAAATATTTCTGCGCCCATTCGCAATGCCTCGGAAAATGTAGGCGCGCCTACGGGTATTATCATAAATTCTTGAATATCTACATTATTGTCGGCATGTCGGCCACCGTTCAATATATTCATCATCGGAGTCGGAATAACTCGTGCATTTATGCCGCCGAGATAACGGTAAAGAGGCATGCGATACCAGCTTGCAGACACTTTTGCAACGGCAAGAGAAACGCCGAGAATTGCATTTGCGCCCAAATTTGATTTGTTCTCCGTATCGTCAAGATCGCAAAGCAAAGCGTCAATTTGCTGCTGGTCATCTGGAGCCAAACCCTCAAGAGCGTCGGCTATTATAGTGTTTACATTATGAACTGCGCGCCGGACGCCTTTGCCTGCATAGCGACCATCATCATCGCGCAATTCGCATGCTTCGTGCTCACCGGTGCTGGCGCCCGAAGGAACAGCGGTGCGGCCTAGCGTGCCATCTTCAAGAACAACATCTACTTCAAGCGTGGGATTGCCGCGAGAGTCTAATATTTCGCGAGCAGAAATATTGCTGATGCTAGAAATCATAATAATTAAAGAATGTTGAAAAAATAAGATGTGAGCGCTGTATTATATTGAAACAAAAACTCTTGCATTCTATGATGCCTAGACTAAAGGATGAACCCAAGACCATTAATTCTTCTTGCAAGCTCAATGTCGAGCATGGTTAGTCCCCCACAGTCGTGGCTGCTGCACGTAACACGCAGTTTATTCCAGCCGTAAAGCAAAATATCAGGATGATGATCCATTGCTTCGGCTGTTATTGCAATTGCATTTATTATGCCTACGGCAGAAGCAAAGCTTGCTGTGCCAATCTCTAAAACAAGCGAATTACCGAGACGGTTCCATCCCGGTAATTCTGTTGGTATTAAGCGCTCTAATTCAAATTCAGTTAAAAGAGCAGGTCGTTCCATAGGCTGCGGTTCTGAAATAATATCTGCAATGGAAAAAGATTAATTCAGAACAGCTTCGAGACGGCCGACAATATAGGAGCGAGATGCTGCACCGACAATTGTATCAACCAATTTGCCGTTCTTAAAAATAAGAAGCGAAGGCAGTGATCGAACGCCATATTCAGTAGGGATGCGCGGATTATTGTCCACGTCCATTTTGCCTATAATAGCTTTGCCGCTGTATTCCTCGGCTAAATCGTCTAAAATAGGTGCAATTTGCCTGCATGGGCCACACCATGTAGCCCAAAAATCAACTAATACTGGATTTGCAGATTCTAAAACATCACGTGTAAAACTATCATCGGTGATATGCAGAGGTTGTGCCATTACGTTGCATTCCTAATAAAAAAGTTAGTAATACTATCACAAACTTATTAAAGTTTAGTGAATTATGAGACGATTGAAGATAATGTTTTGTGTAGATTTTTTGGAGACATTCGCTACATAGAACCGATTACGCGTCGAATGCTAAAAAGGCCTGATAAAAGTCCCGAGCCGTCAATTTGCTGCATAACTACGCCCTTGGATTTTGAAGCATGAATTATCGAGCCATTGCCTGCATAAATTCCTACATGCTCGATAGTACGATTATTGAAAGAGAAAAAGACCAAATCTCCTATAGCTGCTTCTTTTGGAGGAATCTCGCGGCCAATAAATGACTGAAGCTGAGCAGTGCGAGGCAACACAAAGCCGCACATTCCAAATACTTGCGAAGTAAAGCCAGAACAATCAATGCATTGCGGACCATTCCCGCCATAGCAATATGATGTTCCGAGAAAACGCATTGCCGTGTCAAGCAAATTTTGCTGAACAGAAGAAATTGGAAAGTCAGAATTTGTAAATAAAGACAGCGTATTAGAATTTTTAGGTTTATTGTCTTTTGTCTGATGAGACATTACAGTTGCAGGTTTGAAATTTTCTCGAGCGGCTTCATTTCGCGAAGAGTAGCGCACTGCGCTGGCACAACCAGATAAAAAGGCAATGCTGATTATTGTAATTACAAGTGCTAACGATGCTTGGCTTATGTCAATAATATTTTTACATACGAATATACAAAACGATTTCATTATGTTTTCCACGATTACAAACAATAAATCGTTAATAATAATCAGATTTTTCTAACAAGCAAGTTTTGCGCCAACAAAACGGCAATAGAAGTTATTTCAAGCTATTAGTTCTGATTATGAGCAAATCATCATCTTTTATGAGGCGCGACAGAGTTACGCGCGCATTAACGCGAGATGGAAAGTTCCGTATTGTTGTGACAAATGCGACTGCTTCGGCTCTAGATGGACAGAAGAAACATCAATTAGACGCTTATTCAGCATATTTTTTAGGACAAGGATTATCCATTGCCGCCGCTCTTGCCTCATTCCTAAAAGGCGAAGAACGCATTTCTTTGCAATTCAACTGTGATGGAATAATTCGCTCATTGTTTGCCGAGTCGCTGCAAGTTGGCGAAGTGAGAGGATTCGTTCAATTAGCTGATGATGCAGAAATTAGTTCGAGCATTGATAAAGATTCATTGGCATTGGGTAGCGGAACGCTTAAAGTTTCAAAAATTCTCTATAATAAATATGAACCAATAACAAGTATTGTTGCAATGCTGCCTGAATCAACGGCAAAAACAGTAGCGGCATATTTGGCCTATTCAGAACAAATTCCTTCTGCCGTGGCAGTTGATGTTATGCTTGATAAGAAAGGTCTTATAACATTTGCAGGAGCATTAATTGCCCAAGCTATGCCGGGAGTTGAAGCTGAGGATATTTATGCTATAGAAAAAGCGATGGCAGCAATGCCCCGACTTTCGGAATTAGCATATTTAGGCAAAGAAGCCGATGACATTATTCATTTAGCAATAGGCCGCGATTTCGAAATCGTAAATTCTACACCGGTTGATTTCTTCTGCAGATGCTCCATAGATAGATTTAAAACAATGCTTTCGTCTTTAGGAATAAGCGAGTTGCTAGATATGCGAAGAAAACGACAAGACGAGTTGATATGTCAATACTGCAACAAGCATTATTATTTGTCAGAAAATGACTTCGACGAGCTGCTGACTGCGCTGAAAGCAAAAGAAAATTGAAAAATGAACTTTTCGCTTATGATGTTAAATTATCATAAAAATCTTCGGAAGTAAACCGGGGTATAATTGTAGTCGTTAATTTTATAAAATATAGTCAGCGGAATATCCAAAAGGCGTATTTTTGCTGTCAATCTTTCTTTTTTACTGTTTATTTTTATATAATTTAAGGAGTTGCTCTATGCGTTTTACAAAACTTACACTTGCCGGCATGGTGATTATTGCGCTCGGCATTGTTGGTTGTAATGAAAACAACAATCCGGTTAATCCGCCTGTTACGCCCAATGCGCCAACAGGTTTGATGGCTACATCAAGAAATAGTACTACCGTTGGTTTAAAATGGGCGGCCCCTGCTACTGGTGCTGTGCCAACAAGTTATACTGTCAGCTATACAATGGGCAGCATGCCAATGACACAAGATGTTTCTACCGGCACTTCTGTTGATATTACTGGATTGACAGAAGGCACGATGTATTCTTTTACCGTTAAAGCAAATAATGGAACAGCTTCGAGTGTTGCATCTGATACGGTAATGTGGGCACCTGCAAAACGTCTTACAGGCACATACAAGCTCTACTCATCAAAGAGTTCTACAAATGGAAGCGGTCTGTCATTCAGTTTAGCTTCCGTATTAAAAATTGATCAAGGCGACAAATGGGATATATGCTTTGATGATAAAGATGGCAAATCTTTGGTTGGATCACCTGGAGTGAGCGGCTATGTTGATAATAATTATTCTTTTCCAAATGGAAAGTCAGCAAAAATAGTAGCAATAGGTCGCGATTATTTAGGTGTAAATACTCTTGACGATGTGTATGACGTACAGGCCTTAAATGTTGCACCTTCTGCTGGATTCCAAGAGAACCTTAAAGATCTTTCTACCGTTCCCGATCAAACAAAAGGGTATGGTTTTGTTGTTCGGTCAAAAGTAGATGCGCAAAATGTTAATTTTGCAAAAGTATTGGTTAAATCAAGCGGTACAGGATTTGTGCAAGGCACAGGCAATGATAAGTATATAGAAGTGGAAGTTTCGTATCAAACCTTGCCCAATGTTCCTTATGCATTAGTTGCACCATTAGATAGAATTGAGAAAGATCGTGTTGCAAGACAGCAAATTACACGGTAATTTTTACTATTTGCCAATAAAAAATGGCTGCCTTCTAAGGCAGCCATTTTTTATTATCCTTGATTATCATTCTCTTGATTTGCGTTTTTGCACGTTTTCAACCGGAGAATCTTTGGGAGTTTGTTCTGTCTCGCGCCCTGTTCTTTTTTGAACATTTGTAACGCCGCTTTCACTTTTCTCTGTTTTTACTTCTGCTTTCTTTTTTATTCCTGTCGCATTTTTCTTTTTTGACTCTGTTTCGGCTTTTGCGGCAGCTTCAGCTTTAGCAATAGAGTCCTTAATTGCAACGCTGTCTATCGTTGGAGCAGGTGGTGGTGGCGGCGCAGGTTCAGCAATAGGTGGCGGAGGTGGCGGAGGTGCCGGCTCCTCAGTTTTTTTCTCGCAGCCGACAGCTATCAATGCAGCTACGGCAACGAAAGCAAGTGCTTTTGTTAATTTGGTAAAATTCATACGAAACCTCTGATTAATTGAATAAAAATGCCTTGATATGGCTAAATATCATAGAATTAGGAATGTTCTGATTTTCAGACAACGCAATTAATTGAATATAATCTATAGTAAAAAAGTGACATCCAATATTAAATAACATTGTTGATTTTGCAGTTTATGTTATAACGCTGCATAACTGCAATGTCGAAGATAGGTTATTTTTTCAAAAATACGCTAATCACAGCATAAACGTTTTAATAAAGTATTGGCGATGCAAGATATTATATATTTTTTACGTATTGCGACAATACAGAATATTAATTACTATTTACTTTTACAAGGCATAAGATCACTGGGCTTCTATCAAGGTCTCTGCCGACTGCCTGCGGCCATGAGCGACATTGAGAGATAAGAATTCGCGATTTGGTTGGACGCACGCTTCGAATTCACTGCGGAATTTTGATAAAAAACCTTTGACCGGCCACGCTGCCGCATCTCCAAGAGCGCAAATAGTATTGCCATCAATGTTTGCAGCAACATTAAAAAGCAAATCAAGATCATTAGAAGTTGCTTCTCGCTTTACGATGCGCCGCAATATCTTCTCCATCCAGCCGCATCCTTCGCGGCATGGCGTGCATTGACCGCATGATTCATGGTGATAAAATCGTGTAATGCGTAGTAAGATTTTAGGAATATCGGTGTCTTCATCCATGACCATTATGCCGCCTGTGCCGATATATGTGTTGTATGCCTTAAGTGATTCATTGTCCATCATTACGCCTTCTATTTCGTCACCGCGCAATGGAGGCATTGAACTGCCGCCGGGTATCACAGCTTTTATTTTTTTATTACCGGGCACTCCGCCGCAATGTTGAAAAATAATGTCTGTCAGCAATGTTCCTGAAGGCAATTCATAAACGCCGGGCTTGTTCACGTGGCCGCTAACTCCATAAAGCAAAGTGCCGGGATGTTTCGGAGCGCCAATCTTGCTGTATACTTCGGGTCCTATTGCAAATATTGCAGGCACAGTAGCCAATGTTTCTACATTGTTAATAGTTGTCGGCATTCCCCAAAGACCTTTGTTAGCAGGAAATGGAGGTTTAAAACGGGGATAGCCGCGATCGCCTTCGAGAGAATTCATAAGAGCTGTTTCTTCTCCGCAAATATATGCTCCAGCGCCTTTGTGAACTATAATGTCAAGCGTATAATCAGAACCGAAAGTCTGTTTCATTCCGCTTCCAATATAGTTGCGCCGTCTGGCTTCATCAACTGCCTCTTCCATCAGGCGCACCCATTTATGATATTCGCCTCGAATATAAATGTATGCTTTCGTAATGCCCATAGCATAGCCTGCAATCAAAATTCCTTCGATTAATTGATGCGGGTTAAATTCAAAAATTTGCCGATCTTTGAATGAGCCCGGCTCTGATTCATCTCCATTTATCGCTAAATATTTGATTTTATCAGTACCTTTGGGCATAAAACTCCATTTCATTCCAGTAGAAAAGCATGCGCCGCCACGTCCGCGCAATCCAGAACGCTTTACAAGGTCAATTACTTCATCGGAAGTCATTTTAAGAGCTTTGCGATACTGTTGATATCCGCCATTGGCAATATAAACGTCTAATTTATGAAGATCAGGAATTTGTGGCAGAACTAAATGGGGAGTTGTATACATAAGATTATGGCTTCTAATGAAGAACAACTGTCAGTAAATTATTTATGTAATTATCGGCAAAAATACGGTTTTCGTATGAAATGGAAAGTACGCAGCAACGGATGCTAAAACGAATGAATGAATTTTAGCAGAATCTTCGTTCCTATTATTAGGAAATCCTTCTCTTTCTATAAGCGCAGATTCAACAGTGAAGTGCAACGGATGAAATAAATAAAGAGTTGGTTTAAGTGTCATAGTTCAACAACCCAACGACGAGTTTATCACAAACGGAGCACAATATGCCCAGCGGCTATACACACCTAACGCAAGAGCAAAGATACGAAATTGAAATCATGCATAGAAATAAAGTTTCATTACGAACCATTGCAGCAAATATTGGCGTTTCAGCTTCTACTCTCAGTCGTGAATTGCGCCGCAATAAAGGCGAAAGAGGCTATAGGCATAAGCAAGCACAATCGAAATATCAAGAGCGCAACAGGCGACAAGGCAAAGCCCTCAAATTCAAAGGTGAGCTGCTCTCTATTGTAGAGGATTAACTATGTTTCGACTTGAGTCCAGAACAGATTTCACACGATCTTTTGCGTATCGGTAAAAGCATCAGTCATGAGCGTATTTATCAATATATATGGTAGGACAAGAAAGCGTCAGGCACGCTTTACCAGCATCTTCGCCATGCGCGCAAGAAATACCGAAAGCGAGGCAATAGCAAGGACTTGCGCGGTCATATACCGAACCGCAAGAGCATAGAAGAGCGTC